>NZ_KK073872.1:660000-1010000 GCF_000585335.1 Cloacibacillus evryensis DSM 19522
TACATGCCAAGCCTGCAGGCGTTGTGTAAATGGGGTAGAGGGACCTGTCGCGGAGTCCTGCAGAACTCCGAAAGAGTTACAAAGCCGTTTTATAACCGAATCGAGTTGGAAAATCGAGCCATAGAGAGTGAAAGCCTCGTAAGTGAAATAAAAAGGCCTCTTAGACAGACACCCAAGTAATACGGAGCACGTGAAATTCCGTACGAATCCGGGCCGACCACGGTCCAAGGCTAAACACATTCAGCGACCGATAGAGAAACAGTACCGAGAGGGAAAGGTGAAAAGCACCCCTGGCGGGGAGTGAAACAGACCTGAAACCTCGTGCTAACAAGCAGAGGGAGCATCTTCGGATGTGACCTCGTGCCTCTTGGAAAATGAGCCGTCGAGTTATAGTACGTGGCAAAGTTAAAAACTACAAGGTTTGCAGCTGCAGCGAAAGCGAGTCTGAACAGGGCGCAAGTCGCGTGCTATAGACCCGAAGCCATACGATCTATCCATGTCCAGATTGAAGACCGGGTAACACCGGTCGGAGGATCGAACCACAGCCTGTTGAAAAAGGCCTGGACGAGGTGTGGATAGGAGTGAAAAGCTAATCGAGTATGGTGATAGCTGGTTCTCCCCGAAATGCATTGAGGTGCAGCCTCAATCGACAGACTGCAGGGGGTAAAGCACTGAATAGGTAAGGGGGCAGGCACTGCCTGCCGAGCTTAATCAAACTCAGAATACCTGCAGATCAAGATTGGGAGTGAGACTGCGAGTGCGAAGATCCGTAGTCGAAAGGGAAACAGCCCAGCCCGACAGCTAAGGTCCCAAAGCCCATGCTAAGTGTTACAAGGATGTGGGGATGCCCAGACAGCCAGGAGGTTGGCTCAGAAGCAGCCACCCTTGAAAGAGTGCGTAACAGCTCACTGGTCGAGCGTCCCTGCGCCAAAAATGTGGGGGGCTAAGCATGGCGCCGAAGCTTCGGATTCAATGGAGATATCTATTGACTGGTAGGGGAGCGTTCTTTATAGGACGAAGCAGTGCTGTAAGGCACTGTGGACAATAAAGAAGTGAGAATGACGGCATGAGTAGCGAAAAGTGTGCGAAAAACACACTCACCGAAAACCCAAGGATTCCTGGGGAAGGTTCATCCACCCAGGGTTAGGCGGGACCTAAGGCGAGGCCGAAAGGCGTAGTCGATGGACAGCGGGTAGACAATCCCGCCCTTCGGTAGCTCGTTTGACAGAAGTGGTGACGCAGAAAGCTATGCACGCCGGGTGATGGAAATCCCGGTACAAAGTCGTAGGCTGAAAAAAGAGGCAAATCCCTTTTTNAAAGGCCGAGAACTGACGTGGAAGAATCTAATTCGAGAAGGTGCAAATGCTCGGCTGCCGAGAAAAGCCACTATGGAGAACTATCGAACCCGTACTCAAAACCGACACAGGTGGGTTGGCTTAGAAGGCTAAGGTGAACGGGATAACCATTGTTAAGGAACTCTGCAAGTTGACTCCGTAACTTCGGGAGAAGGAGTGGCTGGAGATGTCAAAACTATACGTAATAAGCATCTTTGGTTCGCAGAAACCAGGCTCAGGCGACTGTTTAACTAAAACACAGGACTCTGCTCAAGGCGCAAGCCGAAGTATAGGGTCTGACACCTGCCCGGTGCTGGAAGGTTAAAGGGAGAAGTTAGACGCAAGTCGAAGCCTTGAACTGAAGCCCCAGTAAACGGCGGCCGTAACTATAACGGTCCTAAGGTAGCGAAATTCCTTGTCGGGTAAGTTCCGACCTGCACGAAAGGTGTAACGATCTGAGCGCTGTCTCGACAGTGGACCCGGTGAAATTGTGGTACTGGTAAAGACGCCAGTTACCCGCAGTAGGACGGAAAGACCCCGTGGAGCTTTACTGTAACTTGATATTGAATTTCGGTATAGTATGTATAGGATAGGTGGGAGTCAGTGAAATAAGGACGTCAGTCTTTATGGAGACGCCGTTGGAATACCACCCTTATTGTGCTGGGATTCTAACCGCAAGCATTGAAGCATGATGCGGGACATTGTCAGGCGGGCAGTTTGACTGGGGCGGTCGCCTCCCAAAGAGTAACGGAGGCGCGCGAAGGTCACCTCAGTGTGAATGGAAAACACACAAAGAGCGTAAGGGTATAAGGTGGCTTAACTGTGAGACTGACAGGTCGATCAGAAACGAAAGTTGGTCCTAGTGATCCGGTGGTCCTGAGTGGAAAGGCCATCGCTCATCGGATAAAAGCTACCCCGGGGATAACAGGCTGATGCCGCCCGAGAGTTCCTATCGACGGCGGCGTTTGGCACCTCGATGTCGGCTCATCGCATCCTGGGGCTGAAGCAGGTCCCAAGGGTTGGTCTGTTCGCCCATTAAAGCGGTACGTGAGCTGGGTTCAGAACGTCGTGAGACAGTTCGGTCCCTATCCACTGTGGGCGCAAGGTATTTGAGAGGAACTGTCCCTAGTACGAGAGGACCGGGATGGACGGACCGCTAGTGAACCAGTTATTCCGCCAGGAGTAAAAGCTGGGTAGCCATGTTCGGATCGGATAACCGCTGAAGGCATCTAAGCGGGAAGCCGGCCTCAAGATGAGATACCTCATTGCATAAGCAAGTAAGGTGTCCGGCAGACGACCGGTTAGATAGGTTGGGAGTGTAAGAGGGTAACGCCCTTTGAGCTGACCAATACTAATACACCGAGGCCTTAACCTCATAAATCCTTTATAGACCTGATAGAAGGTTTATATAAAGTTTCCGGTGATTATGGAGAGAGGGTCCCACCCAGTTCCATGCCGAACCTGGCAGTTAAGCCTCTCATCGCCGATGGTACTACGGAGGGTATCCGTGGGAGAGTAGGTCGTTGCCGGAATTAATTGAGAAAACAGACTCAGGAGATTATCCTGGGTTTGTTTTTTTATAGCCGATTGGCAACGGTTTTAGTTTGTGCCGGACCTGGCAGTTAAGCACTCCATCGCCGATGGTACTATTGTGTTCGCCCTTTGTATCAAGTTATAATCGTTGACGGCGGAGGTGGGGGTTATGCAGTTTCCAAAACGGAGCGCCATGAATATCGTGCAGGAGATCGGGGACGTTATCGGCGAGAAGATAAATATGATGGATTCGGAGGGAGTCATCATCGCCAGTACCGACCCGGCGCGGATGAAGACCTTCCATGCCGGCGCCAAGAAGCTGGTCGAGGAGCGGCTGGACGAGCTTGTCGTGCGTTATGATGGAGAATTTGACGGCGCCAGGCAGGGCATAAATCTGCCCATCACCTTCGAGGAGAAGATCGTGGGGGTGATCGGCGTCACGGGGCCTTATGAAAAGGTGCGCAAGTATGGGCAGATCATCAAGAAGATGACGGAGATACTCATTCTCGATATCGCGCTCTCAGAGCAGTTGGGCATCGAGAACCGCGCTCGCAGCCGTTTTCTCAACGACTGGGTCCACGCGTCGCCGGCCGAGGTCGCGACTCTCGCCGAAAGCGCCAGAAGCCTTCATATAGATATCACCATACCGCGCCGGGTGCTGCTCCTTTCGGTCGTGCCGCTCAGGAACGACGGCGCCACGGAGACGCAGGTCACGATCGAAGGGGCGGAGCGGCGTGTCTCCGAGTTCTGCGGGGCCGGCAAGGATATTATAGTTTTCAAGCTTGAAAGCCGTATCGCGCTGCTTGTCCCGGCTCAGTCCGACGAGGGGATGCTGACCTTTGCCTCCGGCCTTAAACGCGAGGTCGAAGGTTGCTGTCCTGTTTCGCTGGCGATCGGGATCGACGCCGAATACAGGGGCTACCAATATATGGCGGCAGCCTTTGAGCGCGCGGAGAGGGCGCTGCGTACATGTCTGCGTTCCCCGTCGAGGCAGCCGCGTCTTTACGACAGTCTCAACATGGAGATTTTTCTCGGCGAGATCCCGGACGCCGTTAAGGCCGAATATGTCAAAAGGATCTTCCGCAACTGCGCGCCGGAGGAGATCGCCGCCTGCATATCTATGCTTGAGCTTTATTACGAATGCGAGGGCTCCGTCTCCGAGGCGTCGAAGCGGCTTTTCATCCATAAGAACACGCTGCAGTACCGGCTGCGGCGGCTGGCCGATACCACGGGCTACGATCCGCGCTCGATAAAGTTCAGCTCGCTCTATTACAACGCGATCCATTTTTACCGCGACATTTCAAACATCATTTAAATCGCATGTTACACAGAACAATAATTTAATGTAATTATTGTTTCTTGTAATATTGTTCTGCCTTCTGCAACATGATATCTTAATACGACAAAGCGCTTTAATAAAGAAAAAATATATCGGAGGCGAAACTAAATGACAGGTATTCCTCTCATTGTTGTGTTTGTGCTGGCAATTGTGGTTATGATCGTCGCGATCTCAAAGTATAAGATCCATCCGTTTCTTTCGATCATGACGGTGTCGCTTGTCTTCGGAATAATCGCGGGGGTTCCCATCGCGGAGCTGCCGAAGACCATCGGCGAGGGTTTCTCGGGGACGTTTAAAAGCATCGGCATCGTCATTATTTTCGGCGCGCTTGTCGGCACTCTGCTTGAGAAGACGGGAGCCGCGCTCAAGATGGCGGACCTCGTCGTCAAGGTCGTCGGCAAAAAGCATCCCGAGCTTGCGATCCTGATCATGGGCTGGATAGTCTCGATCCCGGTATTCTGCGACAGCGGTTTCGTGATCCTCAACCCGATAAGAAAGGCCCTTACAAAGCGGACCGGCACCTCAAGCGTAGCGATGACGGTGGCTCTTTCGATGGGGCTTTACATTTCCCACTGCTTTATTCCGCCGACGCCGGGGCCGATAGCCGCCGCCGACTCCTTAGGCATTGGAGACCATTTGCTGCTCGTCATTCTGCTCGGCGCCGTACTTTCAATACCGCCGCTTGTGGCCGGCTATCTTTTCGCCCTCTATATCGGCGGGAAGGTCAAGGCGCGCGACGATGAAGAGGACGCTTCGCTTGTGAAGAGCTATGATCAGCTGATCGCCGAATATGGCAAGCTGCCGGGCGGCTGCGCGTCGTTCGCCCCCATCATCGTGCCTATCATTCTGATGGCGCTGGCCTCGGGGCTTGCGATGGCGAAGATCAACTGCCCCGTTATAGCCTTTCTCGGGACGCCCGTGATCGCGCTCGCCGTCGGCGTGATCCTCGGCGTCGTTCTGCTGGCCTCGGCGCGCAAGATGGATGAATTTTACGCGATAACCAACGATACGCTGATGATCGTTGGGCCGATACTTTTCATTACAGCGGCGGGCGGCGTGCTCGGCAAGGTTATCAGCGTTTCGGGAATGGTGCAGTATATCACGGCCAATTCCAACGTCCTTTCCACGATAGGCATTTTCTTCCCGTTCGTGCTCGCGGCGATACTCAAGACGGCGCAGGGCTCGTCAACGGTCGCGATAACAACCACGGCGGGAATGCTTGCTCCGGTGCTGCCGGCGCTCGGGCTTGATTCACCGGTTCTGGCGGCGCTCTGCGTCATCGCCATCGGCGCGGGCGCGATGACCGTCTCCCACGCGAACGACTCATACTTCTGGGTGGTCACCAATTTTGGTGAAATGGAGCCGCAGCAGGGATACAGGACGCAGACGCTCGGTACTCTCGTTATCGGCCTCGCTTCGATGCTCGGTGTCTATATCGCCTATATGGTGCTCGCATAAGGGCCGTGGACAGGTTTCGTTCTTTCGTTGCCGGAGGGTTGAGGATGTCATGAAAAGGTTTATTCTGATCCCCGATTCGTTCAAGGGTACCATGAGCTCGATGGAGATATGCGGGATCATGGCTGAGGCAATAAAGGCGCATATTCCCGACGCCGGCGTGCGCGGCATCCCCGTGGCGGACGGCGGAGAGGGCACGGTGGAGGCGTTTATTTCCGCCGTTGGCGGAGAGAAACGTGAAACCGCCGTCACCGGCCCCCGGTTTGAGAAGATAAGCTCGTTTTACGGAGCGCTGTACGACGGAAAGACCGCTGTCGTGGAGATGTCCGCCGCCGCGGGGCTGCCGCTGATGGGTAGCAGCCTCGACGTTCTTGGCAGCACGACCTTCGGCGTCGGCGAATTGATCCTCGAAGCGGTCAGAGGCGGTGCGGGACAGGTGATAATCGGCCTTGGCGGCAGCGCGACGAACGACGGCGGCTGCGGCGCGGCCGCGGCGCTCGGCGTCGTTTTTCGCGACGGAGAGGGACGTCCCTTCGTTCCTACGGGCGGCACGCTCTCTTCGATCGCCTCGGTGGAGACGGGCGGCATCGCGCCGGAGCTGAAAGATGTCAGGATCACGGCGATGTGCGACATAGACAATCCGCTTTACGGCGAGAGGGGCGCGGCTTACGTTTTCGCTCCGCAAAAAGGAGCCTCGCGTGAAGTGGTCCAGCTCCTCGACGCCGGCTTAAAACACCTCAATGAGACTGTCAAGCGCTGCCTCGGCGCGGACCGCGCCGAGGACAGAGGCGCCGGCGCGGCCGGCGGCATGGGCTACGGTTTCGCGGCGTTTCTCGGCGCGGAATTGAAAATGGGAATAGACGTCGTGCTTGACGCGGTCGACTTCGACGGTCTCCTTAAGGGAGCGGACTGCGTATTCACGGGCGAGGGCAGGATAGACTCGCAGAGCCTCGGCGGAAAGGTTGTCATCGGAGTCGCGCGCCGCGCGAAGAGACGCGGCGTGCCGGTGATCGCGGTCGTCGGAGATGTCGGCGACGGCATCGGCGGCGCTTACGAAGAAGGGGTATCCGCGATCTTCCCGATCAACCGCGTGGCGGTCCCCTACAGCGAGGCGCGGCTGCGCGCAAAAAGCGACCTGCGGCTGACGGTCGAGGACATCGTCCGGCTGATAAAGACAGCCGAGCTGCGGCAGAGCGATGTCCGCCGCCTGCCTTTGTAAAGGAATTCCGGGAATGCCGGCGTAAGGGACCGCTTCCCGCGAGTTTTCAGCAAGCAGGAAGGTAATAATAAGTAAGCCCGGCCTCCAAGGCCGGGCTTGTTCATTTAATGCGCCGTTTTTAGTTCCGGCAGCCTGAAGTCTTCAACGAGCTCTCTTATCAGGTCTTTTACCTTGCCGATCGATTTGACCTGTGATACGTTGCTGCCGCAGAAGAAGAGACCGTTTTCCCAGTCGCCCTTATAGGCGCTTACCAGAGCGTCGGCGATGCAGAAGGTCTCGTGCTGAAGGCGGCAGAGGCAATGTGAGAGGCACCCCGCGCGGCAGCCCACTTTTTCCAGCGCTCCGGAGAAGTAGCGTTCGATGAGCGGGCTCATGATCGCGCGCCCCGGCAGCCCGCAGGGGCTCTTTATGAGAACGACGTCCTTCTCTTCCGCATCGATGTATGCCTGCTTGAAGCGGTCGGAGGCGTCGCCCTCTTCGGTGGCGGCGAAGCGGGTGCCCATCTGGACGCCGCTCGCGCCCATTTCCAGGGCATCCTTGATGTCCTTACCGTCCCAGATGCCGCCAGCCGATATTACCGGTATATTATGGCCCAATTCTTTTAAATACTTTACAAGCGCGGGAACGACCTCTTTCAGCGAAAGATTTTCGTCCATAGCCTGTTCCTGATCGCGGGCCCCCAGATGGCCTCCGGCGGTATTCGGGGTCTCGACGACGAAGGCGTCGGGAAGCCTGCCGTAGTGTTTGAGCCAGCGGTTGAGGATGAGTCCCGCCGCCTTGACGCTGCTCACGATCGGCACAAGCGCGGTGTCGGGATATCCCTCTGCCAGCTGCGGCAGTTTGAGCGGCAGCCCCGCGCCCGAGATGATGATATCCGCCCCCGCCTCGCAGGAGGTGCGGACAAGCTGATCGTAGTCGCTCAGCGCGCACATGCAATTTACCGCGATGACGCCCCCGTTTGAAGTTTCCTTGGCCTCTTTTATGTATTGTGAAAGTATTTTGTGGTTTTGATTATCGATATTTTTACTGCCGGAACCCATATCAAAATCAGGCGACGAAGCGGCGAGCCCCACGGAGGCGATGGTGCCGATCCCTCCCGCGGCGGCTACGGCGCCGGCCAACCTGGGACCTGACACCATTATGCCCATTCCTCCCTGGATGATGGGATATTTAGGCTGATGTTTCCCAATGGTTAATAATGGTAATTCTATTTTTTTATCGATCATTTTAAGTTCCTTCCAGGTATTTGTTTAAAAATATTATATCCATTAATATAATAATGGAATCTTGTATATACTATTCCATAAAACCCGCTTTGGCAAGCCCTTTTTAGAATATTGCCGGGGGAAGATAAGATAGAATTGTATTGTTATAGTTTACTTATAGTTGACATTATGGTTGTTTTTAAATATAGTATATTAAAAGTTTTTATAAAGGAGAATATGTTACATGGAGGATATGGCTTCGCGTGCCATCGGGCTTTGCGACTGCAATAATTTCTTTGTCTCCTGCGAACGGCGTGAAAATCCGGCGCTTATTGACCGGCCGGTGGTCGTCCTGAGCGGCAACGACGGATGTATCGTTGCGCGTTCCAACGAAGTGAAGGCTATGGGCGTGCCGATGGGTGAGCCCTATTTCAAGGTCAGGGGGCTGTTGGAACGCGCCGGCGCGGCGGTGCTCAGCGGCCGCCTTTCTCTTTATAACAAGATCTCCGCCGAGGTAATGTCGCGTCTTGCGTGTTTCAGCGATGTCACGGAGGTCTATTCGATAGATGAGGCTTTTATAAATCTCGCGATACCATCAATAAAGGACCCCGCCGCCTATTGCATGGAGCTGCGGAAGGATATCTGGCGGCATTGTTCGATCCCCGTATCGGTGGGGATATCTTCCACGAAGACGCTGGCAAAGCTGGCGTCGCACTGCGCGAAGCATTCTGATAGCGGGGTCTTTTGGCTGAAGCGGGACTCTTATGCCGATCCGCGGTGGATGGCGCAGTTTGAGGTCGGCGATATATGGGGAGTCGGGAGGCGTATGGCAAAGCGCCTCAATCTCTATCACCGGATCTTGACCGCCGCGGATTTTGTATCGGCGGACGATCTGCTTCTTAAACGGGATTTTTCTGTAAACGCTCTTTATACGGCCTGGGAGCTGCGCGGCTATCCGGTCTATCCGCTCGCGGGAGGTCGGCGCGCGCCTAAGTCCATACAGGTCTCCCGTTCTTTTGGCGAGGCGGTATTCTCTTACGACGAACTGCAGGAGGCTGTATCATATTTTACGCTCTGTGCCGCGCGGCAGCTGCGGGCCGCGAAGCAACGCGCCTCGCGCATGGGGGTATACATAACGACGAGCCGTTTCCGCACGGATAATTTCTACGCGCGCGAAGACGCGCGCTCTTTTTCGTCTCCCCGTTCGCTTGACTGTGATTTTTTATCTGCGGCCAGGGATATGCTTGCCGGCATCTACAGAGAAGGCTGCGCCTATAAGAAGGCGGGGGTGGTCCTCGATGACTTTACCGATGTCAGCTGCGGCGTGCAGCAGCTTCTGTTTGATGAGGAGGGGCGGCCTGCGGCGCGGGAGGGGAAGTTCCTGCTGGCGGCCGCCGTCACCGACTCCCTGAACCGCGAATTCGGGCGCCTCGTCATCGGCTCCGCCGATAATTTCGGCGCGCCGGAGAGAAAGTCAAAATGGTATCCGCGGCGCGGGCATAGCGCCGCCGAGAACGATTACCGTGACCGCCCGGCGCTGCCGATCGGCCCTTCGAGAAGGGTCGGTTTTTAGGGGGGCCGCCGTAAAATAAAAAGGAAGAGAGGCCTTTGAACAACGATCGAAGGCCTCTCTTATATCTTTGCAAGGCGGCCGGATGCGCCGCTTTTTTGTTTTTAGAATTTCTGGAAGATCGAGGGTTTTGCTCCGCAAATGGGGCAGGGGCTGCTTGTTTCGCCCTTGTGGATGAATCCGCAGATGGGGCAGAGATAGTAATCGGAATCGGTATTGCTCATATCGGCAAGCGCCTCTTTGTAGAGCTTCGCATGTACCTTTTCTGCTTCGTTGGCATAGTGGAAGATACGGGCTGCTTCTTTGTTGCCCTCGGCCTTTGCCTGTTCGATCATCGGGGGATACATCTCGGAGAATTCATAGGTCTCTCCGTCAATACCGGCCTGAAGGTTGTCCGCCGTTGTGCCCACGCCGCCCTTTGCCTTGAATTCAGCGAAAGCGTGAATGGTCTCCGCCGCCGCGGTGGCGCGGAAGAGCTTCGCTATGC
The DNA here is from genome assembly GCF_000585335.1 of Cloacibacillus evryensis DSM 19522. Classification (NCBI taxonomy): domain Bacteria; kingdom Thermotogati; phylum Synergistota; class Synergistia; order Synergistales; family Synergistaceae; genus Cloacibacillus; species Cloacibacillus evryensis. The sequence goes on from NZ_KK073872.1 coordinate 670,143, forward strand.
CGGCAAATCCGTCCTTTTCCGCCTGCTCGGCGAACATAAGGTACTTACGGTTGGCCTGTGATTCTCCCGCGAAAGCGGTTGCGAAATTTTCCTGTGTGGTTGACATGATCAGTTTTCCTCCTTGTGGTTTTTATGCCCTATTTCTTGGTTTAATTCCCAAAACCTATATAGTTATTTAAAACTATTTTAGTTTAACGCCATTCTCTAATTTTGTCAAGTTTAAAAACGGAATTTTTCTTAATATTCGACGCCTTTGCGCGCGCTGACGCCGCTGCGGTATGGATGCTTGATCTCTTTTATCTCGCTGACGAGATCTGCCATTTCGAGCAGTGATTTCGGCGCGTTTCTCCCTGTGAGAACGATCTCTGTTTTTTCAGGTTTACGGCCGATCAGCTCCGCTACGTCGTCGGCGTCGATGAGTCCGAAGTCTATCGCGACGTTGATCTCGTCGAGTATAACGAGGTCATATTCACCGGAGGCGATGAACTTTTCGGCCTCTTTCAGACCGCGCGACGCCTCTGTAAAGTCTTCTGCCGTTTCGTCGCCGCGGAAGATGCATTTGTCACGGCCGGTGTGGACGAGAGTCACATTTGGCAGATGCTTGACGGCGGCCAGCTCGCCATACTGTGCCCAGCCCTTCATGAACTGCACTATCGCGACGCGCGCGCCGTGGCCGCAGGCGCGCAGCGCCAGCCCGAGGGCGGCGGTAGTCTTGCCTTTTCCATCCCCGGTGTATATTTCAATGAGTCCTTTTGAGCCAAACATCTTATCACACACCTTCCCCTTTTATTTTCTCAATATTGCTTTACTATGCATCAGTATTTTGTATGTCTTTTTATAAAATCCTCTATGAGTTTTGCGGAGATGCTGATGCCGCGGTAGTATTCGGGGATTTCACCGGGGGCGAACCAGCGGACGTCGGTGACTTCCGTGGTGTCCGGGCAGATGTCCCCCGATTCCCATTCGGCGACAAAGCCGAGCATCAGCGAACGCGGGAATGGCCAAGGCTGGCTGTTGAAGTATCTTATGTTCTTGACTCGTATCCGCGATTCCTCGTAGACCTCGCGCGCGACGCACTCTTCAAGGCTCTCTCCCGGCTCGACGAAGCCCGCAAGCACGCTGTAGCGCCCCGCGGGGAAGTTGACGCCGTGTCCGAGAAGGATTTTCCCCTCTTTCTCGACGCAGACGATGATCGCCGGCGAGATGACGGGGTAAAATAGTTCCCCGCACGAGGGGCATCTCATAGCGCCCTCCGCCGGGTCGAAGAGGTTCGCCGCGCCGCATCTGCCGCAGTGTTTATGGAGTCTCTGCCAGTCCATGATGTGGAAGGCCTTGCCGATGCGGAAGAATTGTTCCTCGCCGACCGCCGTCCAGCAGCCGCGCCGTTCGCAGGCGGCGAAGCCCTCGGGCAGCGCCGCCTCCGTATCGAGCTCCGCCCAGCGGTCCCCGACGCGCGCCGCCCCCTGTCCGCGCCCAGCGCGGACATCATAGATTTCTTCAGGGGGCAAGCCTGCGGATGCGTCTGCCGCGCACGCCGCCCCCTGTCCGCGCCCAGCGCGGACATCATAGATTTCTTCAGGGGGCAAGCCTGCGGATGCGTCTGCCGCGCACGCCGCGTTGTCTTCTTTATCTACGCAGCCGCTGTTGAGGAAGTTCTTCCTGAACTTCCCCGCGTCTGTCGCTTCCGGTATCGCGCCGTTTTCTTTGAGGATTATTTTTCCGTTTTGAAATATATAATAAAAGGACATTCCGAAGCCTTCCCTCGTCTGCTTTGATATTGGCAGTTATGATTATTTATTTTACTGGACTTATGCCAAAAAGAACACTATTATTTATCGTAAGCCGTTGGTCAAATATGTCTTTTATGGCCGGTGCTGCCGTCCGCCGGTATCGCGGGGGACGGCGTATTTGGCCGGCCGGGCAAAGGCGATGAGCTGCCGGACATATTCTGTCGATCGGTAAAAAACCTTCAGGAGGGCTTTGTAATGATCGAAAAGTTGGAGAATGTAACAGCTATAGCCAAGGCTAACGTATATTTTGACGGGAAAGTGGTCAGCCACACTGTTTATCTGGCAAACGGCGACCGCAAGACGCTCGGGCTCTTTCTCCCCGGTGAGTACGAGTTCGGAACGGGCGACGCCGAGATCATGGATCTCACCGACGGCGTCTGCCAGGTGCTCCTTCCCGGTTCAAAGGAGTGGCAGGAGCTTAAGGCGGGCGAGTCCTTCAATATACCGGCGAACAGCAAGTTCGGCTTCCGCTGCTATGTCCCGGTGCAGTATGTCTGTTCCTACGTAAAAGCCTGATCCGATATGCCGGCCGCGCCTTTATACGCCGCGGCGATAAAGATAATAAAAAGCGCTCCCCGCCTGTGACGGGGAGCGCTGCGCTTGCTGTATCAGAATCAGGCGCGGTATCCAGCGGGCGGCCTTTTATTCCGGGAACCTGGCGCCGGGCTTCAGCTCGAGGATCTTGTTTTTGATATGGAGAAGGCGGCGGTCGTCAGGGGGGTGCGAGTTGAATCCGCTCGGTTGGGTGTTGTTCACCTTGGCGAGTTTGCTGATCGCGCTGTACATGCCGACGGGGTCCTCTCCGTTTTTAACGGCGAGTTCCACGGAGTAGTCGTCGGCCTCGATCTCCTGTTCGCGGCTCCAGCCGGAGTTTACGAGGTTTGCGCCGACGTTGACGGCGGTGCCGGCCAGGTCTCCGCCTAACAGCTGTCCGAGGATCGCCGCGGCGATCGAGAGTCCGGCGCCGCGCGAGGCGCTCTTATGCATATGGTTCAGCCTGACGTGTCCCGCCTCATGAGCGAATACGGCGTAAAGCTCCGCTTCGGTGTCCAGCATATTGAGCAGCCCGGTGGTCACCGTAACAGATTCGCCGTTCGTGACCCAGGCGTTGGGGGTCTCTTCATCTTTTATATAAAAAGGCAGCGCGGTCAAAGCCGTCGGCTCCGCCACTTTGTTCCAGATACGTTTCGCCTCCGCGCGGGAAATGAGCGCCTCCGCCGGCAGCGGGACGGAGATGATGAGCAGCGCTAACACGGTAAGGGCTGTTTTCATTATCTTCATTCATTCTCACCTTCCATCAACAGATCATGTTTTCTATATTATACTCAAGTGCGGCTCTAAATACAAAAAGGGACGCGCGTGGCCGCGTCCCTGATGTGTCCGTTCCGTCGTTTGGAGAGCTATTTTTCGCGCGGCTGCTGCCATTTGCCTTCAAAGACGAAGCTGTCCAGGGGAAGCCGCTCCCGCTTTTCAAGTTCGCGCTCTTTGAGTTCGCCCTCCAGCAGGGAGGGTTCTCCCACGTAGCCTACGGCGATGGCCACCAGCGGTTCGTAACCGTCGGGGACGCCGTAATACTCGCGCACGGCCTCCGTTGAGAAGCCTGCCATCGGGTGTCCCTGAAGCCCCTGCGCCGCGGCTTCCAGCAGAAGGTTCTCCAGCGCCAGGCCGCAGTCGTGCATCGCCCAGCGGTTCGGTTTATTATTGTAATCGAAGCTGTTTTTCACCACGAGGATCATCAGAAGCTGTGCCCGCTTTGCCCATACCTGATTGGAATCCGCAAGGCAGGAGAGCATCTTTTCAAACTCCGGCGGGTTGCCTTTAGAGGCCGTGATGAAGCGCCACGGCTGTTCGTTGAACGCGGAGGGCGCCCAGCGCGCCGCCTCGAAGAGGGAAAGTACCTTATCGCTCTCTATCGTTCTGTCGGAGAATGCGCGCGGACTCCAGCGTTCCGCGATGAGTCCCGTTATTTCATGGTCTGCTGACGCTCTTTTGTCGATCATGTTATTCACCCCTGTTGGCAGTATTATGATTTCCATTTAAGACTACCTGTTTAAGTGTGCGGGCGAAAGCGTAAAAACTACGGCTTGGTAAAAATTTAACGGGATTATCGGGCAAACGAACATGATTGCCTGTAAAAGATCCCGGCTCAAATAACGAGCCGGGATCTGGCGTTCTTCTTATTTTGCTTGGGTATGTCGTCGTCCGTTATTTTGCGGCGTTGGGGCGCACGCATTTGAACCAGAAGGCGGCAAAGCATAGCGTGGCGAAGGCGATCCCCGCCGGGTAGCCGACCGCGGAGGCCGCCTTGAGGGCCGCCGCTCCTGTGAGAGCTTCGCCGGAAACCATCCTGGAGATGGCTGGTCCGAAGCCCTCGGGGGCCACAAGGATATATGTGCTGGATACCGCCGACATGAAGGTCGCCGGTATCGCCAGCGGCCAGAAATTGTGGCGCGCCTTGCAGAGGAATACCGCCGCCGCCCAGAGGGCGATCATCGCGAGGGTCTGATTGGACCAGGAGAAATAGCGCCAGATGACCTGGAAGTTCATGTTAGAGAGCAGGGCGCCGCAGAGAAGGAGCGGCACGGAGAGAAGCAGGCGTTTCACGCGCGGCTTCTGATCTATGTCAAACCAGTCGGCAAGGGTGAGGCGCGCGGAACGGAAGGCGGTGTCGCCGGAGGTTATCGGGCAGACGATGACGCCGATCATTGCGAGCACACCGCCCACCGGGCCAAGCACCCTTATGCAGATATCATAGACGAGCGCCGACTGCCCGGCGAGGCTCGTCGTCGCGTCCCAGAGCCCCTGCGTGCCGTTATAGACGCTGACGCCGGCCGCGGCCCATATCATCGCGATCACGCCCTCGGCGACCATCGCTCCGTAGAATACTTTGCGTCCCTGATACTCGTTCGTGATGCAGCGTGCCATCATCGGCGACTGTGTCGCGTGAAAGCCGGAGATGGCGCCGCAGGCGACGGTGATGAACATCAGCGGCCATATAGGCAGCGCGCGCGGATGCAGGTTGGCAAAGCCGTCCCACATCTCAGGCAGATTATATCCCCGTACCACAAGGCCGCCGCCGACTCCCACGCACATGACGATCAGCGCCGCGCCGAAGAAGGGGTAAAAACGCCCGATGATCTTATCTATGGGCAGGAGCGTGGCGAGGAAATAATAGACGAGGATGATCGCGAGCCAGAAGGTTACGTTGAGGGAGGCGGGGGTGAGAAGCGCGAGAAGTCCGGCCGGTCCCGTCGAGAATGTGGTCCCGACCAGTATGAGCAGCACCACTGCGAAGACGCGCATCACCGTCTTCATCTGCGGTCCCAGGTAGATGCCGACGATCTCGGATATGCTCGCCCCGTTATGGCGTTCGGAGAGCATCCCCGAGAAATAATCGTGCACGCCTCCGGCAAAGATCGTTCCAAATACGATCCAGAAATATACGACCGGTCCCCACAGGGCGCCGGATAGGGCCCCGAAGATCGGTCCCAGCCCGGCGATGTTCAGCAGCTGGATGAGGAAGGACTTCCACAGCGGAAGCGGCAGGTAGTCGACTCCGTCAGGATGGGCGATGGCGGGAGTCTCTCTGTCGTCAGGCGGCAGGAGTTTTTCCACAAAAAACGAATATGTCATGAACCCGGCAACCAAGGTAAGCAGCGCAATAAAAAACGTCAGCATAAAAAATCACCTCTCTAAATAGTTAATAATAGATACCTTGCCTTATGGAAAATATAGCACCGGAGGTAACGACAGTCAAGAAAGCGGGCTATGCTTTTTTGAGCATATCTTATTGTAAATATAAGCATATTGTTATGATTTTATTCGTGTTTATTGCAAGATGCCTAGTTTTATTAAGAATTAAAGTCATTAAAAAGGAGCCTTTCGTAAAGAAAGGCTCCTTGACGAAGAGACAAAGTTTCGTATCAGTTGAATCCGATCATGACGGCGGCGATAACGAATATAGAACCGAAAAGGAAGAGCACTCCCTGGAACTTGATCTGCCACTTCGCCCAGGTGGCCCAGTCGATGCGGGCCGCGCCGATCGAGGCCATCATGACCGCGGAGGTCGGGACGATGAGGTTCGTGAATCCGTCGCCGAGCTGGAAGGCGAGCACAGCCACCTGGCGTGTCACGCCTGCGATGTCCGCTAGCGGGGCCATCAGCGGCATCGTCAGCGCCGCCTGCCCGGAGCCGGAGACGACGAAGAAGTTGAAGATTGACTGGAAGAGGTACATCAGCCAGGCGGATATGACCGGCGAGAGCCCCGATATCATGAGCCCGACGTTGTGAAGCACCGTGTTGAGCACAGTCGGCTCAGTAGGGGAGTCACCGCCGAGGACGAGGATGATTCCCTTCGCCATGCCGACGACGATCGCCGCGCCCAGAAGGTCTGAGGCCCCGGCCCTGAAGGATACGGCGATATCGTTGACCTTCATGCCGTTGAGCTTGAACACGACGCCGATAACGCCGGAGACGAGCCCCATAACGAAGAACTGCGAGGCTATCTCCGGTATATAATATCCCTTTTCAACGACGCCCCAGATGGTCCAGACCATGCCGAGCGCGATCGTTAGGATTACGAGGATGTCTCCCGTACCGAATTTTTCATCGGTATCGCCGGCCGCCGCTAGCTCGTCACGGAAATATTGGTCGGAGGCGCGGACGGGCGAAAGGTCGGGATTCTTCCTGATCTTTACGGCGTAGCGCCAGGTGTAAAGCGTGCCGAGCAGCGTGAAGAAGAACCACATAAAGAGACGGAAGCCGGAGCCGGAGAGCACCGGAATCTGCGCGATGCCCTGCGCGATCGCGACGCTGAACGGGTTCATCCACGAAGCGCCGAAACCTATCTGCGTGGCGCAGTAAGTGATCATTACCGCCACTATCGAGTCATAGCCGAGCGCGATCACCACAGGCACGACGATGAAGACAAAGGGGATCGCCTCCTCTCCCATCCCGAAGACCGCGCCTCCGAGCGAGAAAAGAAAGAAAAGCACGGGGATTATCAGCGTGTCCATCCCCTTTGTCTTCTTTATCATGCGCTTCATCCCCGATTCGACCGCGCCGGTACGAAGCACGATGCCGAAAGCTCCCCCGACGATGAGGATGAAGGCTACGACGCCTACCGCCGAGCCCCACTTGTCGCCGGATACGAGGCCCTCAAAGGCGTAATTGAGTATGCCCGTCTCGCCGTAAGGTTCAAAAAGTCTGACGCCTTTAACGATAGGCTTGCCCTCCTTGTCGAGCTCATACCGGAACGACTCCGGCACGAGCACGTTGCGGCTCTTTTCGGTGCTGCCCATAGTGTACTTGATCTCGTGTGTCTCAAACTTTCCCACCGGTACGGCCCATGTCAAAAGCGCGGCGAAAAGAACGACGAAAAAGATGATGATGTAGGTATCCGGTATCCACCGGGTTCTGTTTTGTGCCATGACGTAATCCCTCCATTGTGATGTGTGATATTTTTTAAATATCGTATGCGAACTGATAGTTTATATTATATAATAAAAACAAAAAAGCAAAAGAGGTATGAAAAATGTTTGTACTTATCAAAAACGCAGATGTTTTTGCACCCGAACCGCTTGGAATCTCATCCATTCTGATATCCCATGATAAAATCGCCTGGCTCGGTAAAGATTTCCCCGCCGAAAAGACGCTGCCGGACCTTGAAATAATCGATGCCGCCGGGAAAATCATGATCCCGGGCATCGTCGACGGCCATGTGCACGTCACAGGCGGCGGAGGCGAGGGAGGTTTTGCCACGCGCACTCCCGAGCTTGCGTTGTCGGACATGATAAAGGGCGGCGTGACTACGGTCATAGGCCTGCTCGGCACCGACGACGTGACGCGAAGCGCGGGGGCGCTGATCGCGAAGACGAACGCGATACGCGCGGAGGGCATGAGCGCCTGGGCGATGACCGGCTCCTATCAGCTTCCCGTCAAGAGCCTCTGCGGCGGCGTGCGCGACGACATAGCGCTGATCGAGCCCTTCATCGGCGTCGGCGAGGTGGCGCTCTCCGACCATCGCTCCTCACAGCCGACATTTGAGGAATTCATGCGGCTCGCGGCCGCCGCGCGCGTAGGGGGCATGCTCTCCGGCAAAGCCGGCGTCGTCAACGTCCATCTGGGGGACGCTCCTTCGGGGCTCGACTATCTTTTCCGGGCCGCCAAGACGGAGATACCGCCGTCGCAGTTCATTCCCACCCACATGAACCGCAACCCGGAACTCTTCAAGGAGGCCTGCCGTTACGGGGCGATGGGCGGCTACGTAGACCTCACGACCAGTACGACGCCGCAATTTCTCGATGAGGGAGAGGTAGAATGCGGCCGCGCCCTGTCGGAACTGCTTGCCGCGGGTGTGCCGGCGCGGCGTATCTCATTCTCCTCAGACGGCCAAGGCTCGATGCCGTTCTTTGACGAGGCGGGGGATTTCGCGGGGCTCACCATCGGACGCGTAACCTCGATATTTGAAACATTCCGCAGCACCGTTAAAAATTATGATATCCTCTTTGAAGACGCCGTGCGCGTCGTCTCGACGACCGCCGCCGATCATTGCAAACTGTCCGGCAAGGGGCATATAAAAGAGGGCTGTGACGCGGACCTGATCCTGATGGATGCCGGCAGCCTCGAGCTTGATACGCTCTTCGCCCGCGGCAGAAAGATGATGTCGGGAGGCAGGCCGCTTGTTAAAGGGACCTTTGAGCAATAGGAGTGAAAATTATGCAGGATAAGATCGTCGCCGTAAAAAAAGAGGGAGCGGTCGCCTGGGTGACGATGAACCGCCCCGGATCTCTCAATTCCCTGACCGCCGAACTGTGCGCCGCGCTGAAACAGGCGCTTGCTGAATGTGAGGCCGACGACGACGTCCGCGTCGTCGTGCTTGCCGGAGAGGGGAAGGCCTTTTGCGCGGGCGGCGACCTGCGCACGATACTCGAACTCTCTGACTATGAGGCGGCGCGCAAATACGTGCGTGCCGCGGGAGAGATCACGGCGGCGGTGATGCGCTCGCGGAGGCCCTTCATCGCAATGGTCGGCGGCGCGGCCGCCGGCGCGGGCTTCAACATCGCCCTTGCCTGTGATTTCATCTGCGCATCGAAGAGGGCCAAATTCACGCAGGCCTTCTCCTCGATCGGCCTCATATCCGACTGCGGCGGGAACCTCCTGCTGCCGCGCCTTGTCGGGCCGCACGCGGCAAAAAGGCTGATGATGCTGCCGGCGACGCTCTCCGCCGAAGAGGCGCAGGCGCTTGGCCTCGTGACCGAACTCGCCGAGGAGGCGGATCTGCGCGAAAAAACCGCCGCCCTCGCCGCGCGCCTCGCAAAACAGCCGCCGCTGGCGCTGGCGCAGACCAAAAAGCTGCTGAACGACTGCGAAGGCCTGGAAAAGACCCTCCGCAACGAAGAAGATATCCAGGCTGAGCTGATAATAGGCGAGGACTGCAAAGAGGGAGTAAGAGCCTTCTTTGAAAAACGGGAGCCGGGATTTAAGGGAAAATAATTTATACTTGACTTTAATCGACAGGTAAGGCATACTTTTGTATAAAGTAATGATTTTAAAAAAATCCTACAAATTAAAAAGAGGAGAAAAATATGGCTGAGCTGACTACCGTTTCTCATAAAGGGCAGATAACAATACCGAAAGCTTTTCGCGATGAGTTTGATATTCAGCCAGGCGACAGGGTCTTTTTTGTGAAGACGGAAAAGGGAATTATGATAACAAAACCGAAAAAGACCCTGCTTGAATATAAAGGATTTCTGGTCGGCGCGAAAGTGGAAAGCCCGGACGACGCGGCCAAGGAATTTGCTGAACACATAATGGGAGAAGCGTAATGGCGACGTTTGTCGACGCCAATGTTTTTATAAGATTCTTTGCAAATGACGATAAGGTTCAGTCTGAAGCCGCGGAAAAACTTTTCCAAAAAGCGCGTTCAGGGGCGGCGGAGCTGCTGACCGGACCTCCGGTATTTTTTGAGATCGCCTGGGTGCTTGGCTATCGATATAAGATAAAGAGCGAAGAGATTATGGACATCCTTGAATCCATAGTTGGCTGGCCAGGTATCTCCGTTTTGGATGAAACGCTTGTCCTGAAAGCGATCGCGTTGGCGCGCGAAACAAAATCGGAGTTCGCCGACGCCTATATCGCGGCCAGCGCTGGTAACGCCGGCGCAAACGATATCGCAACTTTCAATAAAAAGCATTTTATAAGGCTGAAGCAGGAACTCTGTCAGGAAATTTAGGCATCTTGGATTGCCAAAGGCAAACAGCTCTGGCGAGCAGCGCCCGCAGTTTTCCGCCCGCATTCCCGGGCTGTGTTCTTACGCTCTGGATATTTCCTCCAGCATCTCATAATCTTTTGAGCTGATGAGCGCGGCTTCGGCGGAGTTTTCGATCAGCAGGGATATCACTTCGTCGAGGCGGCGCGTCATCGCCTTTTTGTGGATTTTTTTCAGCAGCGCGGCGGGAGCGCGTTCGGCTATTTCGCAGCCGGCTTCGCCTGTCCTGGCGTGCCATTTTGAGTAGAGTCCCACGAGCCATTCCGCCTCGGGCGAGATGTCGCGGAAGGCGGCCATACCGGCCTTTTCGTGGGGCACGGTCTCTATTTCGACGCCCTGCTGCGCGCAGCGGACCATGAAGTCGCGGAAGACCTCGTCCATTTTCAGCGAGAGGAGGGTCTCGGGGCGGTCGAGGGAGAGGGAGAAGTCCAATTCCATAAATTTCTGCGCGAAGTCCCAGATGTCGAGGCGGCGGCGGACCGCGGCGGTGAACACCGCTTCGAGGTATTCCCTATGGATCTGTTCGAGTGTCTTTTTCGCGAGCTCCGCGCAGTGTCTTTTGGACTCCTGGTCGTATTTTCCGTATATTTCCAAGGTCGATTTCAGCATGGTTGTCCGTCTTTCTCCAAGTATCTGTCCATTTTGAGGGCGGCGGCGCCTCTGGCGTCATCCGCCGTGATCTCCTTCGCGTATTCTCCGGGCGGCAGGTTTATCTGCGCCGCCGATACCGTGTAGTGGAGCAGTTCGAGCGACCGCGCCGGCTCCGACCTTTCGGGGGCGCAGAGTGCCGCGAGCCTCGTCGTCTCCGAGATCGCCTCTTTGGTGATGTCGGTCTGCGGGTAACGTACGCGCGCCACGCGCTCCACTATTTCCAGCAGCCGCTGACGGCCCGGCTCTCTGAGTTCGACGGACTGGAAGCGGCGTTCCATCGCCCGGTCACGGGCGATGTACTGGCGGAATTCTTCGGATGTGGTCGAGATGAGCATGCTGATGCCGCCGCTCGTTATGTAGGGCTTCAGCGTGTTCAGAAGGTTTGAAGGGCCGGCGTTCTCGCTGAGCCTATGCGCCTCGTCTACATAGATGATAATGTTGTAATATTCGGCCTCGTCAAGGATATGCTTGAATCTCAGGTCTCTCTTTTTGCGGTCCTGGTTTATCAGGTCTATGTTCAGCTCGACGACGCGCCGCCCCGCGAGGCGCGCGTAGCGGCCCTCTTCGATGAGCGCCGCGAGTTTGCGTACCGTAGTCGTCTTGCCGCAGCCGGCGGGGCCGGTGAGCGCGACGTTGTTCTGCTCTTCCGAGGCGAGGGCGACGGCGATGCGGTCCAGCGCCGTATAATCTTCGAGTATCTGTTCGATGCCGCCGCTTTTGCCGTTGAGTTCCCTGCCGTATTTCGCGCAGAGCGGCGGCAGTTTGCCGGTCCTGAGGTTCATAGCGTCTCCCCCTCTTCAAGGAGCGATTCCAGCGTCAATTTTTCGTGCCGCGCCGCTCCCTCCGTTATCCAGAGTTTTGCCGCCTGGCGCGAGCGGCGCAGCCTCGCGCGCTTCCTGACCGGCGACGGCGGAGGGCTCTCCTCAAGTGAGGAGTAGCTTACGCGTCCCTCTTTTTCCACCGCGCGGATCTCTTCGTTGAGATCCTCCGGCCTGTAGATGACGTCCGCCGCCGATACGTAGGAGCCGAAGGCGCGGCCGATGCGCTCCTCTTCGCTTGCGTGCCATATCCTCTGCGTGCTCGCGGAATAGAGTGTTTCCAGCAGTTGGTCGTCCCCCGTCCGGCTTTCGAGCGACAGGCGTGAAAAGTTGTCGTAGCCAAAGGCAAAGCTGAGGCGGTCCCAGCTCTGACGGAATTTATCAAGGTAATTGAGCAGCCCCCAGCGGTCGAGTTCGGGGATGAGTATCACGGCGCGGCGCTTTGTGTTGCGCGCCGCGGCGCCGAGCGCGGCGATCAGCAGCGGCGCGAATCCCCGATCTGCCGAGGTGTTGCCGCTTGAGCAGACGAAGAGCGGACGTCCCTCCGGCGAGGCCAGGTAGTCGCCCAGTTTTAGCGTCTCAAGGCCGCGGAACAGTTCGCTGCCGCGCATCATCAGCGTTATCAGCGCGCGGAAGTCCGAGGTGCTGGCGTCGGCCTGCATTTTGATGCAGCGCTGGGTGTTGGTGTTGTCTCCGTTCGTGAAGAGCAGGTCTGCGAACGGCACCGGCGCGTCGCGGTCTCCGTTTTTCTGGAATCGCAGTTCGTGGTCGAGAATGTATTTCGCCAGCGCGAATTCCCTCGTGATAAAGCCGCTCTTCGACTCCGCCTCTTTGAGCCTGTATTTCACCGGAAGCGTGTCGGACTCGCCGCCGATGGTCTTAGTCATCAGCGTCTCGATAAATCTGTGCTGGCGGCAGAAGATCTTGAAGAGGTTCAGTCTGGCCAGGAGGCGGACGACGCCCTCCCCGCCCTCTTCGCTGGCGCAGGCGGCGATGTTGTGGACGACGTTTTTCGCCGTTTCCAGCATATAGATGAGCATTCTGTCAGTCGAGAGCTTGCCGAGATCGTCAAAGAACTTGTCGTTGGCGTCGCGGGATTTTATCTCCTGATAGACCGCCTGGCGCAGCGCGTAGGCGATGTTTTCGCTTCCAGCGCCGATGTCTTCGTTGGCGGCGAAGGGTTCGATGAGGTCCGGGATGACGGAGCCCTCGCTGGAAAGATCGGCAAGCAGCGCGTCGCCCGCAAAGCTCTCATATAGACGCCCCTTGTGGTCGAGCACGACAAGCGCATGGTCCGGACAGGCTTCGGGCCACATTTCGATTATCTTGCCGATGCTGGCGTTTTTCCTTTCGGTGTTCCCAAGCAGGAGAGTGTCCTCCCCGCATATGATCCCGGCGCTGAATTTTTCGATTTCCACCATGATGATTCTCCGTCCGCGGCTCCCGCCACTTACATTGAAAGCCGCCGCTAAAATAAAAGGTCAAGCTCCATACCATGAAAAAGAATAACATAGACCGGCGGATTTGAAAATGCGCCGGCCGCCGCAGTCTCCGGAGCTAAAACAGAGCGACGAAAAACGCCCTCTGTTCAGGCGGTTTGTGTACGTATGGCTATATCACCGGTGTACGGCCGTTTTTTGTCACACGCTTAAATCGGGCGTGTGAAAAAAACTCTGTAAATATGGACCTTCTGTGAGAAATCCAATACAACTAGGGCTAATAACGATCCCTGTATAACAAAATTATCAACCTATTAAGTGGCCAGTGTCAATACAAACACTGACCGCTTTTTATTAATTGTGTTAATTGCATACCTAAGATCGAGTCGGAAAAAATCAACCTCGGGCTTAGTTCAGCAATAAATCTCTTTAGTCCGTAATGCAGCAATCTTACGCTTAGTTCCGCAATAGGCGGTATTATACAGCCGTTTCGTTCGACCTGGCTCTGAATGGAGACGACTATGATGAAACAGTATAAACACATTAACGGAAACGACAGGGTAGCTATTCAATTGGGACTGGAAAGAGGCGACTTTTTTAAAACAATAGCTGAAGCAATCGGCAAACATCCTTCATCTGTGGCAAATGAAGTCAGAAAATATCGTGAGTTTAAGAAGTGCGGCGCACAGGGAAACGTCTTTAACGACTGCGCCCACAGGTTCGACTGCAGGAAAACAAATCTTTGCGACTCACCACAGTGCAGACGAAAGAATTGCCGGTTCTGCGCCAGATGCCGTGATCACTGCGGCGAGTATGAGCTGGAAAGGTGTGCCAAGCTTGCCAAGCCGCCGTATGTCTGTTATGGATGTCGGCAGAAACAGCATTGCACTCTTGAAAAAGCTTTTTATGACGCAGGGATTGCAAACCAGACCTCTTTGAACGTACTCTCCGAATCACGCATGGGCATCAATGCAGATGAGGAAGATATGGAATGCTGGACGAAGACAATCGTGCCTTTAATAAAGCGCGGTCAGTCACTGTATCATATCCTGCATACGACCTCTGACACTGCGAATTTACCGTCGCAGAGGACTTTGTATTCATACGTCGAAAAGGGGGGTCTATCCGGTGTATGCAGCCTGGATCTGCCCCGACAGGTAAAGTACAAGAAGAGGTATGTTAAGCGGACTAAAACCGATACCGCTTACCGCAAGGGGCGGAGTCACGAAGAGTTTCTTAAGTACATGGAAGAAAACCCGGACACTCCTCTTGTCGAAATAGACTCGGTTGTCGATGCAGGAGGAAAGCACGCGATACTTACAATGCACTTTGTGGAAATAAGCATGATGCTGGCATATTTAAGGAACGGCAAGGACTCGCAGAGCGTCGTCAATATATTCGACACGCTGACGGAGTCTTTGGGCCTTGAGAAATTTCGCGAATTGTTTCCCGTCATCCTCACCGATAATGGAAGCGAATTCTCAAATCCGGAGATGCTTGAAAAAACCTCTTCAGGCGAATCACGCACGAAAATTTTCTTTTGCGAGCCGTACTCCTCATATAAGAAAGGCGCTATAGAAAACAATCATGAACTTATTCGCAGGATACTGCCGAAGGGCATAAGCTTCGAAGGACTTGCCCAAAAAGACATCACGGATATGATGAACAACATCAATTCTTATGCAAGGAAAAAGCTGAACGGCCATACGCCTTACGACATGTTCAGCTTTCTCCATGGCGCTGAGAGCGCCGGGCTGTTGCGAGAGCTCGGCCTCAAAGCTGTTAAAGCAAAGAGTGTGCTGCTTACGCCAAGTCTCATAAGCCGTAAGCAACCTAAGTAAACTATAGTACAGGTCGGACGGAAAAACAATACCTATAACCGTAAAAACAGGTCGCGTTTACCAATGCAAATTTTGTTCAAATACGCCTTGTAAGATAGGTTTGTGTCAAATTAGGCGCGTTTTTTACTTCAGGAGCATGAGAAGCAAGCGATGCTTCTCATATCCTTACTCCCAGCACTTGTTCTCAACTCATATATTACTTCTTGTAAGATAACGTAATCGCGCTTAATCTTGCAAGACTCTGCTCATCGCGTTTACATTTGCAAACTTGGGCTTAGTTTTACAATCGACGGCTTTTTATTAATCTTAGCCTATTCAGGCATCCGTCCTTCATACATTACAGCTAGTTCACCAAGGATACTGCGCCAGTTCCTAACTGGCATACTCCATTTTTTGGTCGCCTCAAAAGTAGCCAGATATAAGGCTTTTAAAAGGGCGCCTGCGCTGGGGAATACGCTTCTTTGGCTGTTGAGCCTGCGATAGCTGGAATTAAGGCTTTCTATCGCGTTTGTCGTGTAAATGACCTTTCTTACCTGGCAAGAAAATTTAAATATCGGAGAGATCGTATCCCAGTTGCGCTCCCACCCCTTCACTGCATTTGCATATTTTGATCCCCATTTCTCAGCAACACGATCCCTGGCTTCCAGCGCATGGGACTCGTCGGGAGCTTGATAGATTGTTTTCAGGTCTGCGGCAAATTCTTTGCGGTCTTTTTCAACCACATATTTCATAGTGCTCCTGACCTGATGTATAAGGCAGCGCTGGTATTCGGTCTGCGGGAACGCACTTTCGACTGCTTCGCGCATTCCGCTAAGGCCGTCTGCACAGAGAATGAAGATATCCCTTACACCACGGTTCTTCAGGGAATTCAGGACTGTCAGCCAGTATTTGGCGCTTTCATTTTCCCCCACCTGCAGAGAAAGCACTTCTTTTATACCGTTGCTGTTGATTCCAAGTATTACATAGGCTGCGAGCTTCTTTACTGCGTTATCTTCCCTAACAGAATAATGAATCGCATCTATAAAAACAATGGGATAGACTTCGGAGAGTGGCCTGTTCTGCCATTCTTCGATCTGCGGCATTATCTTGTCAGTCACATCCGATATGAAGCCTTCTGAGACGTCGAACCCGTAAATATCCTGTATCGTTGCCGATATCTGACGGGTAGTCATTCCTTTAGCGTACATAGATATTATTTTCTGGTCTATCTCGGAAATATCTTTTTGTCGCTTTCTTACTATCTTAGGCTCGAAGCTGGATTCCCTGTCCTGAGGAACGTCTATGGAAAACTCTCCAAAACTTGAGTTTACATGCTTTTGTTTGTATCCGTTGCGGTAGTCGCTGCCTTCTGAACGCTGAGATTTCTTATAACCGAGATGTTCGTCCATCTCAGTCTCCATCATCTCTTTAATCGTACCACCCAGAAGATCTTTCAGCGCATCCTGGATATCCTTTGCAGATTTGATATCGTATTCCTGAAGTAGGTATCTGATGATATCTCTTTTCCCGTCTGTCATCTGAACTTTGTGAGTAATCTTCTTATCTTTTGCCATTTAAAAGGCCTCCTGTAAGTAATTTTAATTTATCACAGAAGGCCTTTTTTTGCGATTTCTATATTTACAGAGTTTATTTCATAGGCTCCTTAAATCAGAAATATCCACCTCATATGTCAGCCCTTTTGGTACTTGAGCGGGACGGAGGAACATTACCAGATACCACGGCAGGTATGTAATGCCGTTTTCTGTTTCAATGTTATCCGCGCACAGGACGTAGACGCCGCCAAAGCTCCACCCTTCTACGCCGAGGACGTTGTCCAGCGCCTTGTGCTTTTTGTAGTCGCCGCCGGATTTGACCTCTGCCAAATCGATGCGCATGCCATTCTGTATGACGAAATCGACCTCTCCGTGCCTTTTAGAATCGTAATAGCGAAGTATAAAGCCGTTTGCCTTAAGCTGCAGGGCGATGGCATCTTCCAGAATGCTGCCCATGTTGATCTCAAGCCGTCCGTTAAGAATTTCAAACTGAATGTTATCCATGCAGGCCGCGCAGAGCAGGCCGGTATCATTCATGAACAGTTTGAACAGGCTGTGCTTTTCATTGAGCGCCAGCGGAGGCTTCGGTTCCTTTACATTGTAGCACGGCAGTGCCACGCCGGCGTCGTCCAGCCATTTAAAGCTGTTGTCATAGCGGGTCAGGCGCGCGTTTTTGTCCAGATAGTTGACGTAGAAGCGACGGTTTTTTTCGTTGAGCTGAGTGGGGATGCTGTCAAAAATCGCCCTGATCTTTATCTTGTCGTTCCCTTCGGCATACTGCGCGATATCAAGGCGGTACTGTTCGAGGATATCCCGCTGATTTGTAATCACTCTGCCAATATCATGGGTATCTACATAGGTCTGTACCACCTCCGGCATTCCGCCGACGACGACGTAGCTGTAGAAGAGTTTTTTCATCGTGTTGTGGACTGACTGCGATACCGGCGTTTTATCATCAAAACATTTTTTCAGATATGCGATCGTAGATACCTGCACGCCGTTTGCCCACAAATATTCTTCGAAATCCATAGGATACATACGGTATATTTCCTCAAAACCCACCGGATAAGATTTGACCTCTTTATGCTTTACTCCGAGCATTGAACCGGATTCTATATAATCAAAGCGTCCGTCTTCCACGAGGAACTTAATGGCAGTACGTACATCGGGGCACTTTTGAACTTCGTCAAACAGCACCAACGTCTTCCCTGGTTCCATCGAGCGGCGGACGTAAGCGGTCAGGTTTGTGATGATTGTGTCAGCGTCCAGGCTGCCGGCGAAAATCTCGCAGGCGCCATCGTCAGTAACGAAGTTGATTTCCACGAAATTTTCGTAATTCTGTCGTCCAAACTCACGGATGAGCGTGGTTTTGCCGATCTGACGAGCGCCGATGATGCACAGCGCCTTTTTCTTTTTTGTCCCCTTCCACTCCATTAGCTTATCATATGCTTTTCGCCTCAGCATGAAACGCACCTCGTTTATCGTTGTTCGCGATGGTAGCGTAACATAATTTTATATTTTTAACAACGACATGTCACATTATTCTCAATAAATCGGGCGCTTATGTCACAATATTTTACGCACCGGACGGCAAACGCCGCCGGCGCTGATGGCCGGCGGCGCGCATTGCGTATATAGTGCGGTTCCCCGGCTGTATCCGGCTATTTATGTCTCTGCCGGTACCAGAACGACAGCCCCTGCGCGTTGAGTTCAAGATCGACCGGCAGGGATTCTTCGATCGTCGCGGCGGGGAGTTTTGTGTCGTTTTCCTTTGCCGCCTCGGCGTACAGCTTTGCCAGTCCGGCCTTTATTTTCGTCTTGTCGCCCGCCGCGGCCTCCGTTATCCCGACATATTCCCTTACCCCGTCAATGAGCAGCGCCGCGGTTTCCCTTATGTTTGTCAGTTCGCCGAAGTGGGTGATAAATATCCGCGACGGCGCGAGCGCCGTTATCATCTCTGTCGTCGCGATCATCGCCTCCGGGTCGAACTGCACGGGCGAGGCTGTGGGGAAGGCCCAGCGGCCCCTCTTACCCGTCATCCAAAGGTAGGAGATGCCGAAGGCGTCTCCCGCGAACAGTGAGCGGGTGCTCTTCTCGAAGAATATCATGTGGTGCTTAGCGTGCCCCGGAGCGTCGCGGCAGACGAGAGTCATCCTGCCGAATGTCAGCTCCCTGCCCTCTTCCGGCGCAATGACGCGATCTTCCGGCACGGGGATTATCGTGCCGTAGATGCGCTCCGTCTCCGCGTCGCCGTAGACGGCTTTGACGCCCTCGACGAGCTTTGCCGGATCTGTCATATGGCGCGCGCCGCGTGGGTGGACGACGAGCTTCGCCCGCGGGAATTCCCTCATATAACTGCCCGCGCCGCCGGCGTGGTCCAGGTGGACGTGGGTGACGCAGATGTAGTCGACGGTCTCGCGCTCCACGCCGAGCTCGGCGAGCGCCGCGAGCAGATATGGCAGAGAGGCGTTGTGCGCCGTCTCAATGATCGCGGCGCGCCCCTCCGAGAGAAGGACATAGACCGCCGCCATTCCCTCTATTTCATAATGGCCGTCGACGCCGTATATCCCGTTTCCGTAGTCGTACATTTAAAGAAGTTCCTCCATCTCGTCGAGGGTCTCCTCAAACTGTTTTACGACCGCCTTGACGGGCTCCGGCGTGCTCATGTCGACGCCGGCCCCCTTCAGCAGTTCGATCGGATAGTCGGAGCCGCCCTTCGTGAGGAAGTTCAGATATCTCTCCGTCGCGGGCGCGCCCTCTGCGAGGACGGCCTGCGCAAGCGCCGTCGCCGCCGAGAATCCCGTCGCGTACTGGTAGACGTAGAAGGGGCTGTAGAAGTGAGGGATCCGCGCCCACTCCATTTTCAGCGGTTCGTCGATGATGACCGTTTCTCCGTAATACTTCCTGTTGAGCTCATACCATAGCTCCTTGAGCCCGTCCGGCGTCGTGTCGCCGCCGTTTGCCGCGCGGAGGTGCGCCTCGCGTTCAAAGGAAGCGAACATCGTCTGGCGGTAGACCGTCGTGCGGATATTTTCAAGACGGCGGTTCAGCAGATAGAGGCGGCGTTTTTTCTTCTCCGTCTCGGAGAGCAGGCCGGAGAGGAAGAGCACCTCATTTGTCGTAGAGGCCACCTCGGCGGTGAAGATACAGTAGTCCGCCGTCGCGTAGGGCTGGCTCCTGCGTGAGTAAAAGCTGTGCATGGAGTGCCCCATCTCGTGGACGAGGGTCATGACGTCGTTGAGATTGTTCGTATAGTTCATGAATATATAGGGGTGAGTGCCGTAGGCGCCCCACGAATAGGCGCCGCTGCGTTTGCCGCGGTTCGGGAATATGTCGGCCCAGCCCTCGTCCAATCCCGCGCGGACATTGGCGAGATATTCCCCTCCGAGCGGAGCCAGATAGCGGTACATCATCTCTTTCGCATCGCTCCAGGCGATCTCTTTGAAGGAGTCCGCGACGAGCGGCACATAGAGATCGTACATATGGAGCTCCTTTACCTTCAAGATCCGTTTGCGCAGCTCCATGTAGCGGTACATCGGCGCAAGATTGTTCTCCAGCGTATCCACGAGGCTGTCATAGACCGAAAGCGGAATGTTGTTGGCGTCGAGCGCCTCCGCGAGGGGGGATTCGTACTTGCGGCATTCGGCGTAGAACTTTGAACTCTTGAGCATGCCGTCGAAGGTCGCGCCGAGAGTGTTCTTCATCTCGGCATAGGGCTTGTAGAGCGACTCGAAGGCCGCTTTGCGGACCTGGCGCTTCGGCGAGCGCAAATATGAGACGGCGCGCTCCTCGGACATCTCGACCTTATCGCCCTTCTCGTCGCGGATCGAGGGGAACTCCATGTCGGCGTTCGTCAGCATCGAAAAGACGTTGTCCGCCGTTCCCGCCATATCGCCGGTGCGGGCCAGTATCAGCTCTTCCGCCTCGGAGAGCACGTGCGCGCGCTGGCGCAGCAGCTCCCGCAGCGAGAAGGAGTAATCGGCCAGCTCGGGCGCCCTCGCGAACTCCTCCAGCCGTTCGTGCGGCATCTCAAGTATCTCCGGCGTGACGTAGCTTGCGCAGGCGGAAAACTCCACCGAAAGGACGGAGACCCTGTTGGCCGGCCCCTGATATTTCGAGTCGGCGGTGTCCTCGTGGCTCTTCATGTTCGCGTAGACGAAGAGCTTGCCGAGCGTTATCGAAAGTTCGTCGCGCAGAGCGAAGAGCTTCGCCAACTGCGCGGGCGATTCGGCGAGCGTTCCCTTGAAGGCCGAAATTTCAGGCAGGCGCGCCTTGAGCTCCGCGAAGTCCTCTTCCCACTTTTCCTGTGAGGGATAGATATCTTCCAGACGCCATTTATAGTCCTCCGGCATCTTTGAACGCTCAGGCAGCGATGCGCCGCGTCCCAGCTCCAGTTCTGTGTTTTTCTCTATAGCCATCATTCATTCCTCCAGTTTTAGTCGTTCTGTCCGGCGGTCTGCGCGCCGACCCCGTCCCCGGGCGTAAAAAATGCTTTGCCGCCGGCCAGAATAGCCGGTTTGTACAAATTGTGCGAATCGGCGGATGCGTCCGGCGGTTTTTATTCTACCTCAATTCGGGCTTGCATATACAGATAATAAAGCGGAAAATATAAACGAAAACACGGCATAAGGCCATAATAACGGGAGGCTGCGATGAAATACGATTTCAATAAATACATGGACAGAAGAGGTACCGACTGCGAAAAATGGGACGGACTCAAGGATGATTTCGGCCGCGGCGATTTGCTGGCGATGTGGGTCGCCGATATGGATTTCCCCGCGCCGCCCGAGGTGCTGGAGGCGATCCATAAGAAGGTCGACGAGGGCGCGCTTGGCTACCCGATGATCCCCGACTCGCTGCGCGACACGGTCCGCGCCTGGGAGAAGGAACACTACGGCTGGGAATTCGGCCGCGAGGCTGTGAGCTGGGCTCCGGGCGTTGTCGCCGGACTCTCCTTCGCGGTGATGGGACTCACTAAGCCCGGCGACCAGATAATAATCCAGACGCCCGTTTATATGCCTTTCTACCGGACGGTCCGCGAAGCTGGGCGCATCATCGCCAAAAACCCGCTTAAATATGAAAACGGACGATACACGATGGACTTCGAGGGGCTGGAAAAACTTATCACGCCTACCTGCCGCACGCTGATCCTCTGCAGCCCGCATAACCCCGTGGCGCGCGTCTGGAGCCGCGAGGAGCTTGAGCGGCTCGCCGACATCGCGATACGCAAAAACATGATCATCATATCCGACGAGATACACCAGGACCTCGTCTACAGCGACGCGAAGCATATCTGCATCGGTTCGCTGCCCGGCATGGCGGAGCGCACCGTCACCTTCATCGCCCCGAGCAAGACCTTCAACATCGCGGGGATGAAGGCCTCCGTCGCGATAATCCCCGACGAACTTCTGCGCGGGATATACGTATCCGTTCTCGAACGGTTCCATCTCAACTCGATAAACATCTTGGGCATCACCGCCATGGAGGCGGCCTACGGCAAATGCGGCGAATGGCACCGCGAACTGGTGCCCCACCTGGAGGGCAACCGCGACTACATGGAGGCCTTTGTGAAGGAGAGGATGCCGAAGGCGCATATGGACCATCCCGAAGGAACCTACATCTTCTGGATAGATTTCCGCGGCTACGGCTTCAACGACGAGACGCTGACAGATTTCCTCGTCAACGAGGCCAAGGTGGCGCTCGATCCCGGCACCTGGTTCGGCGTTGAGGGCGACGGCTTCGCGCGCCTCAACATCGGCACGACCCGCGCCATGCTCAAAGAAGGGCTGGAACGTATCGCCGGCGCGCTCGACATAAGAGAAAACAAAAAAATAGGATAAAGGGGAAATCATTTTGGCTAAGAAATCAGCTCCGGTTCGCTACTGCCGCTTCATGGTCGACGGCCGCTCGTACAGCGGCCAACTGCGCGGCGGCTCGGTAGATATAGTGGAGGGCGATCCCTTCTCGGGGATCATTTCGCAGATACGTCTGAGCTACCCCGTGGAGCGCGTCAAGTTCCTGCCGCCCTTCGCGCCGAAAAAACTATGGTGCATCGGCCGCAACTATGTCGGCCACGTAAAAGAGCTGGAGCACGACATCCCCGAAGAACCGATGGTCTTCCTCAAGGCGACCTCCGCCATCATCGGCGCGAACGACTTCATCCGCATCCCCGCCTGGGCCGGCGTCATCCACTACGAGGGCGAGCTGGCCGTCGTCATCGGCAAGGCCGGCAAGAACATCAGCGAAGAAGATGCCTATGACCACGTCCTCGGCTACACGATAATGAACGACGTCACGGCGCGCGCGCTGCAAAACAAAGACGGACAGTGGGCGCGCGCCAAGAGCTTCGACACCTTCGCGCCCCTCGGCCCGGCGCTGCTGCTGACGAAGGAACTGCCGAAAGAGACCCGCGTGGTGACGCGCCTCAACGGCAAAGTGGTACAAGACGGCGCGATCGAGCAGATGATCTTCCCCATCCCGCGCCTCATCTCCCATATCAGCCGCTTCGCGGCGCTTGAAGAGGGAGACATAATCTCCACCGGCACGCCGCAGGGCGTCGGCGAAATAAAGGCGGGAGACCTCATTGAGGTCGAGGTCGAACCGATCGGCATGCTGAAAAACATCTGCAGCGAATAAAAGACAATTATGCGTAAGCGGATCGTGCGAGACGGCCCTCGATCCGCTTTTGCGGTGATACTCTAAACTAAGACATAACATAATATGTATAAAATGTCAGGAGTGCCGGTATCTATATGACTAAAATATACAGTACCAACGAAATCTGTAAATTATGTGACATCAGCCGCAAGCAGCTGCGATATTATGAAGAACGCGGCATGCTGGCTGGAGTATTGCGTAATGAGAACAATAACTATCGATTCTATACCATCGAGCACATAAAACAGATCATCGCCGCAAAAGAGCTGAAAAACATAAGACTTTCGTTGGACGAAATAAGGGAATTGTTTTTTGAGCATTCCATCAGCGGAGTTCAGCTCACGATTGAGAAAAAAATACAGAGCGCGAAAGAGGATGTGGAACAGAGCCTGCTTCGCTATGAGCAAACGATGGTGGTCTACGCGCGTCTAATGGAAGCGGTTGCGATTTTTAAGAATCACCTGAGCAATAAAAATCACAGAGAGGAATTGTCTTATGAGGTAGTGGACTTCCCGGCGAGAGACATAATTTCGCTGAAATATTATGCGACGTTTGAAGACGAAGAGCGTCAGGCGATTGAACAAGCCGCAAAAATACAAGTTGCCGCGAAAGATGTCAATGTCGCCGCTTTGGGGTCTTTGATATATCTTACCTTCGATCATTTTGACAGTGAAAATTGTGTGTTTGATAATAAACGTCATTTAATGAAAGCCGCGATGCCCGTCGTCAGCACTGATAAACAATGCGCGTACTACGACAGGATCGAACGTTTTAAAGGAGTATCCACGCTTCATTTCGGGGATTTCCCCGTATCGCTGAAGGAAACCTATATAGGGCTTCTTAAGTGGGCTAAGGAGAAAGGTTATAAGCTTGCCAACAATTCCGTGGAGGAATGGCTTATAGGATCTACGATCACGAACAATCAAAACTATTGGCTGCTGCGCGTCATCATCCCTTTCGCAGAACAATAAACTGAACTTGGACTATGGGGACAGGTTTAAATTCCTATCAATCAGGATATTTTCGACTTTCAATATGAAGAAAACAAGATAAAATCTGTCAACTCTAATCAGAAAATTATATATATATTTCCCCCTTGACTTATTCATAATGGACACCTTTATACTTCATCATACTAAGATAAATATTTAAAAACATGTTTCCAAATTAAATATATATGTATCCATGGAGGTGAGTTATCGGCGTCTGCGGATGTCTCTGTGTTTAAATTCGGAAAGTAATTTTTATGGAGGTGTTGTTTATGGATTTGCTGCAAAAGTATTCTTTAGCGGGAAAGGTCGCGGTAGTTACAGGATCGGCTCAGGGACTTGGCAAAGGATACGCCGTCGGCCTGGCGGAAGCGGGGGCACTTGTCGTTTGCGCTGATCTTAACTTTGGAGGCGTGGAGAAAACCGCGGACGAGATAAGGGGCCGCGGCTGGTCCGCTGAAGCGGTGAGGCTCAACGTAACTAATCCAGCGGAGGTCAACGGAATTTTTCAGGAAATAGTTTCAAAACATGGACACTTGGACATTCTTGTCAATAATGCTGGTGTTGAGGATATAAGCCCTTTCATAAAAGTTACGGAGGCTCAGTATGACAAAATAATGGGTGTCAACTTAAGAGGGGCCTTCTTTACAGCCCAGGCGGCGGCTCGGATCATGAAAGGGCAGAAATCCGGCAAAATCCTCAATATAGGTTCTTTAGGCAGCGCGATCGGGCTTTCGGAATCGTCTGTCTATTGCGGCACCAAGGGGGGAATCCTCGGAATTACGAGGACGATGGCTATCGAGCTGGCAAGGGATAATGTGCAGGTGAACGCCATTGGTCCCGGATATTTCCGTACGCCGATGACGGAACCGTTTTTTCAGGACCCGCAGCATAAAAAATGGATCGAGGAAAGAATTCCAGCTGGCAGGGTCGGCGTTGTGGAAGACCTGCTCGGTACGGTCATCTTTCTTTGCAGCCGCGCTTCCGATTATCTTACGGGGCAAATCATCTATGTGGATGGCGGTTGGTTGGCAAGTTAAGCAAGATAAAAATTGTTTTTCACCACGCAGGAAATCCATTGATTGTCACCTAAAGGGGGTATTTTTTATGATCGTTATAAAAGACGCGGAGAGAAATTTAACTCAGGAAAAGAATTCCGTGGAAGAAGCCGTGCGCGATATTTTATCAAACGTTAAATGCCAAGGAGACAAAGCTATCCTGGACTATACGGAAAAATTCGACAAGCTGCGTTTAAACGGTATCGCCGTGGCTAAAGAAGAGATAAAAGCGGCTTATGGTAAGGTCTCGCCGGAGACGATAGAAAACCTAAACTTCTCCGCAAAGAGAATCCAGGATTTCGCCGAACACCAGAAATCGTGTCTTAAAGAGTTCAGCTATGAAATCAGCCCCGGCGTTACGCTGGGACACCGTATTATCCCCATAGAGTCCTGCGGTTGCTACGTGCCGGCCGGAAGATACCCGCTCCCATCGTCGGCGCTGATGTCGGTGATTCCCGCCAGAGTCGCTGGAGTTAAAAGAATAGCCGCCTGCTCGCCGGCAAATAAAGAGTTCGGCGGTATCCATCCAGCCGTGCTTGTCGCCATGGATATTGCCGGAGCGGACGAGGTCTACTGCATGGGCGGCGCCCAGGCTATCGGAGCCTATGCATATGGTACGGATACGCTGAAAGCCGTCGACATCATTGTCGGGCCGGGGAACAAATATGTTACCGAAGCCAAACGTCAGGTGAGCGGTAATGTGGGGATAGACATGCTGGCCGGTCCCAGCGAAGTCGTAATAATCGCCGACGAAACAGCGGACCCGAAGTGGGTTGCCGCTGATTCGCTTGCCAGGTGTGAACATGACCCGAACTCCTGGACTGTGATCGTAACGACCAGCAAAGCCATCGTCCATAAGATACTTAGCCATATTGAGGGAGAGGCGAAAGCACTTGCCACCGCAGAGGTAGCCATGTCCAGCTGGAAAAACAACAGCCGGATCATTCTGGCTGAAGATATGGAAGAAGCGGTGAAGATCACGAATGACATCGTTCCAGAGCATCTTCAGGTAATGACGAAGGACAGCCGTGAAGTCGCGAATAAACTACATAATTTTGGATCACTCTTTATTGGCCATTACGCGCCTGTTGCGTTTGGCGACTATGTCTCCGGCACGAACCACATCCTGCCTACTCTGCGATGCAGCCGTTTCTCAAACGGAGTATTTGTCGGCACGTTCCTAAAAATGAGTTCCGTGCAGGAAATAACCAAAGAGGGCGCGCAGATGCTGTCGCCGCACTGCGCTTATCTGGCCGGCATCGAAGGGCTGTTGGGGCATCAATATTCCGCCGAACTGAGAAAGTAGCGTGAAAGTATCCCGCGGCTGTTGATAGCTGCGGGATTATATTCCACAATATAAAGAAAGCATGTGAGGAGGCACGTATTATGGATGCGATGACGAATGTTCTTTTTTGTAATTATCCTGTGAGCACCGGATGTCTTATCATCGGTACTGTCGTGTTCGCTGCGATCGGTACGATTTCTTTTTATCTGGGAAAATGGACGCTGTAAAGGGCGGCCAATTGGAAGGGAGCGTTGAGAATGCATATAGAAAACCTTAGTTCCGCTATGGGAATAGAAGTCCCCTTTATAGTTCCGGCCATCCTGATAGTGTATATGACGCTTATGCTCGGTATTGGGCTGTACGCCGCATTAAGGATCAAAAGCTCCGAGGATTGGTTTGTCGGCAGCCGGCAGATGGGGCCGTGGGTAACGGCGCTGGCTCACGGGGCGAGCTCTCTGGGGGGAGGCATGTACGTAGCGGGGCCGCAGTTTGGCTGGGAAATGGGAGCCGCCGCATTGTGGGCGGCGCCTGGAGATGTATTCGGTCCTTTGCTCAACTTTGGTATAATTGCCCGACGCATGAGGCGCTTCAGCGAGAAAATAAAAGCCTTTACGATACCTGATTTCTTCGCATACAGGTATTATAGCGGCTCTGTCAGGTTTATAGCCGTTATTATCCTGCTTGTCTCAATGACCATCAGCATGGTCGTTGAATATCTTGCCTTGGGGGTCATCATCTCCGCTATTACAGGCTGGTCCTTTTTACTATCGCTGGTATCAGGTTGTATCATCATACTTCTGTACACGGGTGCGGGCGGATACCTGGCCGTTGCTTATACCGATTTTGTGCAGTCGCTGCTGATGATCCTTGGCATGTTCATTTTCATTCCCATCTGCCTGAGCCACGTAGGTGGATTATCTGGAATGAACCTTGGGCTATACAAGATAAATGCGGGGCTGCCCACGCTATGGGGGCCGAATTTCCAGTTATGGGGAGCGCCGCTGATGATTGCCGGTATCGCGCTGGTATATTTCCTCGGCTATATGGGGCAACCTCACCTGATAATCAAGACCGTCGCCGTTAAAGATACAAAATCTATCAGGCTGGTGCCGATGATCGGCGCGGCTTTTGGTTTCATGCTGGCCTTCGGCGTCTATACTTTGGGGTGTGGTTTTCCCGGAATTATCAATGCTGCCGGCGCAGAACGCAGAATATGTGATGCCGATGCTGACTTTGAAATTCCTGCATCCTGTGCTGGCCGGGCTGTTGCTGGCCGGCGCCACGGCCGCGATTATGTCCACGGCGAGCGCATTGCTCCTGGTCATCGGCTCCTGTGCCGGCAACGACCTCTATAAAAACATCCTCCGTAAAAACGCCTCCGACGAATCTGTGATGAGGGTAAGCAAATATTCCACATATGGTTTAGGGGTGCTGGGGATCGTCATGTGCTTCCTACCGATGATGCAGATTGGGATCTATCAAGTTACATGGATAGCGTGGAGCGTCCTCTCCCCCGCTTTCATCCCGCCCATCCTCGCCGGCCTGTATTGGCCGCGGGCGACCAAAGAAGGGGCTATGGCTTCGATGCTCAGCGGTTCCGTTATCGGTTTTGTCTGGTACTATACACTACAGGAAGCTACGGATATACATACCTTCTTTGCCGCGCTGGTTGTTTCTTCGATTGCCATGATCGCAGTCAGTCTGATGACGAAAGAGCCGCCGCAGGAAGTTGTCGATCTTGTCCGTTATGCTGCGGAATTCGAGGACCTTGATATAAAAGAAAACACTAAAGAAGCCGCGGTCAAGATCAGCGCGCTGAAATTCGCTCAATTGCTGGAAGAGAAAATGTAGCTTCAAATTCTGCAAGGGGGAATGAAGATGTTGTCTATCAATGTATTAAAAGGTGTTAAATATGTTCCTGAGACGTTGGTGAATAAAATCTCCTCGTCAAATAAGCATAGGTTAATAGATTGCCGGTACATTGACGTGCTTTATTCTCCCTGCTGGATATTCGCTTTTGGCGCGGTATTTAGATTTTCGCAGGCGAAACAAAAATTCGTAGGCTACCTCGGTGGAGTGGACGAACTGACTCTTTCTCCCGGGACCGTCACCGCGCTGCCGGAGACGGAAGAGATAAAGGTCATGGAGAAAAATGTCCTAAGCGATAAAATTACCGAGGCAAGGGCGGAAGAACTGGCATGGGAATACAGCAAAAGATGGGTAATACGTAAAAACCGGATACTTCACAAAGTGCCGGAAAAGACGCAGACGCACAGTTATAAAGTGTATAAACCTCTCTACCTATTTGAGTTTTACAAAAAAGAAGAAGAACGCACATTTTACAAGATAATGGATTCTCTGACCGGAGATTTGGAAAATATAGAGCTAGTATAAGGAGATGCAATCCGAAATGTTGAAGATGTTCATATCGCCGGGGCGTTACGTCCAAGGGGCCGGCGCCGTCAAGGAACTTGGCAGACACATATCCGTCCTGCGCTGTAAGAACGCTCTGCTGGTTGTAGACCCGATTGGCATAAAGGCTGTGGGTGAAGGCATATACAAAAGCCTGGAAAATATGGATATAACGTGTCACACGGAAGAATTCAGGAGGGAATGCTGTCAGGAAGAAATAGACCGCATCGCAGAGAGCGCGAAAAAATATGCGAGTGATATCGTTGTCGCCGTCGGCGGCGGCAAAACGATAGACATTGCTAAAGCGGTTTCTTATAAGATGGAAACTAAGTTGGCCGTTATACCGACGATCGCCGCGACCGACGCGCCGTGCAGCGCCTTATCTGTAATATATACCAAAGACGGCGTATTCGAGTCATTCCTAGTCCTGCCTAAAAATCCTGACTTGGTGCTAGTTGATACGGAAGTGATCACGAAGGCCCCCGTGCGGCTTTTTGTTTCAGGTATGGGAGACGCGCTTTCAACCTGGTTTGAAGCCGACACCAGTTTTAAGTCCTGTACATGCGGCATGCAGCAGACCCTGTCCACTCTTGCCGCGCAGTCATTGGCGCGCACGTGCTATGAGACCATTATCACCAACGGCTATGAGGCAAAATTGGCGGTCGAACGCGGAGTTGTTACCGAGGCGGTAGAAAGGGTGACTGAGGCAAACACGCTGCTCTCCGGGCTTGGCTTTGAGAGCGGAGGACTGGCGGCGGCACACTCCTTTCAGGATGGGGTCACGGTTCTTGAAGAGACCCATAAATATTTTCACGGAGAAAAAGTTTCTTTCGGAGTAATCTTCCAATTAGTATTGGAAAACCGGCCGGAAAAAGAGATCAACGAGGTCCTTGATTTTTGCCTGAAGGTGGGCCTCCCCGTTTCTCTTGAAGATATAGGCGTCGTGGATATTGATAAGCCGCGTCTTTGGAAGGTCGCGGTTGCTACGGCGGGGCCCGAAGAGACGATTCATTCTGAACCGTTTGAAGTCACTCCTGAAAAAGTCTTTGCAGCATTATTAGTTGCCAATGCTTTGGGCAAAGAAGCTAAAAATAAATTTAATAAATAGGGGAAAATATATTAACTCGTGGTTTGTAATATGCCAGCCTAATCCTGCCATATAACAGATAGCTGTTCCATAGAAAACAGATTTCCGCCATCGCTGCCAGGATGGCGGAAATCTGTATTTCGGATGCTTGCCGAAATTTGAGACAGGGCTGCTGCTCTTTATCCCGACTTCGGCACTTTTCTCAAAATACGATGATACGAACCATTAGTGAAATAGTGATTAACAAGTAGCACCAACAACTTCTAAATGTACCCCAAAAAGAGGCCATAAAAACCGAAAATGTAGTACCTAGTGAATACATCCCATTGCTTTTTCCGGTTTTTAGATATAATGTCTTTATGTATATAAGAGCGAATAAATCACCCAACAGCCCAAGGAAGGCAATACAGATCGTTGAATCGGTGCGGCACGGTAAGTCTGTCTCGACCCGGATCATCCAGCATATTGGCGTGGCTTATTCAGATGAAGAGGTGCAGCAGATGAGGGCTCTTGGAGCTAAGATCATCGAATCTCTGGAACAGGAGAGGGCAAAGAAGGCTTCAAGCCAGACTCTTCTTTTTCCTGACTTTTGCACTTATGAGCATCAACTGAGCCTCTAAACAGCTGCAATCACCATATTTGCAGCTGTTTTTGTTCTTAAAATTATTGTAGTTTATAGTAGTTTATATTTGTTATTTCATCTATATTGCTGTATAATGTCTGTGTATGGGAGGCGAGGCTTTGAGACTGAACACGAGACGTTCCAACGGCGTTGAATATGTTTATTTCCTGGAAAGTTACCGCGATCCTGTCACAAAGGAACCAAGGACGCGGACTGTCAAAAGTTTTGGACGTCGGGATGTGCTCGAAGCGCGCGACCCGGATATAATGTCCAAGCTGCAGGCTGAGTGCGATAGGATAAACGCCGAGACATCTACTTCCGTCGAAGAAAAGCTGGCGGAACTTTTTAAGAAAGCTCCCGCCGACCCTGTGTGCGAAGGGTTGTCTTTAAAGAATTACGGCATTTTCTGTTACCGCGCTCTTTGGAACGAACTGAGTATGGACGTTTGTTTCCGCGGCATACAGTCTCTTTCACGAAGCAAATGTGATCTTGCAAGAAGCGCCTTTTTCCTTTCTGCTCTGAGAAATATGCAGCCATGCTCAAAGGTCGCATCTTTCAGGCAGAAGGATTCTTATCTCTTTAATTTTGGTTCTCTGCGTTTGGATGATATGTACAGATCTTTGAATATGTTTGCCGACTATAAGAGCAAAATAGAGGCTCACCTTTACAAAAAGCTCTTCAACGGAGAAAAGAAGAATGTCAGCGTCGCGTTTTACGATGTGACGACTTACTATTTCGAGAGCGTCGAGGCCGACGGTTTCAGAAATTTTGGTTTTTCAAAGGACCACAGGGTTGGAGAGGTCCAGGTTTTAATGGGACTTTTAATAGACAAATGCGGTATTCCGCTTGGATACGAGCTTTTTCCCGGAAACACGTCCGAGTTTAAGACGCTGCTTTCATCTTTGAATAAACTGAAGAAGCAGTATAAGGTCGAGAAAGTGATCGTTGTCGCCGACAGGGGCCTTAATTCCAAAAGCAATCTTGCCAGGATCAAGGAGATGGGCTTCGAGTATGTTCTTGCGTTTAAGATCCGCGGAGCTTCCGACGACGTAAAGGCCGCTGTCCTTTCCAAAGACGGATTTACAGAGTGTCTCAAAGAAGGCGAAGAAGATTCCTGCAGGTTCAAGGTATTGGAGCACACGCAGGTCGTAGTCTGTCCTGACGAGGATGGGGGCAGAAATAAGATATACCTCACAGACAGCCTTATCATAAGCTATTCGTCCAAAAGGGCGGAGAAAGATGCGAAGGACAGAGGGCGTCTGATCAAAAAAGCTGAGAAGCTTGTCGCTAATCCGTCAATGTTCAAAGCGGAGCTCAAGAAGGGCGGAAAGAGCTTTGTCGCAGCTGATATAGACGGGAACTCGCTGAAACTCGACGCGGCCAAGATCGCCGAACAGAGCCTCTACGACGGATACTACGGAATACTGAGCAGCGACCCCGAGATAAGTCCGGAAGAGGCGGTGTCGATCCATCACGGCCTTTGGAAAATAGAAGAAAGCTTTCGGATAATGAAGAGCGGCCTGAGGTCGCGTCCCTGTTTTGTTTGGACGCCGGAACACATAAAAGGACACTTCGTGATCTGTTACTTAGCGCTTGTACTGCAGCGTCTTCTCGAGAAAAAACTTAAGGAGCGCGGCATTGCTGGAAGCTCTCAGGCGATACAGGATTCTTTGAACAAGGCTAACGTAATGGAGCTTCGCATCAAAGGACAGATATTCTACGCAAAAGAGAAAACCCCAAAGCTTTACGACGAGATAGCGGATACCTTGGGAATAGCGCCCTTAAGAACTTACTCTACTAAAACCGATCTTCAAAAACATTTCCGCCACAGAATTTCATAGAGAGCTCTGAACTACGTAAATTGTAAAAGGTAAAGAGCGCTGAGCTGTGATATACCAACGGCTCAGCGCTTGTTTAGCTGGGAGAAAGTGCTAAAGTCAGGAGCCAGACTCTTCTTTTTGAACCTTCCGTCGAGGAGGCGGAAGAAGGGATCTGCAGATATGAACGCCCGGTCGAAGATGGCGCGTATATAAAGATCTCGGATATGGTGAATGAAGCGACGATCATAGAGGGGCCGATGAACGCGGCAGAAAAGCTGTACGATCTTTTGGGGTTGGACCATATTTTCAAAAGCAGCGCGCGTGAGATGGGCAAGGTTTCTCTCTTGAAGCAGGCGCTTGCCAATACTATGGCTCACCCCTCCAGCAAGCGTGGCATGGTGCAGTGGCTTCGCGAAGCGTGCCGCAGCGAAGTCTCTGTGGAGCGTATGTATCGACTCATGGATACTCTGTGCGAACGGGAAGAAACGGTAAAGAGGATAATAAAGAGCCAGACAGAGGGTCTTTTCGCGTCA
This sequence comes from Cloacibacillus evryensis DSM 19522, assembly GCF_000585335.1. Classification (NCBI taxonomy): domain Bacteria; kingdom Thermotogati; phylum Synergistota; class Synergistia; order Synergistales; family Synergistaceae; genus Cloacibacillus; species Cloacibacillus evryensis. The sequence continues at coordinate 702,946 of NZ_KK073872.1, forward strand.
AAACCGACGCTTATCCTCTTTGACGCTACCACACTATATTACGAGAGCTTTAAAGAGGACGGTCTGCGGCAGTGTGGTTACAGCAAAGACGCAAAATTCAAAGAGACGCAGATAATAATGGCGCTGGCGGCGACGACGGAAGGGCTGCCGCTGTGGTATGAAATATTCCCAGGGAAAACGTGGGAAGGAGATTCAATAAAGTCGTTCGTCTCAGACTGGCGCAGAAACGTTTACGAGGAAAGCGGAGGCGTAGTGGCAGCCGACAGCGGCATGCTTACCAAGAAGAGAGCTTCCGCATATCGAAGAGCGACCTTAAGATCCGTCCGATGTATCATTGGACGGAATCCAGGATACGCGGCCATATAGCGCTCTGCTACATAGCCTTTGCGATGATGAGGCAGCTTCAGAAGAGACTGCTTCTTCAGCAGCAGGACCAGATGAGCGTGAAGCGAATCAGGGAGGCATTGCTCGACGAAACGTCAGTAATAATAAGAGACAAAAGCAACGGAAGACGTTTGCGTGTCCCGATGGAACAGACGTCGGAGATGAAAAAGATAAACAAAGTGCTTGGTATCAAACGCACCACCGTTCCGAGAGAAATAACGTCCATGGTCCAGTACAGGAACCGGTATAACTCCGTACAGTAAAGAAGAGCGTAAAAGAAGCGGAGTCCTCATAATTCATAATAATGAAAAACACAAGGTGCTGCATGCCCTACTAATAAATGTAGTACCTTGTGTTTTTAAAAAGGCTTGATATCACCGGATTTATGAGACAAAAGTGCCAAAGTCGGGAAAAACTGCGTTTTTCAGCGGCGACTAAATATATCATAAAAGACGCGTCCGGCTGGCCTGCGGGCACTCTATGGAGTCGGTCGCGATATCAGCCGTAAGTATGAGGCTGGGCTGGGTTACAGGATCGTGGTGTCCCTTCCATTTGCCGGCAGATGTTCTCGCGGCGGCGACTCTTGATGTGACCGCATGGCGCGTGCTGGATGTCCGCTGCAATGGCGAGTGTGATAATGTCGTGCCAAGATTATGCTTTGGCAAGGAAAAAGGTGGCAAATGGCCAGCGGCGGCTTCAGTAGCCTTGACCGGCGGGAAGGTTGTCGTCTATCTCCATGACAAGTCTTTCGATTCGCGCAATGACATCCTCTCTGGCGGCGGGGGATAACTTGGGTTCGATCTCGCGCAGCATGTATTCCCATAGCTCCGTAATGAGATTGCTTTCCGTGATCTCGATTATGGAGGCGGGGGCCGTGTCTTTGTATAAAAGAGCCAGGTTCCCCTCTCTTATGTATATTATGTCGGAGCGGATATGTTCGCCGCAGTTCTGTATGAGGTGGTAATTCGGGTGCTTTTTTAATAAAGCTGCAATATGCTGCAGATGCAGCTTGTACTCTATCATTGAGTAATAACAGGTGTCGCCGCATAATATCTGAGAGGCGGCGACCGGTACCTTTCCGGCGGCGATCTCTTCCAGCGGGGCAAGGGGGAATATGTCTATGATCCTATGCTCTTTTACGATATCTTCAAAATGCCATGCATCTTCCCTCAACCTGCGCAGCAGTTTCTGGGACGCGGGGATCTTTGTCTTTGAAATGATATTTTTCACAACAGATGGCGGCATTGTGATCGAGGATAAGGATCCGCTTTGTTGAATACAGCTTGAGAATGTGCTTTCATAACCCAGCGCGCGCAGCAAAAGCATATTGCACATCTGCGCGCCGCCGTGGGTTTTCGTCATCGGCTTGCAGACGGAAAGATAATCGGAGAACTCTTTGGCGTAGCAATTCACCGTAGCCTTTTCCAGTGTAAGAAAGGTGGCTCCGCTCTCCCGCTGGTGTCCGACAGAGGTTGAAACCAGAGCGCCTAAATCCGGCACGACGATTATCGTCCGTCGGTAGAGGCCGTCCCTCATTCGGGGATAATGAAAGGATTCCAGCGATCCTGAGGACATCAGCGGCAGCCAGCGCGCTATTGAATCGAAAGAATAATTTATGTCGCTCGCTGACGCCGCTATGCGCTGGCAACGGCATCCCTTTTCGCGGAGCGCCGTGATCATACGTGACAATTTGGCCGCAAAGTCATCGTTTTCCACTATCCATTCGGAGCTTTCGTCAGATGACACCTGGATGGTGCAATTAGTGCCGTACCTCAATATTTTCTGCAGAAAATCGCAGACCGCCCTTCTCTTTCCCTCGTTGCCGTAATAGACAAATAGTTTGCTGTTGTTCCATTTGACGTCACCGGCCGCGGTGTTGTCCGCGCCGTTTTTATCGTGGTATAGAGGCAGCCGGTCGAAAGTTTTTAGCAGTGGCCTTGCTTTGTTATCCTCGTCGTATCTCGCGGACAACAACCATTCAGATAATATCATACGGAGCAGATGCGGCTGGACGGGGTGGCAAAGTTCCTCGCATCCGAGCATTTCGCTGAGGGCGGAAAGCTGGTATCTTTTTGTAAGTTGTTTTGAAAAGTAATCAGCCATCGCTTCTATGTAAGAGTTGTCATGGGGGATGCCCCGCCTGCCTTTGCGCAGACGGCTGATCATCGACGGATCGACGTTGATTATACGCGCAAGCTGGGCATTTGACGTGGAAGTCATATCCAGCAGAAATTCCAGCTTATCTGAAAATAACATATCAGTCACCCTCCCTGAATTAAAGATAACATAAAAATGTCTTGTCAACATACTTGCAGTTATATTGGCAATGCCAATTTTCCCGGTATTTATATATGACGATAATTAAATTGCTAAAATTTATTGTAAAGCTAGGAATAACGTTTTTGGAAAGAGGCTGGCAGAATTGAGGAAAATGACGAATCCCGCCGAATTGGCGGAGAATCGGCCACGTCAACCAGACAAGCTGAAAAAGAGGGTTTTTTCGGATAACGGCCATGAAATATCGAAAATAAATCAAAGAATGCTGCGAAGCCTCTCTTTCGTACTTTCGGTTCTGATGCCAAGCCTCTTTTTCTTGAGCTTGCGCCTGCCGGCACTTAATGAGCTCGACAGGCCGTATGCCTTTTTTTTCTTAATGTCCGTGCTCGTCTATTTTGCCAGCGGAGAACTGAGAGAGGGGGCTGTCCTGCCGCTGATTTACCTTTATTTTCTCTCCCTTGTCGTATTTTCCGTCTACGGGGGTATTTTTTTGCATGTCAGCCATCCGCCTATTTTTATATTTGTGACGCTGCTGATCTTTCCGATGATCGTAATTGACCGTCGGTGGCGGATCAACATGGCTATTGTTTTTGTCTGTTCCGTCTACTGTAGCCTCTCTTTTTTATACAAACCCTTTTCATATTCTGTAGCTGCGCTGATAAACGTGACCATATCCTCTGTGCTGGGAATCGCTATCGGGCGTCATCTGACGGCGATCAAGCTGGAGAATATAGAGACGAGGCGTCAGCTCGCCCTGCAGCGCGATACGGACATTCTTACCTCCCTGCCTAACCGGAGGAAGCTCTTCGAGGTGCTGGGGGAGATGGAGCTGGAGGATTCATTGACGCCGCTGACGGGGGTAATTATGATAGACATCGATAATTTTAAGAACTATAATGATTTCTACGGGCATGTTAAGGGAGACGAATGTCTTTCCGTCGTTGGGAGTTGTCTGCGTCTTTATTCGGAAAAATACGCGGTCGCCTTTTTCAGATACGGCGGAGAGGAGTTTATCGGCTTGAGTACTGAATATTCTTATAAAGAGATAGGAGCGATCGCCGAGAGCCTCCGCGAGACGATCCGCGGTCTTGACGTCCGTCATAGAGGTTCTTCCCTCGGTGTGGTAACCTGCAGCGTCGGATATGCGGAGAAGGCTGTCTGCGCTTCCTTGGGACACGAAGAGCTGATCGTAATGGCCGACCGCGCCCTCTATGCCGCCAAATCAATGGGCGGCGACAGGGCAGCCGGTTTTCTGGAAGCGACAGAGAACGAAGGTGGAGAATGTTTGACGCTGCGCCGGAAGACCAGGGGGCAGATGCTATAAATATGCCGCCGACGAAAAAAAACTTCCAAAAAGCATATAAATATTTGCCAGTCAGCGCCTGTCTCTTCCGGAGCCTGTCCGTTATCCTCGCCGTATTGCTCGCGGCCTTCTTCTGCGCCTTCCCTTCCGATGCTTCGCAGGGAGTGCGGAAGGTCCGTGTCGGCTGGTTCGAACGGAACGGATATATGGAAAAGGCCGAGGACGGCTCCTATTACGGATATAATTATGACTATCTGCGGAATATTTCCCGATATACCGGCTGGCGCTATGAATTTGTCGAGGGCAGCTTCTCCAGTTTATACGAAGCCCTGAAAAGGGGCGAGATCGACATCCTCGGCTGCGTCTTTTATACAAAGGAGCGTGTGGCGGAGGTCGGTTTTCCGGGGACCGACGCCGGTGTGGATTACCTTTCTCTTTTTACGGCGGCAAAAAGCCGTCTGGCGGAAAATGATTTTTCCGAATTTGACGGCATGCGGGTCGGCGTTGACAGCGACGAAAACCGCAGACGGCTGCTGGAATTCGCAAAAAACAATAAGTTTACGGTACGGCCGGTCAATTATCGTTCTCTGAGCGAGATACAGCGGGGGATACTGCGCGGCGATATCGACGCCGGCCTGACGGTCGGCCTGGGCAACAACGAAAAGTTCCGCATCCTGAGCCGTTTTGCGCCGCAGCCGTTTTATTTTGCGGCGGCGCCCGGCAGAAACGACCTTCGCGCCGGTTTGGAGACGGCGCTCACGCAGATCAAGATACAGAATCCCCTTTATGAAAAGGAGCTCTCGGAAAAGCACATTTTCAGGTCCAGCCGCTATATAACCTTCACCAGGGAGGAACAGGAGTATATAAAGCGTGCCGGAAAGATCAAGGTCGCGTATGATCCTAATTGGCTTCCCTATGAATTCACGGACAAGGATGGAAAATACAGGGGAATCACTTCCGATGTATTTGAGCGTATCTCCGCGGTCACCGGACTTGACTTTGTCTATTGCCCTGCCGATTCGCCGCAGGCCGCCGACGCCGACCTGATCTCCTGCTTTGACCATGATTATGACGAGGCTGAAAAGCATGGGCTTCTGATGACCGATATTTATATGCGTGTCCCGCTGATGCTGGTGAGGCGCAGCGATAAAGTATTTGATTCCACGAAGGATACTGTGACCGTGGCTCCCGAGAGTCTGCGCGCCTCCGGCAAAAAGCTTGAAAAAGAGGGATATCTGCTGCGTTATTGCAGGACTTCCGGGCAATGCCTGGAAGAGGTCGTGAAGGACAATGACGTCGATCAGACGCTGTTGAGCTCGTTTTCAGCGGAGATACTGCTTGACGAGTCACGCTATCGTGGACTATTCGGCGTCGTACTGCAGGGATACTGGTTCAACGCCTGCATCGCGCTGACGGACGACGGCAATGCCATGCTTCATGACATTATCAACAAGGCGGTGCTGTATATTTCCGACCAGGAGGTAGACAACATCGTCATCAGACATGTCCTTTAAAACAAAGAGATCAACCTAGGGACTATCATCAAAAAGATGCCTGCCGACGTGCTCATGCTGGCGCTGATCCTGCTTGCCGTAATGGTCATCGCGCTCACCTTCGCCTCTATCACGAAGAGCCGTTCGATGAAGCGGATCAAGGACCTTCTCTACAATGACCAGCTTACGGGAGCCCTCAGCCAGGCCGGCTTCGAGCGCGGCCTGCGAAAAAGGGCCGCCTCCGACGCAGATAGTTTGTACATCATTGATTTTGACGTCTATAAGTTCCAGATATACAACGAGACCTTCGGCCGGGAAGAGGGCGACCTTTTGCTGTTGGAGATCGCCGCGGTCTATCGGCGTTATTTTGCGGACGGCGGGCTGCTCGCGCGTATCTACGCCGACCACTTTGCGGCGCTGGCCCTATGCGGCGGCATCGACGAACTGCGGGAGAGGATCGTCAGTATGACGGACGAACTCAAGCGAAGCCTCAAAGAGAGGTCGATAATAGTCAATTACGGGATATATCCGATCGACGACCGTAAGATGCCGGCAGATATGATGATGGACTACGCCGCGGCCGCCAAACTGACGGTCAAGGGAAATTCGGAGAAGTATATAGGAGTTTTTGACGGACGCATATATAAGAAGCTGCGCGAGAATTCCGAGCTGATCTCCGGCTTTGACGCCGCCGCCGCGCACGGCGAATTCATTCCATATATCCAGGCGAAATATGACGGCGAAAGCGGGAGGATATCCGGCGGCGAGGCGCTGGTGCGGTGGAAATGCCCGGACGGCAGGATCATACCTCCGGCGCGTTTTATCAGCCTCTTTGAGAAGAGCGGGCAGATCACCAGGCTTGACTTCATCATTCTGGAACAGGTCTGTCTGCTGCTGCGCTCCGTGATCGACGCGGGGCTGACCGCGCTACCCATCTCCGTGAATTTTTCGCGCCTCCACCTGCACGACGCCGATTTTGTGGCGAAGATAAGGGAGGCGGCCGCGAAATATGACATTCCCAGCCGCCTGATAGAGATCGAATGTACGGAGAGCGTCGTCGCCGAGGATCTGAACACAATACGGCAGGTATTCTCCGAACTTAAAAAAGAGGGATTCAGCATCGCTCTGGACGACTTCGGCAGCGGTTACTCATCGCTCAACACTCTGATAAGCATCCCGATGGACGTCATCAAGCTGGACCGCGGTTTTCTGCTGCAGCGCGAGACCGACCGGGCGAGCTCGGAGGAGGTCGTCGAGACGATCATCTCGCTGGCGCACAAGCTCTCATTCAAGGTCGTCGCCGAAGGGGTCGAGTCCAGGGATCAGCTTGATTTCCTGCGGCGAGCCGGCTGCGACACCATTCAGGGGTATTATTACGCGCGGCCGGTGCCGCCCGAGGAGTTCGTCAAAATGCTCTAGGAACTTCTTCCGCGCGGCTGTGAGACAGGCGGTCCGCGGAAACGTCCCGGCTACATTTTTCCTTTTCTCTGCCTCCAGAGCCTGATGTAGGCCTGCATCGCGTCGCGCAGGTGTACGGAGGTGGCGAGCGCGGCTCCCTCGTAATCTTTTTTCTCCACAAGCCGGATTATCTCGGCGTGCTCTTTTAGCGCCTGCTCGGTACGGGTGGCCTCTTTAAATGAGGTGAAGCGGAAGGTCCGCAGATACTTCTGCGTCGTTTTTATCTGTTCTTTGAGGCGGGGCATCTCGCAGCTGTCGTAAATGCGGTCGTTGAATTTCGCCGTCCAGCGGCATACCGCCTCTATATCGTCGTGGGCGTGGGCCTCTTCGGCCTTTCGGCAATACATTTTGAGTTCCTCGAGCTCGTCCTTTGAAATTTTATCTATCACTATCTTTATGGCGCAGACCTCGAGCGCTTCGCGGATGGTGTAGTATTCGCGGATGTCGTTTTCCGTATATTCCGCGACGATCAGCCCCTTGCGCGGGACCTGGTTTATGAGCCCCTCGCTTTCGAGCATCCTTAACGCCTCGCGCACCGGCATGCGGCTCACGCCGAGCTGTGAGGCGATCTCCGTCTCTATGAGGCGCTCGCCGCAGGGAATGTCCCCGTCCAATATCTGCTTGCGCAGAAGGTTCGCGACCTCCGTCCTCAGCGTGCTGCTCGGCTCCATGCCCAGTTCCGTATCTAATTTTATCGCCACAGCCTCGTCACCCCTCGGTCTCTTCTATAATGTGACTGGTCAAATACTAACATAAAAAATTGGATATTCGCCCCCTTTGATTTATGAAATTTTTATGTTTTTCGATATTGACTTTCTGCTTTATAGAGATATTATATAGCTACCGAGGATACATGGATACATGGATACACAAAAATTTATAGGAGGAATTATCACATGAAGCGCTCAGCAGCAATATCAGTTTTCGCAGCATTATTTATCGCCGCTTTTGCCTTTACGGCGGCGGCAGCGGATTATCCGTCAAGGCCCTTCGAGTTCCTTGCTCCGGCGGGCGCCGGCGGCGGCTGGGACACGACGATAAGGATGGTCGGCAAGACGCTCGCCGATCAGAAGATCATCACACAGCCGATGCCCGTGACCAACAAGCCGGGCGGCGGCGGCGCGGTCAACCTTGCCTATATGCAGAAGAAGAAGGGCAACCCCTATACGATCACCGTCTATTCGCCGCCGATCCTTCTCATCAATCTCACGGGGCAGACCAAGCTCGGATATAAGGACCTGACACCGATCTCGATGCTGATCAACGATTTCGGAGCCTACGCTGTGCCGAAGGATTCAAAGTTCAACAACATGAAGGACGTCATGGACGCGATCAAGAAAGATCCCAAGAGCGTAAAGGTCGGCGGCACCAGCTCGGCGGGCAGCATGGACCACATCCAGTTCCTGCAGGCGGCGCGCGCGGCCGGCGTGAAGAACCTCAAAGAGATCCCCTACATCTCGCTCCAGGAGGGCAGCATGGCCTCGCTGATGGGCGGCCACATCGACCTTCTCTCCACCGGCATGGCGGAGACGGTCGGAGCTCTTGAGGCCGGAGATATCAAGGTCCTCGCGGTAAGCTCGCCTAACCGCATCAAGAGCGGCCCGCTCAGCAAAGTGCCGACTCTTAAGGAAAACGGCATCGACACGGTGTTCATCAACTGGCGCGGCATTTTCGGCACGCCGGGGATGGGCAAGGCCGAACGCGACTATATGGCGAACGCCCTGAAAAAGATGGCCGGCACGAAAGAATGGAAGGACGTCTGCATGAAGAACGGCTGGGAGCCTGTCTACATGGATGCCGGCCAGTTCACGAAGTTCCTTGACAAGACGAACGACGAATACAAGGTCATCCTCGGCGAGATCGGTTTCTTAAAGCAGTAATCTGGCAGATATTGACGCGGCGGCAGGGGGGACCCCGCCGCCTCTTTTTCACGTAAGGGGTGGATTTTTATGAACGGAGATATCATTGTCGGTATTTTTTCCGCAGTTTTCAGCGCAGCGTATGTCGTGGCCGCGTGGCTGCTGCCGGACGCGGCGATCGGCAACCCGATGGCGCCGAAATATTTTCCCTTGATGGTAGGGCTTCTTGCGCTTGCTTTTTCCCTCGCGCTGATCGTGCGCGGAGCTAAAAAGGGCTGCGCCGCGAAGAAGGGCAGAGCGCCCGATCCCGGCCACTGGGTATTGATCGGCGGGCTCATCGCCTGCTGTCTCGCCTACGCGGCGATCCTTGACAACCTCGGCTTTCTTATCAGCACGCCTCTCTTTCTCGGCGCGATGCTCTTCCTTGTGAACGGCGTCAAGGGGTGGAAGGCCAATGTCGCAACGGCGCTCTGCTTCTCTTTCGGCGTCTGGTACATCTTTGAAAAAATATTTCAGATAACTCTGCCCTAAGGAAGGGGTATTGAATATGGAAACCATACAGCTTCTATTATCGGGATTTTCCAACGCCATGACGCCGATAAACCTCATCTGGCTCGTGGCGGGCTCGGCGCTGGGGACGGTGCTCGGCATGCTTCCCGGCCTCGGCCCCACGACCGGCATCGCGCTTCTTATGCCGCTGACATTCACGATGGCCCCCGACACGGCGTTGGTGACGATGTGCGCCATCTATTACGGGGCGATGTTCGGCGGCAGCCGCAGCTCGATCCTGCTCAATGTCCCCGGCGACGGCGCCGCGGTCGCCTCCTGCTTCGACGGCTACCCGATGTCGCCCTCGGGGCAGGCGGAGGCGGCGCTCGCCATTTCGGCCATCGCCTCGTTCATCGGCGGCCTCATCGCGACGATAGCGTTCGTCGCCGTCGCCGTACCCGTAGCGCGCTTCGCGCTTAAATTCGGGCCGCCGGAATATTTCATGCTCATGTGCTTCGCGCTCGCGGCGACCGCCGCCATCTCGAAAGAGGCGATGCTGAAGGGGCTGCTTTCGATGTGCCTCGGACTGATGATCGCCACCGTCGGCATCGACCCGCAGTCGGGCGCGATCCGCTTTACCTTCGGCGTGACGGCGCTGCAGACCGGCATTGATTTCGTCGTCGTCATCATCGGAGTCTACGGGCTCGGCGAGGTCTTCCATAATATGGATCACATCCGCTCGGACGTCGCGGTCAAGGTGCAGTCCAAATTCGGGCGTATCTGGGTCACGATGGCGCAGTTCAAGCGCTGCTGGTGGCCGATGATCCGCCAGACGCCGGTAGGCTTCTTCGTCGGCGTGCTTCCCGGCGCCGGCGCTACGATCGCCGCGCTGATGGCCTACAACAATGAAAAACAGCTCTCCAAGAATCCCGAAAACTTCGGCAAGGGCGAGATCGTCGGCCTCGCCGCGCCGGAGGCGGCTAACAACGCCTGCTCCGTCGGCGCGCTGATCCCGATGATGACGCTCGGCGTCCCCGGTTCGGGCACGACTGCGGTCATGCTCGGCGCGCTGATGATACTCGGCCTCCAGCCCGGGCCGCTGCTCTTCCAGCAGCACGCCGACATCGCCTGGACGGTGATCGCGAGCATGTTCCTCGGCAACGTGGCCTGCGCCTTCATCAACATCCCGCTCGCCAGCCTCCTCGTGCGCGTCCTTGCCGTGCCGACGAAGATCCTCTACCCGTTGATCGTGGCGATGGCGCTCATCGGCGTCTATACGATCAATTTCAGCGTCGTCGATTTTGTCCTGCTCGTGATATTCGGACTTGTGGGATATTTCATGAAAAAGTACAAGGTCCCGACTTCGCCGCTGATCCTCGCGGTAGTCGTCGGCGTCTCGATGGAGCAGTCCTATCGCCAGTCGATGATGCTCTCCGACGGGAACTTCGCCATCCTCTTCCGTTCGCCGATCTGCTGGGTGCTCTTCTTCCTGACGATATTTTCGATCGTCTGGCCCTTCTTCAGCGACTGGAAAAAGAAAAGGAAGAGCGCCGCGCAGGCGTAATATATTGACACAATGGGCGGCCTCTGCCGCCCGTTTTATTATATGAAAGGTGATGAGTGTAAATTGCAGCTGTTTCACACGGCCCATGCGGGCACACTGGAGTCCTCGGACTGCCTGGTGACTGTCGCCCCGGGCGAAGGGTTCGCCCTCGACTACCGCGGCGCCAACAGCGTCATATTTGCGAAGAGGACGGAGCTCCTCGTGCGCGGGATGCTGGAAAAACATTCACTTAAAGAGGCGCGCGTAACGATCCAGGATCAGGGCGCGATCGAGATAACGATCATGGCGCGCCTTGAAACGGCGCTGCTGCGCGCCGCGAAGGAGGAGACAAGATGAGGGCCTTCCGCTCGATGCTCTATATACCGGCCGACGCTCCCGGAATGCTCCAGCACGCGCCGATATTCGGCTGCGACAGCATCCTCATGGACCTTGAAGACGCGGTCGCGTACACGGAGAAAGACTCCGCGCGCCTGATGGCCGCGTGGTTCCTGAGGGAGTTCGACTTCAAAGACCTCTTTGTCACGGTGCGCGTAAACGGCGCGGACACAACGTTTTTTGACGATGATGTCAGCGCGGTCGTCCCCTGCCGCCCGGCCGCCGTACGGCTTCCGAAATGCAATTCCGAGGCTGACATACTCTACGCGGATAAAAAAATCGCCGAGGTAGAACGGCAAAACGACATGCCCCTTGGCACGGTCAAGCTCCACGCGATGGTGGAGACGGCTCTGGGACTGGAAAACGCCTTCCGTATCGCCACCGCCTCGCCGCGTGTCACGGCGCTGACCCTCGGCGGGCAGGATTTCACCGCCGATATGGGCATCCAGAAGACCAGAGGCGGGCGCGAGCTCTTCTACGCGCGCAGCCGCATAGTCGCCGCGGCGCACGCCGCGCGTATAGATTCTTTTGACACCGTATGGACCGACCTTAACGACCAGGAGGGGCTTTTCCTGGAGGCCAAAGAGATCGTGGAGCTCGGCTTCACGGGCAAAGCCTGTATCCACCCGAGCCAGATCAGCGTGATACACAAGGCCTTCATGCCCAATGAGAAAGATCTTCGCAAAGCCCTGCGCGTCGTCGAAGCGGCGGAGAAGGCCGAACGCGAAGGCAAGGGCGTCATCTCCGTCGACGGTAAAATGGTGGACGCGCCGATAGTGGCCCGTTCCGCCCATCTGCTGGAACTGGCCGAACTCTACGGCTTTGACAGGGAGGCGCTTTAAGATGAAAACAGCAGTAAACTCACTCGGAAGAACAGTCCCGCTCGAAGTCCCCGGCGTGGGGGCTTTCGCGCCGTACGTGTCGCCGTTTGACAGAATATCTTCGCTCGCCGGCCTTTATACAAAACCGCGCACGATCCGCGCGGCGATGCCCTGCCGCGACAAACGCGCCGCCTCTCTGCGCGCCGCGATCGAAAAATCGGGCCTCACCGACGGCATGACCATCTCCTTCCACCACCACCTCCGCAACGGAGACGCCGTCATACCCATGGTCCTAGCAGAACTCGAGGCGATGGGCTTCAAAAACCTCACCTTCGCCCCCAGCTCCATACCCGACTCCCACGACTGCGTCGCCGACTACATAAAAAGCGGACTCATCGGCAGACTCTACACCTCCGGCGTTCGCGGCAAACTGGGCAAACTCCTCTCCAGCGGCGAAGTAGACATCCCCGTCATCATCAGAAGCCACGGCGGCCGCGCCCGCGCCGTCGAAGAGGGCTCCATCAAAATAGACGTCGCCTTCCTCGCCGCCCCCGCCTGCGACTGCCTCGGCAACATCAACGGCACAGAAGGCCCCTCCGCCTGCGGCTCCCTCGGCTACGCGATAACCGACGCGAAAAACGCCGCCCACGTCATAGCCGTAACCGACAACCTACGTCCCAATACCCCCTCTCGCCGAGAATCTCCATCCCGCAATACCTCGTCGACCAGGTAGTAGTAGTCGGCAGCATCGGAGACCCGGCGAAAATAGCCACCGGGGCGGCGCGCATCACGCGCAGCCCCGTAGACCTCCGCATCGCGCAGGACTCCTTCCGGCTCATGAAAGCCGCCGGCATCGTCGAACCCGGCTTCTCCTTCCAGATGGGAGTCGGCGGAGCGAGCCTAGCCGCCGCCGTCTACCTTGAAGAATACATGTCGGACAAACAAATAACGGGCAGCTTCGGCCTCGGTGGAGTGGGGGGCTACATGGCGTCCATGCACGACAAAGGCATGTTCAGGACAGTATTCGACGTCCAGTCCTTCGACGCGGCGGTGACAAAATCCATGATATCCAACCCGAGCCACATAGAAATAGACGCCTCCTGGTACGCGAACCCCTTCAACGCGGGAGCGCTCGTCAACAACCTCGACTGCGTAATCCTCGCGGCGCTCGAAGTCGACACAGACTTCAACGTCAACGTCCTAACCGGCAACGACGGAGTGCTGCGCGGAGCCTCCGGAGGGCACCAGGACACGGCTGCGGGAGCGAAACTCTCGATAATAGTCTGCCCCTCCTTCCGCGGCGGAGTTCCGTCCGTCAAAGACCGGGTGACGACGATAACCACGCCTGGCGAGACAGTGGACGCGATCGTGACAGAGCGAGGGATCTGCGTCAACCCGCGCCGCGCGGAACTTCTGGAAGCGGCCCTCAAAGCGAAACTGCCGGTGACGGAAATAACGGAACTCAAAAAAGAGGTTGAAAAACTGACGGGAGTGCCGGAGCCGATAGAATTCGACTACGGCAAACTGCTTGCCGCCGTGGAATACCGCGACGGAACATTGATCGACGGAGTATACGCGGCAAGTTGAACAATATTTTGAAAATATAAACCGCCCGGCCACGATAGGCTGGGCGGTCAACTGTTTATACTGGCGATACTTTTCCGTTACGCGATTCCTATTTTCTTTTTAGAGGGAATATTGTTTCTTCCGTTTGTCCGTGCGTATTTGGTGTTTTTTCTATCGATTCGAGCATTCGCCTTTCGACGTTGTCTAAGTGCATATTCATTGCCGCAGATGCCTTGGAGGCAATTTTCAATTTTATCGCGTTAACTATAATTTTGTGTTCCTCAAGTGCGGTAACGATGTCTTCTCCCAGTGTGTTGCTGAGAGCCAGATACAATGAGATCTTGTATCCCAGAATGCCTACGAACTCTGAATATATTTTATTACCTGAGGCCTGAGCAATACAATTGTGAAACATCATGTCAATGGACGATATCATCAGATTGTCGTGCATTCTCAATGCCTCTTTTTCGTCCCAGATCAAATGTTCCAGGCGTGTGATGTCTTTTTCCGTTGCCCGATTACAAGCCTCAGCCACAGCCGCTGTTTCAATAAGCCTGCGAGCCTTCAGCGTGTCTTTCAGTTCACTTGTCGATATATATGGAATGCGCAGCGTGCGGTCTTTACCCTTTACGAGAAATCCTTCGGCTAGGAGCTGCGTCAAAGCCTTGCGCAAAGGCGTCCGGCTTACTCCCAGCGACTCTGAAAGCTGTTCCTCCCGCAGTGGGAATCCTGATTTAAGTTCGCCCCGCAATATTTTATTCTTCAGAGCGAAATACGCTGCGTCTGCCAGGTTTGCTGTTGTCTGCGTTATCATCGGACGGTTTCCTCCCTTACGGGCAGCATCAAAGGAGCCTGATACAAAACCGCGACAGTCTTTTTTAATGAAAAGACCTTATCAACGGCCTCCTGCAATGTTTTATATGTGCGGATACCCGTTACTTCTGTTATGTTAGCAGAATAGGGCGAATTCGTAACTATCGAGATTTTTGCCTTTTTTCTGACCTGCGCGGTTACAAAAGCTGCCGCCGCCGCGATCGATGAATTTTCATCGCCGTTCCGATATGAAATTATCTCGGAGACGCTCTTGTTCATCAGCTCGGCGTAGAGGCGATGCGGCCCGAATCCCTCTGTCAGGGCGGCGATTATTATGATGTCACCTCCGTCAGACACAATATTCTCCGCCGCGTACAGCGCCTTGCCGGCCTGCCAAAGGTCCGCCTCTTCAGGCCATGCTTCGGCGATGACAATATCCGATTGCGGCATCGTCACCTTCATATGCCGCGAAGCGATCTCTATTGCTCTTCTATGGGCAGGGGCAGGCCTCCCCGTGACGATGTCCATTACCTTTCCGTCTCCCGAGCATATCACTTGGATGAGGAATGAAAGTCCGGCGATATCGGAGGCGGAGGCGATTTCCCTCATGGCGAGGTTATCGTTGCTCCCAAGCGTTATCGAAGGATCCTCATATGGCATCCAGTGTGTAGCGGCGACGGCCGTTGCACCGCTGACGCCGGGGAGTATTATCTTTCCTCCGCCGGACCATCCGCAGTAACGGTGGGGAAAGACGCTTCCAACGCCTATGACGCACGCATATTCTTTCACGACAGGGTTTATGTCCACAGGAATCCCTCCCGCGGTAACGCCGATTCGCAGCAATGCCGCATTGTAGCTGTGGTTCGACCAACTGATCCGTCCGTAGGAGGCTCCCAGTTTTTTCTCCGCTTCTTTGGCGTTCATTGCCCTGTGAGTACCGGTAGCGAATAATACATGTTGTTTTTCTACCGGTACTCCATTGGCCGCCAAGAAATCTGAGAGCGCCGGAATTATTTTCCCGGTCGGGGTCGGGCGCGTGATATCGTCGCAGATGATAAGGGCGCCGCCGCTTTCCCGAGCCGCAGATGAGAGAAAAAGTATTTCCGGAGCGTCCAGCCTTTCGCGCACCAGAGCTTCTATATCGATGACAGGCGCGAACGGTTTCGGCTTCGCCGCCGCTGTTATTGCGGAGCTTGAAATCTTCGCTTCATAAATTATCCCCTCTGAACGGGGAAAGATTATCTTCTTTCTCACTCCGCCCGCTTTGCCGTCGCCAGGCATCTTTAAGCTATCTCAGCGCCCGTACCAAGCACATGCTTATGGACGGAAAGTATGTGAAGAGAAGGAGGCATAATACCATCACCGCGATCATAGGAATTATCGCCTTTGAAAGCCGTACCATGCTTACTCCGGATACCGCGGACGCGACAAAGAGGTTGGCTCCATATGGCGGTGTGACAAAACCGGTTGCGAGCGCCACCGTCATTACCAGTCCGAAATGCACCGGGTCAACGCCTATTTTAGTTACTATCGGCAGGAGGATCGGCGTCAGGATTATCATCGAAGAGATGTTGTCCACGAAACAGCCGACAATAAGGAGAAGTATATTTATTATGAGCAATATCATGGCGGGACTTGAAGACAGAGAGAGCATCCATGCGCCTATTTTTGCAGGCACCTGCTCCATGGCCAGAAATGCCGCAAATGACATGGAAAGCCCTATCATAAATGTGGTGGCCCCGTTTACCAGCACCGCGTCCTTGAATGCGTCGTAAGTCGTTCTAAAATCTAGTTCTTTGTATATAAATTTACCGATTATCAGCGCGTATACCGAGGCTACGACTGCGGCCTCCGTCGGCGTGAAGATGCCCCCATATATTCCGCCAAGAATGATAAGCGGTACGAGCAGGGCCCAAACAGCCTCCCTGAAAGCCTTGCCGATGGGAACTCTGTTCTGCGAAACAGGATAGTTCCTTTTCTTGGCGGTTCGGTATGAGACGGCCATCAGTGAAAATCCTATTATGATGCCAGGCAGTATTCCCGCCATAAAAAGCTCTCCTACGGAGGCTCCGGAAACTACTCCATATATGACAAAGGGTATCGACGGCGGGATTATTACGCCGATAGAGCCCGCCGCTGCGGTAAGTGCCGCCGCGAAGTCGTCATCGTACATTTTTGCCTTCATGGCGGGGATCATGAATGATCCTATCGCCGAGACGGTTGCCGGCCCTGAGCCGGATATCGCGGCAAAGAACATGCAGGCGGTTACAGTGACCATCGCAAGCCCGCCGATGACGGCGCCGACCATAGCCTCAGCTAGTGAGACAAGCCTCTTTGATATTCCCCCATAGCTCATGAGCGCCCCGGCAAGCATAAAAAAGGGGATGGCCAGAAGCGGGAATGAATCCAGCGCGGCGAAGGCATTTTGCGCTATCATAATAAGCGGTACGGATTTTGTGTAAACCAGAGTGATTGCCGTGGCCATGCCGAGCGATATGCCTATGGGCAGAGAGAGGGCAAGCAAAATAGTCATACTGCCGAAAAGGACAACGATCTCCATTATACGTTACCTCCGTTTTCACAGGTTATGCAACGAATGCTTTTTACTATCTCCACGCAGAGACGAACAGACATAAGCGCGCAGCCGACGGGGACGGACGCATAGGCGTAAGCCATAGGGATGCGCATGGCGGGGGATACCTGGCCGCGCATAAAGAGGATCTTAGTCAGCGTGCTTCCTTCGTAGACCATGAACAGACTGAATCCGAGCCATAACACCATCACAAAGAGCTCGAAGCATATTTTCCCCTTTCTGGTTTTTATCAAGTCCTGGATGATTTCAATACGCAGATGCCGGTGTTCCTTTACCGCATAACTGGCTCCCAGCCATATCTGCCATAGAAAAAGGTAGCGCGCCAGTTCCTCGCTCCAGGAAAGAGAATTGCTGAAAACATAACGCATTATCACTTGTACGAAGACCAGGGCGACAGAAAACATCATACTATAGACGAGAATATACTCTTCCAAATTATCCCAAAGTTTTTTCAGCATTGCGACACCTCCAGAGTTGAACCTACGGAGAGCCATAAGGCCTCTCCGTAGATTCTGCTGTTATTACTTGCTTTTTTTTGCCAGATCAAGTAATTCCTGCCCGCCTTTGACGGATTTTGCGAATTCTTTGTACACGCCCGCCGTGGCCGCGGAAAAAGCTTTCTTTTGTTCCGGAGTGATATCGTTCACCTTCATGCCGTTTTTCTTCAGGGCTTCAATCATTTCCTTATCCTGCTGTTCGGATATCTTTCGCTGTTCCGTTCTGTATATTATAGCCGCGTCTGACAGGACTTTCTGGTGCTCTTTGGAAAGGCCGTTAAACCACGCGTCATTCACGAGAAGAGCTGTAGCCGCATAGACGTGTCCGGAGAGTGAGCAGTACTTTTGTACCTCGTAAAACTTAGATGTGTAAATAAGAGGTATCGGGTTTTCCTCGGCGTCTACCGTTTTCTGCTGAAGGGCTGTGTAAAGTTCGCCAAAACTCATCGGCGTCGGGTTTGCGCCCAGCGCTTTGAAAGTGGCCATGTGGATGGGGTTCTCCATAGTGCGGATCTTCAGCCCTTTGAGATCTGCCGGTTTTGTCACTGGCCCCCTGTTGTTCGTTATCATGCGGAAGCCGTTTTCCGCGTACGCCAGGTTTTTAATGCCCAGAGGCGGCAGTAAATCGTTGAGTTTGCTTCCCAGTTCTCCGTCAAGGGCACGGTAAACTTCTTGCCTGCTGTTGAAAAGAAATGGCAGGTCAAATACCTGAAAACGCGGATCAAAACCGGAAAGTACTGCCACAGCCGGTATCGTCATGTGTATCGTTCCCAATCCGACCGCCTCGATAACCTGACGGTCTCCTCCCAACTGCCCGTTGGGGTATAGTTCGACTATTATTGCGCCATTAGTATGTTTCTCAACGTAGGGCTTGAAGAATTTGACTGCCGCTACATGGGTCGATTGCGCCTCCGGCACGACGTAGGCCAGTTTCATCTTTGTCACAGCGAATGCCTGTGGGGAGAATGACGTGATTGCCGCCGCGATGACAGCCAGGACTAAAAATTTCTTCATTGGTAAAGTTCCTCCTTTAGTAATGTTTTTGTACAGTACGACTCTATGTAAAAACAAAGAGCTTTTTATTTTTTGTATCCAAACACTAGATCAAGAAGCATTATTTTATCTTAGAACTTTAACGTAAATAAATAATATCATATCTTATCCTAAACGCAAGTATTTTGGATACTAAAAATAAAAAAATATTTAATCGATTTCATAATAATATATTGGCAAAAACAGGATTTTAAGATATTATTTGTTTTGGATACAAAGTCCTGTTATTTTCTGATAATATTTTTATATATTTTATTAATAAATATAAATATATTTATAAGGTATACAATGAAAATATATCTATATAGGGGTGATGTCAGTGAGAACGGCAGTTCTTATCAAACAAGTACCGGATTCAGACGAAATCAAAATGGACCCTGAAAAGGGAACGATGATTCGCGAAGGAGCGGGAAATATTGTAAACCCGCTTGATCTCAACGCCCTCGAAACGGCTCTGTCCCTGCGCGGCGAACTGGGGGGCAGCGTGACGGTCGTCTCGATGGGACCGCCTCAGGCGGACATTGCGCTCCGTGAAACGCTGGCGCTCGGGGCTGATAAGGCCTGCCTTCTTTCGGATCGCTTTTTTGCCGGGGCCGACAGCTGGGCTACTTCGCTTACGCTTGCCAAAGCGCTTGAAAAATTGGGCCCGTTCGACCTTATCATTGCAGGAGAAAAGGCGACGGATGGGGAGACAGGGCAGGTCGGTCCTGAGGTCGCGGCGATAATGGACCTGCCATGTTCCACCTATGTCAGTTCCGTTGTATGCGATGGGAAATGTGCCGTCGTTAGACGCACGGTCGAAGGTGGGATTGAGACGCAGCGAATAAAACTTCCATGCCTCTTAACCGTGCTCAATGATATAAACGAACCGTCTATGCCGACGTTGAGAGGCAAAAAGAGCGCCAGGCGCGCCTCGGTAGATACGCTTAATGCGGCTGATCTAAGGTTATCAAAGGAGGAAGCGGGGCTTGTCGGCTCTCCGACGAGGGTGGTCAAGATAAGCCATCCTAAAATATCACGTAAGACTGAATTTTACAGCGGCAGGGAGCTTGAGCGTGGTTTTGAGCGTGTGCTTGAAATATTGCGCGAGCTTGCAGTACTTTAGGGGGGATTGAGGATGCGTAGGGATGCGGTAAATGTCAGCGGTATAATGGTATGCGGGGAGGTCCGCCGCGGTACGATACATTCCGTTACTATGGAACTGACGGGCAAGGCAAGGGAGCTCGCCGATAAAAAAAATGCGAAGGTTTCATGCCTCCTTTTCTCCCGGGATCTCAATGATGATCCGGCTCTGCTCTTCCGTTTCGGAGCCGACCGTGTGATCGTGGTTCGTCACGATTTGCTGAAATATTTCAACCAAGAGATCGTGGCCAAGCTGTTGGCATATATTATCAAGATATATCTTCCGGAAATAGTGTTGGCGCCTGCTACCACGGCCGGCCGTACCTATCTTCCGGCAGTCGCTGCCATGGTCCATACGGGGTTGACGGCTGACTGCACCGGACTGGATATTGACGAAGAAAACGGCCTTTTGCTGCAGACCAGGCCGGCGATCGGCGGCAACGTAATGGCCACGATAAAAACCCCTGACCATGTGCCGCAGATGTCGACAGTTCGTCCCAAAACTTTTCGTATCCCTGCACAGGAAGAACGGTGCGGCGAGGTCGTATATCCCGACATCCCTGCAGAAATTTTTAAAAGCCGGATCGAAGTGCTCTCGGCGGAATACAGCGGCGGCGAAGAGGCGGACATACAGGACAAAGAAGTCGTTATTTCAGGCGGCAGGGGGCTGAAACGTCCTGAAAATTTCGCTCTTATTCGTGCGCTTGCGGAGTTGCTTGACGGTGGGGTCGGCGCTTCTCGCCCCACGGTGGAGGCTAAATGGATATCTTATCCTCATCAGGTCGGCCTCTCCGGCAAGGTCGTCGCGCCAAAATTTTATCTGGCGGCTGGCATCTCAGGCGCGGTCCAGCACCTTGCCGGCATGCAGACGGCACAGAAGATCGTCGCCGTCAACAAAGACCCGGACGCGCCGATTTTTAGGGTCGCGGATATCGCCCTCTGCGGCGATCTTACGGATATTTTGCCGAGGCTTGCAGGGCGTATAAGGGAGGAGGCTAGATAATTATGGAGGCGAATTTTTCTTATTCTCCGGTCACGGATAATACGGTCGCTGATTTGATCGCAATTTTCGGCAGGTCGGGAGTGTCGGTAGATCGGGAAAAAATAGAGGCATATTCAAAAGACGAAGTAGCGCCGCATCTGTGGGAGAAGAAATACGAAGCGGAAGTCGTCTGCTTTGCCGAGACTGCGGAGCAGATATCACGGCTTATGGAATACGCAAACGAATATCGGATTCCCGTGACACCGCGCGGCGCGGGGACAGGCCTCTCCGGCGGAGCGGTCCCCGCATATAAAGGAATAGAATTGTCGTTGGAGCGTATGAACAGGATACTTGAATTCGACGCGGAGAATCTTACGATGACGGTAGAGCCAGGCGTTATTACCTCTGATATAAACAAAGCGGCGCTGGACAACCACCTGATGTACGCCGGTGACCCGTGCAGCGGCGACGCCTCCTTTATCGGCGGCAACGTAGCGGAAAATGCCGGGGGCAATAAGGTCGTTAAGTACGGCCCTACGGGCAGTCATGTATTAGGCATGGAAGTGGTGCTGCCGGATGGGGCCGTCTCCTGGTTCGGCGGCAAGCGGCGAAAGGATGTAACGGGCTATGACTTTGTTCATTTGATGGTTGGCTCTGAGGGCACACTTGGAATCGTGACGAAGATAATACTCAAACTTTTGCCCTGCCCCTCATTTATTGTGGACTTACTGGTACCTTTTGCCGATGTTGGAAGCGCGATAAAAGCGGTGCCGGCCGTCATGACGGAGGGGAAGTGCGTGCCTAGTTCCATTGAATTCATTGATAAACAATCGATGGTGCTCACAGAAGAATATCTTCAGACGAAATTTCCGTTTTCGCGTGAGGCCGGCGCTCATTTGATATTGCAATATGAGGGAAATGACAGGGAGCACCTTGCCGATGAGATTGAGAAGGTAGGTGATATATGTTTGAAACAGGGGGCGCTGGAAGTATTTGTCGCGGATAACAGAACCACAAAAGATAAATTGTGGAAGGGGCGTAAAAGCGTTGCGGAAGCGGTATGGGCGCACGCTCCAATTCAGATAGCCAATGAGGACGTCGTCATTCCTACCAGCCGCGCGGCCGATTTTATGAAGGAGCTGGAGAATCTATGCCGTGGCGCGGGAATCAAGTATGCCGCTTATGGTCATCTTGGAGACGGCAATATGCATGTGACCTTATATCTGGAGAGGGAAGAGAGGGAATGGCGCGAAATTATTGAAGCCGCCAGGCGGAGGCTTTACGCTGTTGTCATAAAATTTGGCGGCACGCTCACCGGGGAACATGGCGTCGGGCTGAAGCGTGTGGAATACGTCCCTCTTTTTATCGATAGGGCGCAGATAGAATTGATTCGCAGGGTAAAACTTGCTTTTGACCCAAATAACATACTAAATCCCGGTAAGATGGTACCCTGGGAATAACGCTCGGAACCAGGATATTTTCCGCGGAGCTTCACCTTTTTAAACGCGGCAGAGAATTGTTGATTCATGTCGGTGTCTGACGTGACGACGATTTTCTGCCTCTTTTTTGTCTTTTTGCGATGGCAGTTTTCGCAGCTTGTCGCCCAACAGAGAAGTCCGCCATGATTAGGCGCATCGTTGATAGATATCAGACATAAATAGTCGTTAATTTTTAAAAAACAACAAAAATTTACAAAATCTTCCAATTAACGCAAATAATTTGAAAATTTATCAGCGTGATGAAATATACCTTGACATTTATGTTATGAGGGAATATAGTGAGATTGTAAAATTGAACGGTACGAAAGTAAGGGAATTTGGTTAAAATCCAAAGCGGCCCCGCCACTGTTACCATGACGAAATCGCGAGATCACTGGGCTTATGCCTGGGAAGATGCGAGAGTAGGATGACTGGAAGCCAGGAGACCTGTTCGTACCGCAGGGGAATGAATCTGCGCGGGCGGATGCTGTTTCGTGAGCCATTGCTTTTGATGTGATGGACATGTGATGTTGTCTGCGTGGGGTCGTTTTTGCGGGCGGCATTTTTTTTGTCTTCCCGGTGTTGGGACATGTGTATTGAAACTTGACAAATAAATAATTTTACATATAAAAGTAATGATATGTAGTTTACCGGAGTATATTTAAGGCTAATTAGGAGAATATAACGCAAAAGTTGCCGTCAGGGCGATTTAGTCTCCCGGATGTCCTGAAAATAAGACTATGTGCTGATTTTAAAGAATTTAACTGTTAGTTTCGAAAATATATACAAAATGGCATGAAAGGATGAGTATTTTGATCAAACTGATCGAAAAGGGCGCGTATCTGCTGAATGGAACGGTGCTGGTGGAGGATATCGAAAAGAAGGGGCTTCCCGCCGTCAATGAGGAGGTCCGCGCCGCGGGGTTCAAGCCGCTAGGGTGGCTGCCGGAGGATAAGGTAAAGGACTCGCGCGGTACGATAGCGGCCGGCATCATCGCGGCGCATAACGCCGCCGGCACGGAGGATAATTATAAGATCCGCTTCGACAGCCTGGCCTCGCATGACATCACTTACGTAGGGATCATCCAGACCGCCATCGCGAGCGGTATGAAAGAGTTCCCCGTTCCCTATGTGATGACGAACTGCCATAATTCCCTCTGCGCCGTCGGCGGCACGATCAACGAGGACGACCATCTCTTTGGCCTCTCCGCCGCGAAAAAGTTTGGCGGCGAGTTCGTTCCTCCCCATCTTGCCGTCATACATTCGTATGTCCGCGAGATGATGTCGGGCTGCGGCCGGATGATCCTCGGCTCGGACAGCCACACGCGCTACGGCGCGCTGGGAACGATGGGCGTCGGCGAGGGCGGCCCCGAGCTTGTGAAGCAGTTAGTCGGGCGTACCTATGATTTCCCGCGCGCGGATGTCGTCGCCGTCTATCTCACCGGAGCGCCGCGCCCCGGGGTCGGACCGCAGGACGTCGCGCTGGCGATCATCGGCGCGGTATTCAAGAACGGTTTTGTGAAGAATAAGGTGATGGAATTCGTCGGCCCCGGTATCGCGAATCTCCCCGTGGAGTTCCGCAGCGGCATCGACGTGATGACGACCGAGACCGCCTGCTGGACCTCCGTCTGGGCGACCGACGACAAGGTCAAAGCCTATTACGAGAACCACAAGCGGCCGGAGGCCTTTAAAAAACTTGCGCCGTCCGATGTTGCCTGGTACGATGCCGCGATCATAGTCGAGCTTGACAAGATCAAACCCATGATCGCGCTTCCCTTCCACCCAAGCAATATCTTTACAATAGATGAATTGAACGAGAATCCACGCGATATTTTCCGGCAGGTCGAGAAAGACGCGCTGAGCAAGATCGAGACGCCTGGGCTCAGCCTTAACCTTGTCGAGAAGGTGTCGGACGATGGTTGCGTCCACGTTGATCAAGGCATCATCGCGGGCTGCTCGGGCGGTGTTTTTGACAATATTATCGCCGCGGCGCAGATACTGAAGGGCAAAGATGTCGGCTGCGGCGAGTTTTCACTGAGCGTCTACCCGGGAAGCCAGCCCGCCATGCTCGCGCTCGTCAAAAACGGCGCGATCAGCGACCTGATGGAGGCCGGCGCGGTGGTCAAGACCGCTTTCTGCGGGCCATGCTTCGGCGCGGGCGATACCCCGGCGAACCACGGTTTCAGTATCCGGCATACGACGAGAAACTTCCCGAACCGCGAGGGCTCAAAGCCCGGCGACGGACAGCTTGCCTCTGTCGCGCTGATGGACGCGCGTTCGATAGCGGCGACGGCGGCGAACGGCGGCGTCCTTACGTCGGCGGAAAAGTACGGCGACCTCCTGCACGAGACGGAATACAGCTTTGACAGCGGGGTATATGAAAAGAAGGTCTACCACGGCTTCGGCAAGGCCGACGCGAGCGCGGAGCTGATATATGGCCCGAACATCCGCCCGTGGCCGAAGGTCTATCCGCTCGCGGAGAATCTGATGCTCAAGATCGCCTCCGTCATCACCGATCCCGTGACGACGACGGACGAGCTCATCCCCTCGGGCGAGACCTCGTCGCTGCGCTCCAACCCGATCAAGCTCGCGCAGTTCGCGCTTTCGCGCAAGGACCCGAAGTATGTTGGCCGGGCTCACGAGGCGCAGGCGCTGGAGGACGAGCGCAGGGAGGCCGCGGAGAACAAGGCGGAGCTTTCCGCGGCGGCAAAGTCGGTGCTTGCGCACGCGAGCGAATCCGACATCAGTAAGATCGCGCTGGGCAGCTGCATCTTCGCCGTGAAGCCGGGAGACGGCTCGGCGCGCGAGCAGGCGGCCTCGTCGCAGAAGGTGCTAGGAGGGCAGGCCAATTTCGCGGAAGAATACGCGACGAAGCGCTACCGCAGCAACCTCATCAACTGGGGGATGATCCCCTTCATCGTCGACCCTGCCGACAGGGATAAGTTCAAGCCCGGCGAGTGGCTCTGCCTCCCCGGAATACGCCGGGCCGTCAGGGACGGCAAAGAAGAGACGGCGGCTTGGATAATCTCGGAGGACGGGCATGAAAAATCGATAACGGTGAAGATGCCGGGACTTGCGCCCGAAGACAGGGAGATCCTGCTGGCCGGCTGCCTGATGAATTATTACGCGGAACAGAACGCAAAAGGCTAAAGAACTAATATAAAGTCAAAAAGGAGAAATATGCAATGGCAAAGATCCAAATGAAGACCCCCCTTGTCGAGATGGACGGGGACGAAATGACGCGCATTCTCTGGAAGCAGATCAAGGATACTCTGATCCTGCCCTTCGTCGACCTCAAGACGGAGTATTATGACCTCGGACTGAAGCACCGCGACGAGACCGACGATAAAATAACGGTCGAATCCGCCGAGGCGACCAAGAAATACGGCGTTGCCGTAAAGTGCGCCACGATCACCCCCAACGCCCAGAGGGTCGAGGAATACAGCCTCAAGAAGCAGTGGAAGAGCCCCAACGGGACGATCAGGGCCATCCTTGACGGCACCGTCTTCCGCGCGCCGATCATGGTCAAAGGCGTCAGCCCGACGGTGCGGACGTGGAAGAAGCCACTTACGATCGCGCGTCACGCCTACGGCGACATTTATAAAGATGTGGAGATGAACATCCCCTGCGCGGGAACGCTGAAAATGACCTTCGAGCCCTCCGACGGGGACGCCGCGAAGCGTCAGGAAGAGGTCGTCTTTGAATACAAAGGCCCCGGCGTCGCGATGGCGATGCACAATCTGGAAAAGTCCATCTCCAGCTTTGCGCGCGCCTGCTTCAAATACGCGCTCGACACGAAACAGGACCTCTGGTTCTCGACGAAGGACACGATCTCCAAGAAGTACGACCAGACTTTCAAGCTCATCTTTGAGGATGTCTTTGAGAAGGAGTTCAAAGCCGGTTTCGAGAAGGAGGGGATCACTTACTTCTACACGCTGATCGACGACGCCGTGGCGCGCGTCATCCGCTCCGAGGGCGGTTTCATCTGGGCCTGCAAAAACTATGACGGAGACGTGATGTCCGATATGGTGGCGACGGCCTTCGGAAGCCTCGCGATGATGACCTCCGTGCTCGTCTCTCCCGACGGCGTTTACGAGTATGAGGCGGCTCACGGCACCGTCACGCGCCACTACTATCAGCACCTTGAAGGGAAAGCGACCTCGACGAACCCGATGGCGACGATCTTCGCCTGGAGCGGCGCGCTGCGCAAGCGCGGCGAGCTGGACGGGATAGACGAACTCGTGAAGTTCGCGGACAAGCTTGAAAAGGCTTCGATCGAAACGATAGAATCGGGGCAGATGACGAAGGACCTTTACGCGATAGCGGAAATTCCGAACAAAAAATCGCTGACGTCGGCGGAATTTCTTGACGCGATAGCGAAAAAACTTTAAAACGGAACGGGCGTGCGAATACGTTTTCGCACGCCGTCTTTATTGGAAAGGTGGAAGGATAATGACACTTCTTCATACGGCGGCCGCCGGGACGCTGGAGTCGTCGGACTGCTATGTCACAGTCTCCCCGGACGAAACATTTAAGCTGAAATACAGCGGCGCTAACAGCGAGATTTTCGCCAAGCGCACGGAAAGGCTTGTAAAAAGCGTTCTTGATGAAAATAACATTGCCTGCGCGAATGTGACGATAGAGGACCGCGGCGCGATCGAGATAACGATCAAGGCGCGCCTGGAAACGGCGCTGGAGCGTGCTTCGACGCCGGAACATCCCGATCCGTCCGCGCAGGGAGCGGACGCTGATGCCGAGTGCGGCAGCGCCGTTCTCGCATCATGGTGGAAATCAGTCACACGCGAGGAGGGAAAGAGATGAAGGCCAGCCGTTCGATGTTATACATCCCGGGAGACGCTCCCGGAATGATCCAGCACGCGCCGATCTTCGGCGCCGACAGCGTGCTGCTGGACCTCGAAGACGCGGTCGCCCTTACGGAAAAGGACGGCGCGCGCAGGATGGTCGCCCGTTTCCTTAAAGATTTTGATTTCAAAGATCTTTTTGTAACGGTGCGTATCAACGCCGCGGACACCGAGTTTTTTGAGGACGACCTTAAAGAGATAATCCCCTGTGCCCCGGAGGCCGTGAGGCTTCCCAAATGCAACGGCCCCGAGGATGTCGTCTCCGCCGATAAAAGGATAAGCGCGATCGAGGAGCGCTGCGGCATGAGGCACGGCGCGGTCAAAATACACGCGATGATAGAGACGGCGCTGGGGCTGGAGAAGGCTTTCGACACAGCCTCCGCCTCGCCGCGCGTCACGGCGTTGACCATCGGCGGACAGGACTTTACCGCCGACATGGGAGTGCGTAAGACGAAAGAGGGGCGCGAGCTCTTCTACGCGAGATGCAGGGTGGCGGCCGCGGCGCACGCCGCCGGCGTCGACTCATACGATACGGTCTGGGCCGACCTTCAGGACAACGAGGGGCTCCTGCGCGAGACGAAGGAGATCGTCGGCCTGGGCTTCACGGGCAAAGCCTGCATCCATCCGAGCCAGGTCAGCGTGATACACAAGGCATTCATGCCCGAGGAAAAAGAACTGCGTAAGGCGATGCGCGTCGTCGAAGCGGCGGAAAAGGCGAAGCGCGAGGGCAAGGGCGTCATCGCGGTCGACGGCAAGATGGTAGACGCTCCCGTTATCGCCCGCTCCGCCCATCTGCTGGAACTGGCCGAACTCTACGGCTTTGACAGGGAGGCGCTTTAAGATGAAAACAGCAGTAAACTCACTCGGAAGAACAGTCCCGCTCGAAGTCCCCGGCGTGGGGGCTTTCGCGCCATATTCGACGCCCTTCGGCAGAATATCTTCGCTCGCCGGCCTTTATACAAAACCGCGCACGATCCGCGCGGCGATGCCCTGCCGCGACAAACGCGCCGCCTCTCTGCGCGCCGCGATCGAAAAATCGGGCCTCACCGACGGCATGACCATCTCCTTCCACCACCACCTCCGCAACGGAGACGCCGTCATACCCATGGTCCTAGCAGAACTCGAGGCGATGGGCTTCAAAAACCTCACCTTCGCCCCCAGCTCCATACCCGACTCCCACGACTGCGTCGCCGACTACATAAAAAGCGGACTCATCGGCAGACTCTACACCTCCGGCGTTCGCGGCAAACTGGGCAAACTCCTCTCCAGCGGCGAAGTAGACATCCCCGTCATCATCAGAAGCCACGGCGGCCGCGCCCGCGCCGTCGAAGAGGGCTCCATCAAAATAGACGTCGCCTTCCTCGCCGCCCCCGCCTGCGACTGCCTCGGCAACATCAACGGCACAGAAGGCCCCTCCGCCTGCGGCTCCCTCGGCTACGCGATAACCGACGCGAAAAACGCCGCCCACGTCATAGCCGTAACCGACAACCTCGTCCAATACCCCCTCTCGCCGAAAATCTCCATCCCGCAATACCTCGTCGACCAGGTAGTAGTAGTCGGCAGCATCGGAGACCCGGCGAAAATAGCCACCGGGGCGGCGCGCATCACGCGCAGCCCCGTAGACCTCCGCATCGCGCAGGACTCCTTCCGGCTCATGAAAGCCGCCGGCATCGTCGAACCCGGCTTCTCCTTCCAGATGGGAGTCGGCGGAGCGAGCCTAGCCGCCGCCGTCTACCTTGAAGAATACATGGCGGACAAACAAATAACGGGCAGCTTCGGCCTCGGTGGAGTGGGGGGCTACATGGCGTCCATGCACGACAAAGGCATGTTCAGGACAGTATTCGACGTTCAGTCCTTCGACGCGGCGGTGACAAAATCCATGATATCCAACCCGAGCCACATAGAAATAGACGCCTCCTGGTACGCGAACCCCTTCAACGCGGGAGCGCTCGTCAACAACCTCGACTGCGTAATCCTCGCGGCGCTCGAAGTCGACACAGACTTCAACGTCAACGTCCTAACCGGCAACGACGGAGTGTTGCGCGGAGCCTCCGGAGGGCACCAGGACACGGCGGCGGGAGCGAAACTCTCGATAATAGTCTGCCCCTCCTTCCGCGGCGGAGTTCCGTCCGTCAAAGACCGGGTGACGACGATAACCACGCCTGGCGAGACAGTGGACGCGATCGTGACAGAGCGAGGGATCTGCGTCAACCCGCGCCGCGCGGAACTTCTGGAAGCGGCCCTCAAAGCGAAACTGCCGGTAACGGAAATAACGGAACTCAAAAAAGAGGTTGAAAAACTGACGGGAGTGCCGGAGCCGATAGAATTCGACTACGGCAAACTGCTTGCCGCCGTGGAATACCGCGACGGAACTCTGATCGACGGAGTATACGCGGCGAAGTAGAGCTGATCGCGGAGAATAAACGCCTGCTGTCTAGAACCCGCGCCGGCGTCTATTCTCCGCTTTTGTTATAGTTTTGTACTGTCATTGTTTTTCTGCCCCTCTGTATTAGCGGCGCCTTTCTTAAAATTTGAATTTTGTAAAAGCATTTTTATCGAACATCGCAATAAGTAGTTTGTGCGATTTTATATGAAAAGTATCTCTAACTTGTTTATATTTTTCCAGTTATGAGATATTATGTAGAACGCTATACGGCGGTGGTTCGAGTATTTGTTTCAGCTAAGATATATTGAAGCGACACCGTTGG
This sequence comes from Cloacibacillus evryensis DSM 19522, assembly GCF_000585335.1. NCBI lineage: Bacteria > Thermotogati > Synergistota > Synergistia > Synergistales > Synergistaceae > Cloacibacillus > Cloacibacillus evryensis. The sequence continues at coordinate 732,642 of NZ_KK073872.1, forward strand.
GGGATAGTATTTCCAAAACATGTGCTATGGTAAAACAATTGACAATTAAGAAAAATATCCCTAAATGTTGGGAATAATATGGGAGGAACGAATCATGTCAGAGAAAAAGATGGTAACGCTGGATGGCAACGAAGCTGCGGCGCACGTAGCGCACGCGGTAAACGAAGTGATATCGATCTACCCGATCACGCCGTCGTCGCCGATGGGCGAATGGTCGGATCAGTGGTCGGCGGAATCGCGTCCCAACATCTGGGGCACAGTGCCGCTGGTGGAAGAAATGCAGAGCGAGGCGGGGGCCTCGGGAGCCTACCACGGAGCGCTGCAGGCGGGAGCATTGGGCACCACCTTCACCGCCTCCCAGGGACTCCTGCTCATGATCCCCAACATGTACAAAATAGCGGGCGAACTCACCAGCACAGTCATGCACGTAACAGCCAGAAGCGTGGCCGCCCACGCGCTCTCCATCTTCGGAGACCACTCCGACGTCATGGCCGTGCGCAACACCGGCTGGGCCATGCTCTCCTCGGCGACAGTGCAGGAATCCATGGACAACGCGCTCATCGCGCAAATGGCGACCCTCGAAGGCAAAGTTCCCGTCCTCCACTTCTTCGACGGCTTCCGCACCAGCCACGAAGAAATGAAAATAGAAGAAATCCCCTACGACGCCATGCGCGCCTGCATAGACGACGACCTCGTGCGCGAACACAGATACAACCGCCTCACGCCCGACGCGCCCTTCATCCGCGGCACCGCGCAAAACCCCGACGTCTTCTTCCAGTCGATGGAAGGACGCAACCGCTACTACGCCGACATGCCCGACACCGTCCAGCAAGCGATGGACAAATTCGCGAAAACCATAGGCAGACAATACCACCTCTTCGACTACTACGGCAGCCCCGAAGCCGAGCGAGTCATAATCATCATGGGCTCCGGCGCTGCGGTAGCGCGCGAAGCCGTAGACCGCCTGAACCAAGAGGGAGAAAAAGTTGGCCTAATAATCGTGCGCCTCTTCCGCCCCTTCGACATCACAAGATTCACAAACGCCCTCCCCGGGACAGTCAAAAAAATAGCCGTCCTCGACCGCAGCAAAGACCCTGCGGCCAACAGCGAGCCCCTCTGCGCCGACGTCAAAGAAGCCCTCAACGGCTCCGGCATCACCATAGTGGGAGGCCGCTACGGCCTCTCCTCCAAAGACTTCACCCCGGCCATGGTCAAAGGAGTCTACGACGAACTCCGCAAACTCGCCCCCAAAGACGGCTTCACCATAGGCATAGAAGACGACGTCACCTACACCAGCCTCCCCTACGACCCGTCATTCGACACAGAAAACCCCAAAACAGTCAGATGCCTCTTCTACGGCCTCGGCTCAGACGGCACAGTGGGAGCCAACAAAAACTCCATCAAAATCATCGGCCAGGAGACGGACCTCTACGCCCAGGGCTACTACAGCTACGACTCCAAAAAATCCGGAGGAATAACCGTAAGCCACCTGCGCTTCGGTCCCGACCCCATATACGCCAGCTACCTCATAAACAAAGCCAACTTCCTGGCCTGCCACGTCTACAGCTTCCTCGAAAAACTCGACATCCTGAAAAACGCGGCAGACGGCGGAACATTCCTCCTCAACGCCCCCTTCGGCCCCGAACAAATCTGGGACAAACTGCCGAAAACATACCAGCAAAAAATAATAGACAAACACCTCAAACTCTACGTCATAGACGCCGTTAAAATAGCCAAACAAACAGGCATGGGCTCCCGCACCAACACCATCATGCAGACCTGCTTCTTCGCCATCAGCGGCATCCTGCCCCAGGACAAAGCCATAAAAGCCATCAAAGACTCAATAATCAAAAGCTACACCAAAAAAGGACAGGCCATAGTAGACAAAAACATCAAAGCCGTAGACGAGACACTAGCCAACCTCTACCAAGTCAAAGTGCCGGCCGAAGCGACATCCGCCTTCGACATCCTGCCGCCCGTAGCCGAAGACGCCCCCGAATTCGTCAAACAAATACTCGGCCCCATGATGATAATGGAAGGAGACAGCCTCCCCGTCTCCGCCCTGCCCGAAGACGGCACCTACCCCAGCGCCACCACCCAATACGAAAAAAGAAACATAGCCATAGACATCCCCGTCTGGGACCCGTCCCTCTGCATCCAATGCGGCAAATGCGTCCTCGTCTGCCCCCACGCAGCCATAAGAGCCAAAGTCTACGCCCCCGAAAAACTCGAACAGGCGCCGGCAGCATTCAGACACGCCCAAGCCAAATTCCCCAACTTCAAAGACTATGACTTCACCATCCAGACCGCGCCCGAAGACTGCACCGGCTGCGGCCTCTGCGCGGCCAACTGCCCCATAAACAAAACCAAAGCCGAAGACCCGCACCGTCCGCTCATCATGCGCACCCAAATGCCCATAAGAGAGACAGAAAAAGCAAACTGGAACTACTTCCTCAGCCTGCCCGAAACATACAAAGCCAAACTCAACACAGCGACAGTCAAAGACGTCCAACTCCTGAGACCCCTCTTCGAATTCTCGGGAGCCTGCGCGGGCTGCGGAGAAACCCCCTACCTCAAACTCCTCTCCCAACTCTTCGGAGACAGAGCCATAATCGCCAACGCCACCGGCTGCTCCTCGATATACGGAGGCAACCTCCCCACCACCCCGTGGGCGGTAAACGACCAGGGCAGAGGGCCGGCATGGAGCAACTCCCTCTTTGAAGACGCGGCAGAATTCGGCCTCGGCTTCCGCCTCACCATAGACAAACACAGAGAATACGCGGCTGAACTGCTCACCAAAATGACCCCCGAACTGGGAGAACAGACAGTCAGAGAAATACTTGACGCGCCGCAGACCACCGGCGAACAAATCAAAGCCGTAACAGACAAAATAGACCGCCTCAAAGAACAACTCTGCTGCATAGAGACACAACAGGCAGAAGAACTCGAATCAGTCATAGACAACCTCGCCAAAAAATCAGTCTGGTGCGTGGGAGGAGACGGCTGGGCCTACGACATCGGCTACGGGGGACTCGACCACGTAATAGCCAGCGGCAAAAACGTCAACATCCTTGTACTTGACACCGAAGTCTACTCCAACACCGGAGGGCAGGCCTCCAAATCCACGCCGAGAGGAGCCGTGGCCAAATTCGCTGCGGCCGGCAAACGCATGGGCAAAAAAGACCTTGCCATGATGGCCATGAGCTACGGCAGCGTCTACGTGGGGAAAGTGGCATTGGGAGCCAACGACGCGCACACAGTCAAAGTCTTCCAGGAAGCCGAAGCCTACGAGGGACCGTCCATAATAATCGCCTACTGCCACTGCATAGCGCACGGCATAGACATGGTCAAAGGACTTGACCAGCAGAAAAAAGCGGTAGACTCGGGCCACTGGATGCTCATGAGATACAACCCCGACCTGGCGAAAGAGGGCAAAAACCCGCTCGTCATAGACTCCAAAGAGCCGAGCCTGCCCCTTGAAGACTACATCTACAACGAAGTGAGATACAAAAGCCTCAAAGCGACGGCCCCCGAAGAGGCTGCGCAGCTGCTCGAAGAAGAGAAAAAAGCCATTGCCGACAGATGGAGATTCTACAGGCATATGGCTGAGATGAAGATGGAGGGGTAAGATAGTTATGTCCGAAGTTGAAATAAAAAAAGAGATCAAAGACAGCAACGGAAAAGTGATCGCCACCAAAGTAACGACGGGGGCCGCGGGTGCGGCTCCCACCGTAGAGCCTGCGGCGGAGGCTGTAAAGCCCGAACAGGTGGTCGTGACGGAAAACAAAAAACCGGAAACTTCCGCGGCAAAGACAAAGCCGCGTGTCGGCATTATGGAGACAGCGTTCCGTGACGCGCACCAGTCGATCATGGCGACGCGCCTGCGTACCGACGACATGCTCCCGATATGCGAGGCGATGGACGAAGTCGGCTACCATTCGATAGAGATGTGGGGCGGCGCGACCTTTGACTCGGCGATGCGCTTCCTCAACGAAGACCCGTGGGAGAGGCTGCGCCAGATAAAGAAACGCCTCAAGAAGACCAAAACTCAGATGCTCCTGCGCGGACAGAATATCGTCGGCTACCGCCATTACTCGGATGAAGTGGTGCGCGAATTCGTCAAACGCGCCATCGGCAACGGAATAGACATCATCCGCGTGTTTGACGCGCTGAACGACCTGCGCAACATGTCGATCGCCGCCGAGGCCGTCAAAAAAGAGGGCGGAGAGCTGCAGATGACGATCTCCTACACGATATCGCCAGTCCATACGCTCGACCTCTTCGCGAAGCAGGCGCGCGACATGGCCGACATGGGCGCGGATTCCATCTGCATCAAGGACATGGCGGGGCTCCTCTCGCCGGTTGCCGCTTCAGCGCTCGTGAAGGCGATCAAGAAAAAGGTCAGCCTGCCGGTGCAGATCCACAGCCACTACACCAGCGGCATGGCGGCGATGAGCTACATGGCGGCCCTCGAAGCCGGCGCCGATGTCGTCGACTGCGCGATATCGCCCTTCGCGATGGGCACGAGCCAGCCCGCGACGGAGACGATCGTCGCGGCGCTCGCCGGCGGCCCGCTGGACACGGGACTTTCGCTTGAAAAGCTGCTGCCTGTGGCCCAATACTACCAGATGCTCCATGACAAATATAACGATATCATCATGGGAGTCAGCGGAGTCAATATAAACATCCTCCTCTATCAGATACCGGGCGGTATGTACTCCAACCTCCAGAGCCAGCTCAAAGAGGGCGGCTGCCTTGAAAAGTTCAAGGAGGTCATGGAAGAGGTGCCGCGCGTCCGTAAAGAGATGGGATACCCGCCTCTCGTGACGCCGACGAGCCAGATCGTCGGCACGCAGGCGGCGATGAACGTCATCTCCGGCAAACGCTGGAAGATGGTGCCGAACGAGGTGCGTCAGTATTTCCGCGGCTACTACGGCAAGACGCCGGCCCCCGTCGACCCCGAGATACAGAAGCTGGTCCTCGGCGACGAAGAGCCGATCACCTGCCGCCCCGGCGAGAAGATCGCCCCCGAGATCGAGCAGGCCAAGAAGGAGATCGGCATGTGGTGCACACAGCCGGAGGATATCCTTTCGTACATCCTCTTCCCGCAGGTGGCGAAGGACTTCCTGCCCAATAAGTTCGCGCGGGAAAACCTCGTGGACATCGGCCAGGAACCGCAGGAAGACCCCGAAGCCTACGCGGTGTAGGGAAAGTAAATATATTTACCGGTAAAGTGACCGGCGGCGGCCTCAAAGGCCGCCGCCGGTTTTGACCTATGCCGGATGGCTGTGAGCGGTTGTCGGTATACCGTAATAAAGAAAGTAAGGCAGAAAACAGCGGCCGCGAGGGAGCGTCCCTTCCAAGTCTTTTAATCCGCCGCCGCTTGTCAGTTGCCTTTTTGCAGCTTTACAAATTCTGTGATGCCATCGTGGATCTTATCGCTAAGCGTTCCTTTCGGGATCGGACGCCATTTGTCCGAGGCGTATTCCATCGTTTCGCGCCCGACATGGTCGTTGCCCAGCACGACGTCGGCCTCAAGCAGCTGGGCCTCGCACGCCTCTTTGATAAGAGCCGGTATGGGCCTATGAAAACGCGGAGAAAAAAACCGTAAATTCTTCTCAAAAAAATGACGCCTGTTTGAGTAAAAAATCGTGCAAAAAAGTCCGCTTCACTATAAAATTAATTGTGAATCCAATATTTAGGAGGGCTCCGTATGCTCCACGATTTTGCCGCGATTTCAAGGACCATCATTGAATTTATCAGCATACTTATCATCATGTGCGGCGTGGTCGTCGCCATCTTCAGGGGATGCCGGCTTTTTTTTGCCATGCGCTCGGGCAGCAGCCTGCCGCGCGACGCCTGGATCCAGTTGCGGCTCTCTTTCGAAGATACGCTGATGCTTGGTTTGCAGTTCCTGATGGCCGCTGACATCATCGGCACGATAAGCGATCCGGACCTGCAGGGCGTGATCGTCCTGTCTGTCATCGTTCTGCTGAGGGTCATTCTGAGCTTTACGCTGAGCCGCGAGGTCGCGGAGATGGACCGTCAGAAACGCGAAAGCGCCGCCGCGCCGCACGTCGAATAAAACTTTACCGTTCTGCTATAATGAGCCAATAATCTAATCAGCTGAAAGGAAGTCCTTGCCATGAAATTTTTTCTCGATACCGCAAATCTTGAAGAGGTAAAGGCGGCCTGCTCATGGGGCGTCATCGCCGGGGTCACGACAAACCCCACCCTTGTCTCCAAAGAGGGGAATATAGATTTTCACACACGAGTGCGTGAGATCGCGGAGACAGTGAACGGTCCCGTCAGCGCGGAGGCCGTCTCTCTGGAGAAAGACAAACTGATCGAAGAGGCAAAGGTGATCGCCAAGATCCATCCGCAGGTCGTCGTCAAGGTGCCGCTCTGTCCCGACGGGCTGGGCGCGGTGAAGGAGCTCTCGGCGTTGGGTATAAAAACCAATGTTACGCTCGTATTCAGCGCCAACCAGGCGGTGCTGGCCGCTGCCGCCGGCGCCGCGTATGTGAGCCCCTTTGTCGGGCGGCTCGACGATATCGGCGAAGACGGCATCAAGCTGATTTACGACGTGGTGGAAATATTCGACCTCTACGGCATCGAAACAAAGGTCATCGCCGCCAGCCTGCGCCACCCGGCCCACGTCCTCGAATGCGCGAAGGCCGGCGCCGACTACGCCACGGTGCCCTTCAAGGTGCTTAAGATGCTCTTCGACCACCCGCTGACAACAAAGGGAATCGACCAGTTCAATGCCGACTGGGCGAAGTATCTCTCAGGCAGGAAATAACGCTTTTCTGATATTTCGTGCATAGACGGCCGGTCCCTCTTTGCGGGGCCGGCCATTTTCTTGGGGCGCGGCGGCTTTCGGGCAGCCGCGCCCTTTCATGAAAGCGGGGCTTCATCAATACTGCCGAAGGTTCGCATTGCCGTAACAGGGAGACGCGGAAAAATGATTTACTCGTCCGCTGCGATAATAGTTTACAATATAAACTATCAAAAACTCCAGAGCGGCGGTGAAAAAAGATGACGGGCGGCGGGGAAATAATTTTATATCAGGCGCATGACGGCAGCGTAAAACTTGAGGTACAGACGGACGGAGAGACGGTGTGGCTGACAAAGGAACAGATGGGGACTCTCTTTGACAGAGACAGGAGTGTAATCAGCAGGCATATAGGGAACATATACAAAGAAGAAGAGCTTGAGGAAGAATCAACCTGTGCAAAATTTGCACAAGTTCAGACCGAGGGCGGCAGGTCGGTGCAAAGAGAGATCGAACGTTATAATCTTGACGTCATCATCTCAGTCGGCTACCGTGTCAAATCAAGGCGCGGCGTAGATTTTCGCCGCTGGGCCGGCAAAGTTTTGAAGGACTATGTCATGAAGGGATACGCCGTCAACGACAGGCGTGCAGAGCGATTTGTACTGTTTTTTAAACCATCCTCGCTTGCGGGCGTCCGGCCTGCTACATAATGCCTGCTGCCGCCTTCCTTGGACGTGGACAATGCGGTTTGGCTTACGTTTCACAGCCTTATTGCTCTTTATGCCTGCTGCTTTGAGCACGCGTGCCTCCGAAGAACAGCTCACAGATATACACTCCAATTCGTCACCGTGCCCGAAGACTGTTTTCCGATCACTCTAAAACGATCCGTTTTTTTATCTGTCATGTTCACTAGTGTCTGTCTCATAGTGACATTATCCCAGGCAAATTATGGGGTGGCTTTATCACATAACAACAATATGGGCTCCACGAACATTGATTGACATAAATAAACCACAGGCATACGGATACATAACTTGGAGATTAGGGTTTCTGCTGTAACTTGGACACTATCTAAGTAAAATGTTATACTTTTAAATAGTTTTCAAAGGTATTATTAAAATTTAAAATGCAAAAGGGGGACCGAGTAAAACATTGTCGGTCGCAAAAAACGATATTCGAAGGAGGGTTTGTTATGCAAAGTAAAAGGTTCCTGAAAAATGTACAGACAGCAATAATAGTTGCTTTTGTAATCTGCTCACTTAGCTTCATCGCTATAGCTTCGAATTCAAAGGGTAAGCCCGCATCTGAAAGTGAAGTTGGGGGATCGTGGAGTGTGGATATGAGCAAACTGGAAAATCTGTGGTTTGCGGATCAGAATTGGGATGGAAAATCTTTAAAAGAATACTCCTCAAAGGTAAAAGCCCATTTTGCCGATCCTGACGCCTCCGAATTCGGCGACCATCCAGACTTTACGGCCGAAATGCGCGCTAACGAAAACGATCCGGAAGGCACTGTAAAAATTCTTACCAACGCACAGATGAACAGCTATCTCGAATCTCTGCCTAAAGATAATATGACAATTCGCTACATCGGTGACTATCCGAGCGGAATGAGAATGCCGCTGCTTGTCTTCAGCAGCCCGAAACTTGATGACCCAAGCGGGGAAAAATTACGCGCGCTCAATAAACCTATATTCTACCTTCGTGCGCAAGTCCACGGTAATGAAGTGGCTTCAACAGCCGGAGCGATTATGCTCGCGCAGCGGCTCTGCCAGAAACATTCTGACGTAGCGGGACTTCTCGATAAAATATCCATCGTAATACTGCCGCGCATGAACGCGGATGGTACCAAGATCCACCAGCGAGGTACCAGCATTATATCCGGAGACACCTGGGAGACTGGACTTCCTGATTTCTTCGAGTCTTCAGGCCCTGGCGGCGGAATGAGCCAGTACGGCGGCGGCCTCATGGGCGGTTATGACCAGAACAGGGACAGCGTGTGGCTCGGCGCTCCCGCCGCCCGCGCACATGCGCGGGTACTTGCCGAATATGCCCCTGAATTTTGTCTTGACGCACATGAATATGAATGCAATGGTTACTACGGCCTTCCGTCAAAAATAACCTCCGGTGACAGCTTTGTGTATGAAACAGATCCTGACAATGGCGGCAGGCTTGTGCTAAAAGACGACGGCGGGACGCTCTGCTACTATAAGGAACAGATCACGACGCAGTGGGGCAACCACCTGCTGATACCTGAAGCACTTAGAACTTCTTCCGAAGTCATTCAGCAGAAGATTGCGAATGGGCTGCAGAAGCCGAGCAACCCCAGCGGTTCTTTCTTCTGGGCGCCATATGTGGATACGCGCGGATATGGGCTTGCCATCGGAGAAGACGGTAAATCAACAGGCGGCCTGGTTTCCCTTAACTCCATACCGGCTGGAGAACAGCGTGATGCCGTAAAGAAATGGTCCGATGCCAACGGTAACGTGCCGGAACTTGGCGCCTATCAAGAATCCATAGAGGGTGGGTTTGATCCCTCCATTGCGCGTAACAGCATGGGGCTGACGGGAGCGATTAGTTTCCTCGTCGAATCCAGAAGCGCGGGAGGCCGCTGGGAATTCGCAAGGCGCACCATGGGGCAGTACCTTACCGTCCTCTATTATCTGAAAGCAATAACTGATGACCTCGATAATTATAGCGCTGAGGTTAAAGAGGCCAGAGCTGAGATCCTTGCCGGCGGTAAGGCCGAAAATATTGGCAAAGAAAAATATATGATGACGATCCGTCAGGACTACGACACGGTAGACTATTCTGATGTAGTCACACAGGGCGTATACTATCACGACGGAAGCTCAGAGGACATCTTTGGCCTTCGCAAAAACTCGCGTTTTGGAATGAAGCCGACATTTGAATGCCTGCGACCCTACGCCTACATCATAGACGGTAGCTATTCAATGGCAGACACCATAGCGTTCAGGATGAGCAACCTCGGCGTAAAGTTTGAACGACTTACCGCTCCTGTCAGTCTTGACGTAGAAGCCTATACTATAACGAATATGGGCAAGCTCAGCAGTTTTGGTGCGAGCTGCAAGATCGAGGGCGTGAATAAGGCGGAAAAAGTCGTTTCGTTCCCCACCGGAAGTTACGTAGTCTATATGGAACAGCCGATGGCAAACTATGCGGCGGTCCTCCTTGAGCCGATGTCAATGCGTTCATGGTCAGGCAAGGATGTCAAAAATAATGAGACGCGGCTTGGCAAAGAAGCACCATTCTACCGCTACATGAAAACGGAGAAGATTGCCGATACCGAATCCGTCGAGGTTGTGACGCTTGACTTTACGGACTTTTTTGTTTACGACATCATTCCTTTCTCCGTGGCGGAGACGGAAAATGTCCGCGCAAAAACGATGGATTCCGTATTTGGGGAAACTGTCAGCGTATACGGCCTTGCTCCCAAGTCTGACATCAAGGCGTACCTGCCCTCGGATGGAGACACCAGAAACTGGTTTGTGTACGATGCAACTACAAAATCTTACGGGCAAAAAAATATCACATTTGACGAAGAAATGAACAGGAACTATATAACGATCCCCGCAAAAGATTTTATTGACGCGGGAGACGGATATTACACTGTAAACGTAGCGGTAACCCCCGCAGGGACGCAGCCTGTCAGTAGCTCGTCGTCAGGCTGCAACGCAGGAGCTGCTCATATCATGATCTTGATTGGAGTGTCGGTCGTGCTGTTTGTAGGAAAGAAAAAGGGATAATCCAACTAAAAGCGCCGAAATGTGGCCTTGATAAGCTTCATTCCGGCGCTTTTTATGCATAAGGCGTGCGGTCTCAAAACGAAGCTGATTTCCTGCGTCGGGACTGCGGAATGTCGAACGGCTGCGATCGTTATATCACAAAAACTGGTTTTGATTGAACTGGTATTGATTTTTCAAGGTTTTAGCTGTTTTATTGATGTGCGAAGTTTCAGTTGTATAATAAATCGTGGCAGGATAATTACGGCAAATAATTTTTGGAGGGTGGTCCGCCATGAATACATCTGAGGCAAAAAAGACGAGCAACAGAAAACTTGGAGAAAGTATCTGCAAGGCTCTGGAGGCGCGCGGATTCTCCGCGCAGTACGCCGAAAACGCGGAGGCCGCCTGCGAGCGCGCGCTGGAATTGATTGAAGACGGCGCCAGCGTGGGCATTCCCGGAACGGTTACAGTGCGTGAGATCGGGCTGCCGGAGAGGCTTGAGGAAAAGGGCTGCAAAATAGCCGAACACTGGCTCCCTAATATGACGCGTGAGGAGCGTAAAGCGGCGCTTATCGGCGAGCTTGAAGCGGATTGGTTTGTGACAAGCGCTAACGCGCTGGCGATGGACGGCACCATCGTCAACATCGACGGCACGGGAAACCGTGTCGGCGTGATGGCATGGGCTCCGGGAAAGATACTGTACATCATCGGCGTCAATAAGATCGAGTCCGACGTCGATTCGGCGCTCAAACGCGCGCGCAGTATCGCCTCCCCGCCGAACGCGGTGCGCATCGGCATGAAAACGCCCTGCACCGCCGTCGGGCGCTGTATGGACTGCAACAGCCCGGACAGGATATGCCGCGTGGTGACGATGATGGAGAGAGCTCCCATCGGGCGTGAATGCCATGTGATAATTGTCGGGGAAGAGCTGGGATACTAGCGTTCATCCTTTTAAGCCGGCCGCAGCGAAGATGATTGCCATACGTTAAAATGAAAACCCTGGATGTCTTTTGATATCCAGGGTTTTTTGCGGGTATTTCTCCGTCAGATCAGTCCGGCGTCATGACCGGCTTCGTCGATTATGCTCAGAAGCTTGTCGGCCTCAGCCTCGATATCGACGACGACCTCTTTGCTCTTGAGGTCAAGGGACTTTACCCTGCCGCCCGCGTTTGACACCGCCTCGCGGATTCTCTTTTCGCAGTGTTCGCAGCTCATGTCGGGTACCTTCAGTTTGAATTCAGCCATCTTTTAGAAAACCTCCTTTTTATTTTCGGCGGAGCCGGCGATCCTCAGCGAGTTGAGGATCACAGTTATGGAACTTGCCGCCATCGCGAATTCGGCGGCTATCGGGTGCAGCAGTCCCGCCATTGCCATTGGGATCGCGATTATGTTGTACACGAAGGCGCCGAAGAGGTTCTCCCTTATCACACGCCAGGTCTTAGACGAAATCTTTATCGCGGCGACGATGCGGGAGAGGCCGCCCCTCATTATCACAATGTCCGCGCTGTCGACGGCCAGATCCATGCCGCCTCCCATCGCGATCCCGACCTCCGCGCCCTTGAGCGCCGCCGCGTCGTTGATGCCGTCTCCGCCCATCAGTACCCGGCGCCCCTCGCTCTGTGCTTCGTGTACTAGAGAGAGCTTGTCCTCCGGCCGGACCTCCCAGCGAACATCCTCGATCCCGGCCTCTTTCGCGATCGACAGTGCCGTCTCCTTCGCGTCGCCGGTAGCCATCATGGGGGTCACTCCCATCTTTTTCAGTTCGGAGATCGCGGAGGGGGAGTCCTCGCGGATGGGGTCGGTGATTGCGAAATAGCCTACCGGCTCTCCATTCCTGCGGACTTCAACAAGCGTCACCGCGAGCGATGAGGCGTCGCTCCAGCGGGAACGGTCGAGAGGCCTGCCGACAAACCATTCCGTATCGCCCCATTTGCCGGTCACGCCCTCGCCGGGAGTTTCTGTCAGCGAATCGGCCCTGTCTGCCGGGTGAATGCCGGCCGCCTCCGTCACCGCGCGCGCCAGAGGGTGTCCTGAGTTTGATTCAAGCGCGTAGATATAGCGCAGAGCCGCTTCGGGAGCCTGCCATTTTGTGACCTTCGGCTCTCCCTTTGTGATGGTGCCCGTCTTGTCGAGGATCGCGAAATTCACGTCCTTCAATGTCTGTATCGCCTCCGCGTTGCGGATGAGCAGTCCGGCTCGCGATGCCTCGCCGGTGCTTACCACGAGAGCGAGCGGCGTGGCGAGGCCGAGCGCACAGGGACAGGCGATGACGAGCGTCGCGATAAAGGCGTAGGCCGCGGCTCCGGCAGGCGTCGACAGGTTCGTCGGCCAAGGCATCATCGCGGCGAGCGGCGCGATCAGCGCGTGCAGCTGCGGGAAGAAAAAATACCACGCCGCGGCGCTGAGGCCGGCGAGACCGATGACCGCGGGGACGAATTTCAGCGTGAGGCGGTCGGCGAGGGCCTGTAACGGCACCTTGCCGCCCTGCGCCTCGCGGACGAGTTCGAGCATCTTGGAGAGGAATGTGTCTTCCCCGACCTTTGTCGTACGGATCGTGAGGATGCCGTAAGTGTTGAGCGCTCCGCCAGTAACCTCGGAGCCCTCGCTCTTGGCGACCGGCAGCGATTCGCCCGTGAGCAGCGATTCGTCAACGCCTGATTTTCCCTCTATCACCACGCCGTCGAGCGGGATACGCTCGCCCGGGTTGACCTGCATTATCGTCTCCGGCTTCACCGCTTCGATCGGTACCATGATCGTTTCTCCGTCATCGCCCATGACCCTCGCCTCGCGCGGCTGCAGCGTAAGCAGGGTCTTTACCTGCTTGGCGGCGCGGTCGCGCAGGTGGGATTCAATGTAGCGCCCCGTGAGGTGCAGCATCATTATCATCACTCCGACCGTGCCGAAAGAGGGGATGGCGAAGCCCATGATGTTGAATATCGCCGTCAGCCACGAAGCGGCGGCTGAGAGCGCGATGAGCGAATCCATGTTGGTGTGCCCGTGCCGCAGCGCTATCCAGGCGCCGCCTATCGTCTTGCGCCCGCACCAGAAGATCGCCGCGGCGCCGAAAACTATCTCCAGCGGGCCGTACCACGGAAAGTGATAACCGAAAAACATGTGGAGCAGCATCAGAAAGGAGAGCGGAATACCTATGACCAGTATTTCGATCAGGTTCCGCCTCGCCTCTCGGTAACGCATCTCATCCAGGTCGGCCGGCACGTCTTTCACGATCTCATAGCCGCTTTTTTTAACGGCCGCTTCCAGCGCGTCTTCCCTCACCCCAGGCTCCGCCAGCACGAAGGCGCTCTCGGTGGCGAGGTTCACGGAGGCGAATATGACGCCGGGCACTTTCTTGAGCGCGCGTTCAACGATGCGCGAACAGGTGGTGCAGGTCATCCCGAGTACCCTGAAATTCCATTTTATTTCTTGTTCTGTCTTTTTTATCTCTTCCATTATCAACACCTCTTGGGTGCATTCTAACAAAGGCAAGCTTGCATTAATAGAAAAAATCCCTTATAATTCCTTACCGTAATTGGAGAGTTGTCCGAGTGGTCTATGGTGATTGACTTGAAATCAATTGGGTGTCACAGCCCCGGGGGTTCGAATCCTCCACTCTCCGCCAAGCCTTTATTGAGCCTTGCAAATACTATGTTTGTGAGGCTTTTTAATAGGAATTATAGCCGTTTCAAAGAGCATGTACAAGTGAGGAATTGACTTGTATGCAGAACATTACAAAACGTTCACAGAATGACTACATCTTTCAGAACAATACAAGGCTGTATTTCCGCCAATCAATACCGCCTGACTTACGTCCAATATTCAAAAAGACTGAAATAAGAATATCGTTAAGGACGCCTGACAAAAGGCTTGCTAAACGTAAAGCCGCCGTGCTATCGTCTCATATCTGGGACATCATGACGGCGCTTAGAAAAGGGGATAAGAGAATGACCGAACTGTCGACAGAACAAATTTACCAACTTGTTAAGACGTGGGTAGACAAAGAGCTTGCAGACGATGAAGCGGGGCGGGCGCTTAGTGTTGTAAACGGGAAGACAACTATAAGTAATGAAGAAATGATTGGCTACGCTAATGAAATGCACTCGACAATACAAAGTGACTGCCGTGAAGCGTTGGCAACAGAGAATTATTCCTATGGCTCACCGGGGGCGGAATCTATTATTGAAGATAACGACTTGTCTATATCTCCTGATTCACAAGAATATAAAGCGCTATGCCGTGAGGTCATCAAGGCTCAATATGAGTTGTGTAACGTCATGAAACAGCGTAACAGCGGTAAATATCCAGAGACCTATACCAGCACGGCGGTAAATCCAGTCTTGTACAATCAAAATGTAAAACAATCGAACGTACAGAAGAAGCAACAGAACAAGTTCAGTACTGCATTTCAAGAGTATGTCGCAGAGAAGAAACTAAAGGGTAATTGGACGCCTAAAACGGTATTAGACGCGACGGCAAAGGTCAATATCTTCATTGAGATAATAGGCGATATAAAGCTTTGCGACATTACGCAAGAGAAAATGAAAGAAGCTGAACGGCTTATATTGAAGTATCCAAGCAGTAGGACTAAGAAGAAACAATATAAGGACATACCATATTCACAGTTAAAGAAGATGGATATACCAGAAACAGACAGGTTCAGCCATAAGAGTATTGAGAATTACATGATACAGGTAAACGGGTTCTTGAAATGGCTCAAGCCTATGTATGAAATGCCGGAATGGTTGCCTGTAATTATGTCTGCACCTAAAGCCGACGTAACACAAGATACAACGGCGTCTAAGGACATCTGGACAACAGAGGAATTGAGGAAGATATTCAATGACCCGGCCTATATTCAAGGCGAGAAAACAACTTCAACTAGTAATACGCGCAAGAAATACACCGGCGCGATATTCTGGCTGCCTTTAATGGCGCTGTACAGCGGCGCAAGGCCGGAGGAATTATGCGGCCTGTATTTGTCGGACTTTAAAGTCATTGATGAAGTTAAATGTTATCAGTTGACGCCTTGCATTGAAGATGAGGAGGGTAATCTTGTTAAAGCAAAGCGTATCAAGAATACAGCGTCGCGGCGTATCGTTCCTATTCACGACGAACTGTTGAAGTTAGGGCTATGGGAATATGTGCAGGAGTTGAAAGAACAAGGTCATGCAAGACTCTTTGATGAACTAGCCGCAAGCGGTGCAGACCAGCGCTATAGTACTGGATATACGAAATGGTTTAACAGATATGTCAGTCAGACATTATTAATCAAGGGAAGCAAACAAAAGGGCGCAAAGGTATTTTATTCGTTCCGACATACGTTTATAAATTATTGTGTACAAAATTCGTTGAGGGATATTTACTTTGAACGAGTTGTCGGTCATGCGGTTCAAGGGAACGAGTCAACCTTGAAGCATTACGCTAAACCTATTTCACCACGGATATTAAAGGCGGAAGTAATCGACAGGGTGAATTTCGATGTAGACCTGTCATCGCTAAAGAATAATCCGTTTTCGCGGTCTATGAAAGGGTAAATGGCATATCTGCTGAAATATTGACACGCCACAATGGACATAGAGGGGCGTAACTTATGCTAAGAGGTATGTTTATGCCTCTGTAATTGGCGTGTATAAATAGACACAGCGCTGCATGATGTTGTTTGTATAAGGCGTCGTTGATAACGAAGCGTGACAGGATTTTTCAGCATCGGCGTATAAAGTGAGGGGGCGCTAAATTGGCGTCCCCTTTGACGTAATCCAGCAACGGATTGTTTTTCAAAAGCCGGTCGGGGAATTTAAAGCTGACCGGAAGATTCAAGGGACTTTGTTTCCTCAATGTATCGTTCAATATATTTGATTAAGACAGGCGTCATTTTATCACCGCGCAATGCTATAGCAGACTTAAACTGACGCGCTAAGGATTCGTCAAGTCTAAAGGCTATTTGTTCCTTCTTTTCAATCACAATTTATCCCCTTCTTTTGCATACATATAGACTATCTTGACCAATTGGCAAAAGCTAATTATCATAAATGCTAGCTTTTATGAATGCTAGCTAACTTACTAGCTCAAAGACTAGCAAGTTATCAGATTATACCACGGAGCCCCGAAGGGAGACGACAGTCATGACGAAGAAGGAAAGAGCACAGCTAGAAACACTCAAAGCTCAACTAGTTACATCTTTTCAGGTAGCCAAAGCGCTTAACGACTTGAAAGAAGACGATGCTCAATACTGGGACGGCAAAATGAGCGGCCTTGCGACGGCAATAAACAGGCTAAGAGCAATACTAGACTAGGAGAAGGGGGACAATCATCATGATTCGGAACATTATCAATTTCATCTGCGACGGCGACAAAGCGCGTACAAACAAAATGTGCCGCATACTACGCAAGATAGTTACGGCACGGGCGTTGAATCGGTTGTACAACTTAGCTAACTAGTCAAAGTTAGCGATCAGGCGGTAGTTAGCAGCTATCGCCTGATTAATAGAGATTATATCACAAGAGGGAGCGAAAATGACAAACACACTACAGATATTTGAAAACCATAACTTTGGCTCAATCCGCACCGTCCTTGACGAGAGCGGCAAAGCGCTATTCTGCGGCAAAGACATAGCGGAAGCGTTGGGATACAGCAATACGAAGGACGCCCTAATTAGACATTGCAAGGGGGTCGTGAAACGCGACCTAGGGGTAGTAACAGGGAAAAAGGCAGACGGCACAGACGCAATACAAAATGTTGCAGTCTCATTCATCCCAGAAGGCGACGTCTACCGTCTCATAGTCCGTTCTAACCTTCCATCCGCAGAAAAGTTTGAACACTGGGTATTTGACGAAGTGCTTCCGGCAATCCGCAAGACAGGCGGTTATATCACCTCCACACCGGACGACAGCGACGCTGACATCATTGCCCGGGGATATCGGGCGGCTATAGCGGCCATAGAACGCAAAGACCAGACCATAGCAGCCTTGGAAGCTCAGAGAGAAGAGGCCGCGCCGTATACAGACCTCGGCAGGGCAGTTTCAGAGAAGGCCGGATACATGCTTATCTCCAAAGCGGCGGTCATAATGGCTCAGGCCGGTTGCATGTTCACCGTGCAGGAGACGGGGGAACGCCGGATTATCGGTGTGCAGTACCTCCGAATCTACCTTGAACAGAAAGAATTTATCGTGAAGCGCGGTCGTTCCGACGCCGGGAGGCCGACAATCAAAGGACAGAAATACCAGCGCGTACAGATGAAAGCGTCGCCGCTTGAATGCGGGGCCGTGGCATATTCCCCGGTGTTGTCGTCGGACTTTGTGAAGATGCTGATAAAAATGTTCCACAAGAAAGAAATGGTCTTGCCGAAAATCGTCAAGAACGACCGCAAGGCAAAGCAGAATGACGAAGAGGATACAACATAGCTGTAAAACAAGTTAGGGGCTTCACGTGGCCGTTAATGGCCCCTACGGGGAAATGGCGAACAACAGGTAGGCTTTATTAGCAAACAACATACTCAGGAGGAATGAACATGGCAACAGCAACAGCGAAAACGGCAGCACCGACACAAGTAATGACGGTAGTACAGGTAAAGCGGTTTAACAGATGGTGGAGTGAAACGACGACAGAGACAAGACACCAGATGCCCACTGAGCTAAAGGAATATATGAGGCAAGCAGGCGGATATACCCCCTCAGCGGAACGCATGATATATTCAATGTTCAGCCTGCTTGACCGGACATGCTATTGTGCGTCGGAGAACTTAGACGACCACCCGAAACTACAACAGCGCGTCGGAGCTAGACAGTATGAGTTCAGAGCGTTAAAAGGCGAAGAGTACGACAAAATGACAGTATGTTTCAACAGCCATATCAAGTTCATGGAATACGCGAAGAAGGTCTGCTGCGATGCGGAGGACTTCATAAGCGGCCTTGACTGCATAGAGGGCAAAGGATACGAACATTACGCCGACACATTCAGGGAGTTCAGCGGTAAGTTTGAAGAATTGATTGCAAGCGCGTATCTGGCGGCGTCTGTTTGCTTGAATATCGCCCCGGAAACGGAAGAAGAATAGCCGGGTACAATTTTGCACCGGCGTTACAGTAACGACACTCGAAGGGAGGGCGGCAATGCAGACCACGACGGAAAGGGGCGGTAGGATGGAAAAAGCGGTTAGGTACGGAGAATTAGCGTACACCGTGTAGAATGTAACTTTTTGTTACTCATTGATGTGAACCGGGGGCCCTGTTATGGGGCCCCTTTTAGTTTTTATAGGCTACGACAGGGAAAAAGTTTACATTCGACCTAAGAAAGGATAAGGCAGTCTACGACCGGGAAAAAGTTTGGTGCCCACCTAAGAAAGGATAAAGCGCCACACGGCACGGCTGGCCCTTTGGTATTACTGGCTTAAAAAATACCCTGACCTAAGAAAGGAAAAGGCAGTCTGTCACCGGCTAAAGTTTACCCTGCATCTAAGAAAGGATAAAGCAACCAGCACGGCGTAGATAGAACCTTGCTATGACCGGGAAAAAGTTTACGTTGTACCTAAGAAAGGATAAAGCAAACGAAAAACTCACGGTGGAGAGCCAAAAAACTGTTGCTACCACCGGGAAAAAGTTTGCCCACCACCTATGAAAGGATAAAGCAACCGGGATAATTACAACGGAAAGTCGCAAAACTGTTGCTACCACCGGGAAAAAGTTTACGGTGCACCTATGAAAGGATAAAGCAGCAACACGACGACACAGCGCCGCAAGGCGTCACACAGCGCAACGACAGCTTTCATTACGACACGCAACATCAACGACCTACACGTCATAATGATATGGTAAATCCTATTATCAATCACAAGTTTTGGGGGGTTCTTGTGGATTCAGACCTTGATAATGGGGGGTAGGGGGGTTTTGAAAAACCTTAAAATAATAATTAGTTTAATATAGGTTAATAATATGAACCTTACTGGATTATTATATAAAAGACAATAGGTTAATAAGAGAATTATAGAATCTTCTTTAATAAAGAAAGTTCTTATAATGTTCTATTATTATTTTATTGTTAATCTATATAATGCTATTCTGGTGTAAGTTGTTATTATGATCCTATAATTACGGTTTTGACTTTAAGGTTTTAAACTATAAGAACTTATATAAATATCTCAAAGAATAGTAAACTGAATTATAGAGTTTGAGAAAAGATATATAGAGCTATAAATTCCTTCTCAAACCTATAAAAGCGATTACGACACATTGAGTAACAGATATAAAGAATCCATCGGGAAGACAGATCAAGGTCAAGAACAAGGGATGGGTTCTTGATAACATTATCTCTTAATAGCTCTTTATGGCGTCGTATCTCGCCCTGCTGTCGCGGTGCTCGTAAAAGATAAAACATAGCGTCTTGGCTCGCCCTGCTGTCGCAGGACTCGTATTAGCTTCACAGCGCCATATATCAACGTGTCGTAAACACTTTAGAGCTCTCATAAAATTCTTTAAAAGCTCTTTTAACGCTCTGGGTTTCTTTCAGAGGGATTACTGCCCACAATTTTATCATGCAATTTCAAAAAGTCAATACATATAGTATGCTTATACAACAAAAATAGGTCTATTAGACCATATTATAATTTACTGCTAGACAACTATTCGTATACCGTGCTATCTTTTAGGCGTTACAGCTACAAGCAGTCAGCATATCCACCAGCACAATGACAACAATACAGCGCGATCTCGGGCACGCTCTCCCCGCAATACTGTCACTATTACTGACGGTAATCACGGAGAAGCCGCGACCCGGTTTAAATAGATGTCCTTCCCGCTTCCTTTTCATTTTGCCGTCGCGTCATGGCGATGGCCTCCTAGAGGTAGTCCCCCATTACGGGGGCTACCTTTTCACAGAAGGAAGACAAGGAACGGCAGAAGCATAGGAGGAAAGAAACGACATGACAACACCACAGCACCGCATGGCGCAGCCATTATCCACACTGGAAGCCTGCAAAGGCTGTATTCACGACTGTAAGATATCCAGCCTCAACGGCGCGGCGCTCGTATGCTGTCCGAAATACAGGGCGGTAAAGAGGCGGCGGACGTCTCAGGCAGCAGACAAAGCACCGCATGGCGCGGCCTGAGACGTCGCAGGCGCGACTTATAAGCATCGGAGTTATCGGGAAAACATTCCCGTTGACCATATAAAAACCAAACTAGGAGGTCATACAACATGACGACAGAAATTGAAGAAAGAACCAACGGAATGACGGAAGCAGAGACAGAAGCAACGGAAACAGAGACATGGGACATATCGGACGAAGAAGCCGAAGCCCGCGCGAAGCACAGCAATGAAGGTCTGGCAGACGACTATATTTACAACATACGCTCTGGAATTGGACAGCTGACACGTGATTGTGAAGACCCGAAAATAAGGGTTGTTCTGCTTAACCTCTTGCGTTTTGCTGAGGAAACATACGACCAGACACTGACGCCGACAGTCAAAGAGTTCAGCGCTGAATATCCTGACGGCGTCGAACTTCCTAACTTTGCGCGGCACTTTGATATATTGTCCTCGTTGGAATCCTGCACGACTGACGTATATTTTCCAGAAGACAGCCGCTTTTGTTAGACTAACACAGCGCGCCTATGCGGAGGTCTTTCCGGCCTTTGCATAGGCTTTTCTTTACCCTAACACACACACAAAGGAAACCATACCATGACACATGGCAATCACGACACTATTTATTATTCGGTAAGGCGCGGTAAAAATTACATAAAAATCTGAGGGGGTATCTCCTAGCTCTGCGGCGGCGCTGTCCCCCCGGGCGGGCGCGCGGCTGGACGTGAAGGAATGCAGACAATGGCTGGACGTGCTGGCAACCGCGCCAGGCGACGACCACGGCGATGCTTAAGCTGCGGCCCGGGCGATGCTGGAGGTCACGACCTCAACGCTATAGGTTCAGATTGAGATAGACGTTATCCAGATCGTCCCTTGTGATTCCAATATACGACAGTGTGATTGCCGGGCTGGAATGATTCAACAGCTTTTGAATGACCGATAAATCCATTCCCATTTTATAGGCGTGGTAGCCAAAGGTCTTTCGCATGGTGTGAGTTCCTATAGCGTCTTTGTCCAGCCCCGAATGAGCGGCGGCATCGTTGAGTATCCTCCACGCCTGAACCCTCGTTATGGCCGCCGTGCCCTTACGGGACGGGAACAGATAAGCCAACGGCTCTTTTGTATTGAGCGATGACAGGTGTTCTCTGATCGCCTTGCCTGCCGTATCGCTGATGGGAAAGTCTTTAGCCTTACCGGTCTTCTGTTCAGTGAGATGAATCCTGTCTTTGAGCTTGCCGCTGTCGTCTTCAACATCTTTGACCTGTAGATTAAGAAGGTCGGATATCCGTAAACCTGAGTTAATGCCCAGGACGAAGAGGCAATAGTCGCGGGTGCTTTTCTCTTTGAGATACTTTTTCATTCTGTCGATCTTCTTTGTGTCGCGTATAGGCTCTACAAGTTCCATGATAAAATCCTTCCTTTGCTTCACTGAGTTGTGTTTTGTAAAAATTTTCTTGAATGTTATTCAATAGCTAGATTATACATATTATGTTACATTTAAGCAAGAGGGAATTTTTATCTGATTTTAGAAAAGTGGCATAAGCGATGTCTACCACTGGATAAATTGGCATTCTGCGAATGTAACACAATAGCATTGTGTTTCACCGCTCGAATTAAGGAATGTCGTTTGGCATGTATGAATAAAATTATATCAATATTATAATATCGATTTAAACTTCTGTCTTTGCTTATTTGTTTTTTCGCTTGCCTTTTTCGTGCTTTTCGGTATCATAGCAAATATGAGTAACCGCGATAGAAACGGAAGCTCAAATTTTAAGTACAGGCTCTAAGCAACGAATATAAGCGCACGGAAAAGTGAGTCAGGGACGGGGTTTATCTGAATTGTATTAGGTAACAGGTTGTTCCTCCACTCTCCGCCAATATGCTTTCTCTAGCTTGCTGCAAGCTATTGCTCAACCTTTGAAACCCCTGCTATAATCAGTCTGGCAGGGGGTTTTCTTATTTACGGGGGTGCTCCAGGCCGCTCTTGATTTTTCCATCCTGCATTTGTGAAAGTGTTACGTAAATTACTGTTTTGGGTAACGCAAAAATGTTTTGAGTTACGCAAAGGAGGATGCGGATTGCTGACAGCTGGGTTTACCTTGAAGCCCTGCCGATATAACCGCCTTTGATATTCTGCCTGTTGTAAAAGGGCTGGACAATGCGGTGTATCAGACTCAGTACGGAGTATCTTGGGGGATCTGTGGTTGGATTCTCCGCTAAGGGATGCCTCCTGTGGTGTGGATACTGTGAGTTGCGGGCAATATCCGGTATAATAACTTAAAAGTTATTGCACGTTAATTACTTTTAAGTTATTATAATGCTGTGAGGTGTTGTTATGGCGTTTGAGATTATTTTTTACCGGGACAGGCAGGGGCGCGAACCGGTTCTTGAGTATATTCAAGCGCTGGACGGCAAAAAGGATAAGGACAGCCGCATAAATGTCAACAAGATATATGATTATCTTGATTTTTTAAGTCAGGTTGGGACGTCGGCGGGCGAGCCTTATGTAAAACATCTTGACGGCGAGATACTGGAGCTTCGGCCTTTAAGAAACAGGCTGCTTTTCGCGGCATGGAACGGCAGCGGCTTTATTATTCTTCATCACTTCATAAAGAAAACTCAGAAGACGCCTCGGCGCGATATTGAACAGGCAAAGAGGAATTTGGCCGATTACAGAGAAAGGAGCGATCTCAATGAGTGAAAAAGCTATCAGCCCAAAGGGGCGCAGCTGGAGCGAGGTGCGCGAGCAGATTTTGACGCCAGAGGAGAGGGGCGTGTCCAATCTGCGAGTCGCGATGATGGTTGAATTGGCCGCCGCGAGGGCGGAGAAGGGCATTTCACAGAAAAAACTCGAGGCTTTGAGCGGCGTAAAACAGCCTGTTATCGCGCGTATGGAGAAGGGATATACCAGCCCGCAGCTGGATACTGTCCTTAAGGTTTTGGCCCCTTTGGGCAAGACTCTTTATATAGGGGATCTGCCGAGGGCGTAGGTACTTTCGGCAATAACTTATAGATAGCGTAAAGATTCTGTGTTCTTCGACGGGGATTTTTCGTTTTCTTAGCCTCCACTCTCCGCCATAGCATATCAAGCCTTACAAACACGGAGTTTGTGAGGCTTTTTATTTTTTCTGTTGAATACTCCTTGAAAATCGAAAGGAAATAAAGATAACTTTAGTGTTTATGCAGCGCCAGTCAACATGGCGGCCGCCATGGGGTATGAATAAAGTTAATATTCCCCCTTTCTATTTAGCCGGAGATTCGACGGTTTTGCTTTCTTCAATGTATTTATCTATGGCTTTTTCTAAAATGAATTGAGCAGATTGTCCGTGCGATTTCAGAGCGGATTTGAAGGCGGAGGCCTTATGTTCATCTACTCTGACCATAAAATAAGGTTTTTTGTTCTCCGTCATAGGCAATATCGACCTTTCTAAGTTAACTGATATTTTATCTTGAAATCATACAAATATATGCTTTATCATGCATATATATGCAATAAATATGTATTAGGTCATATATATATTTAGTAATTATATCATGAGAGGGTGATGACATTGTCTGACCGTCGTGTATTACAGATTATCGAAACAGAACTTGCCAAAGCTGTGACCTTTATCGATCTCGAAGATGAAAGAATAATGAGCGAAGAGCTCTCTGACCGCGAACTGATCGACGCCGTCGTTTCAAGAAATTGTTGGAGCCGTGCTTTGGGCACGCTCAAAAAAGTGAAAGGTGCGATAGAAAGGTTAGATCAGCCGTGAGCGCATCCGCGCTATTCGGCGATCTGCCCTCCGCGCCGTTGTTATCGTCTGCAAAGCCGGGTACTGGCGGCGGTGTCGTTTGCTGTTATAATATCAAAATGAAATTTTAAGCATGGAGGAAGAGCTGATGAAAAAATTTACAGCCGCGCTGATCATAATACTCTGCTTTGCCACCGCCTCTTTCGCCGCCTTCGGCAAGAAGGGCTTCGTTCCCGACGGCGATCCTATCGCCTATAAGGGGCTCAAGGTGACGGAAAACGGCGTGAACATCATCTTGATGAACAAGGGCGATAAAACGGTGGTTTTTAACGCCGCGCTCGCGTTTCTCAATAACCGGCGTCAGGAGATCGGCGACGTCTATATAGAAAAGACGACGATCGAGCCCGGGGGCGAGGCGGCGTTCAAGGACCTTTTTCTCAAGGGGGACTACAAGGCCTGCCGAAAGGCCGAGTCGCTGCGCTGGACTATATACGAACTGGAAGTCAAGTAGTTTTCCCGCCCCGCGCGGACGCTTCCGCGCGGGGTTTTTGTATTCTTACGGTGTCTCGGAATTTTTTTCTTAAAATTCTGTCAATAGCCAGAGAAAAAGTCACCCCAAATGGTCAAAGAAAATGTCACTATTCCTTTGAATTATGGTATCATCCTTGGTAGCCACATTTGTAGATCTGCCCCGCCAGGGGTGGTCTGAAGCAGGTTTGTGTGGTGACACAACACCTGCTTTTTTCTTTGAATCACTATGGGTCGCTTTTTTCGGCATCTCCACCTGTTTCATCAATATAGCCCTGTCGTTACGCATGATGTATATCTCTCCTTTAACGGTCTGTCTAACTTCAACGGTGCTTCCTGGAGTCATGTATATACTGCCGTCAACCGGAATATATATCCGACTGTTGTAAGATATAGTGTTTCCGCCGCCTATCTTTCTTTCACAGCGCAGAACAAAGACCAGATCCAGATCAATTCTCTTGTCGAATTTGAGATACACAGAGTTTTCTACTTTTGGTTCAACGGAAAATCTGGCGTTGTAATCATCCAGAAAGAGTGGGAGGAAGCTATTAGCCTCTTCAATATTCCTGATTCCATTGAGCCTGAGTTCCGCCGCAAGCCTGTCCTGAAAAGTATTCCACAGCCGTTCTATACGTCCTTTAGCCTGGGGCGTATTGGCAAATATCTGCTTTATGCCTAAATCATTCAGTGCATGGCCAAAATTCGACAGGTGAATTGATACGCCTTTCAATTCGTCTTCGAGGGTCAGCTCCTTAGGAGACTTGAATATCGTGTGCCTGTCGCTGTAAATATAAAGGGGCAGTCCATAATCCCTTATACCCATCTTTATAGCCTCCGCATATCCGACAAAACATTCACTCTCTATGAAGAATGCACCGGTAACAATACCTGCGGCATCGTCCATAAAAGCATGCAGGGTTGCACTATCTCCATCTTTGCCAAACCACTTATGGCTGCTCGCGTCTGTCTGCCATAACATGCCGGATGATTCCTTCCTTTGCCTCGGACGATGTGCTTTGGGCTTTTTATTTACCGACCTCTTACTCCTTATTCCCTCCAACTTCAGAATACGAGACACCGACGACCGGCTGATACTGATACATTCCCTTTCATTAAGATGTTCGGTAAAATGAGAGATATTAAAGTCATAATACCTTTCCTTAAAAAGACTCACTACCTCCCCTCTGACCTCATCGGTAATCGCATGGACGGGATTCCTACCACGATTACCGTGAACCAACCCTTGTGCTCCTTCCTGTAAAAACTTCTTCTTGATTCTGATAAACTGCCTGACGCAAACACCGAGCAGCTCCGACGCATCTTTGTTAGTCAATCCTCCTGATAATGCGATACTCAACACCTCAACGCGCCTTACTTCCTTCTTCGTCATTGTCACTAGCTCCTGGCTCATAGTGACATTTTCTCAGATCTGTTATGGAGTGACTTTATCTCTGAGCAATAACATTTTTTCTTAAAATTCTTGACAAATAAAATGTTTGGGTGTAGTCTTTGCCTCTAACCAAAATTTGGCAGCCGAGAAAGCCGTTAAAGACGGCCATACACTGCATAGGCTGCCTGCGAAGGAGGTTAGAGGGATGAAGACCCTTGCAGTGATTCCAGCCAGATATTCCAGTACCAGGCTTCCCGGCAAGCCGATGATTGAGATTGCCGGCGTTCCTCTTGTTATCCGCGTACTTGATAATGTTTCTGCCTGCGCCTCTGTGGACAGAGTCATCGTAGCCACCGACGACGAACGCATCGCCGAGCTTGTTTCGCGCCATGGCGGAGAGGCGGTAATGACGCCGCCGGAGCTCCCGAGCGGCGGAGACCGCGTCGCCTATGTCTCGCGCATTGTTCCCTCGGATTATGTACTCAACGTTCAGGTGGACGACCCGCTCGTGGGCGCGGATATGATAGATCCGCTTGTCGCCGCGCTTGACGGCGATTCTTCCGTGATGCTCGCGCTGCTGACGAAGCGGATCGACGATATGGATGAAGTTCGCGCCAACAACATTGTGAAGGCCGTCTTTGACGGCGATGGGCGCGCGCTTTACTTCAGCCGTTCGCCGATACCCTATCCGCGCAGCGAGGGCGGCGTTTGGTATAAGCACATCGGGCCATACGGATGGCGGCGCGATTTTCTTCTTGAATTCGCGGCTTCGGAGCAGACTCCGCTTGAAAAGACGGAGAGTCTTGAGATGCTCCGCGTTATTGAGCTCGGTCATACGATAAAGTGTGTGACGGCAGCCCGCGACACGATCGAAATAGACACCCCGGAAGACCTGCTGAAGATAGAAAAATATTTTTCCGGCCTGTGATCCGTGCTATGACGCGGCGGATGTGCGGGGAAGTAAGGGGTAAGTGCCCTTTTTCGGATAATGGCCTATTGGTTTTGTAATATAAAGGGAGAAATATCAAGATGACGAACATACCGACAGATATAAAGAGCTTTACGGAATTAAAACCCTGGTGGCGCACGCCGGTGCCGACGGAGATCGTGCTCTCCGGCCGCGGCGTGGACGAATTATTGTCAAAATTGAAAGAGCGGGGCAGAAAGCCCTTCTTCGTCGTGGACGGCGCGCTGAAGGAACAGCCGCGCTTTGCCGCGATATTTGCGCAGAGAGACCTTTTCGTATTTGACGCGACATCTTCCGAGCCGCGCACCGGCGATGTCGATTCGCTGCGGGCGAGGATAAAGGCGATGGATCGTGAACCGGATACTCTGGTCGGCGTCGGCGGCGGCGCGACGATGGACCTTTCAAAGGCGGTCGCCATCTGTCTCGCGAACGACGAGCCGGCGCAGCATTATCAGGGTTACGGCCTTGCGATGAACAAGGGGGCCGATATATGGGTGCTTCCCGCGCTCAACGGCACAGGGGCGGAGATCACGCCGATCGCGGTGCTGCGCGGGCCGGAGAAGAAGCTCGGCATCAACAACCCCTACACGGAATCGGCGGTCGCGGTGATAGATCCGCAGCTCTCGGCGGACGCGCCGCATTTTAATCGCTTTTTCACGATGATGGACTGTTATTTCCATCATTATGAGATAATGATGAGCAAGACGAGCGCGCCGGAGGCTATCGAGGACGCGAAGGACGGCCTCGCGCTTTCGCGTGAGGTGCTCTCGCACGACCTCTCTGGGTACAGCCTTGATCTCGCGATAAAGTCGGCGATGGCTTCGGTGCTTGGCGGCAGCAGTACTATCGGCGGGCGCGTCGGCGCGGCGCACGCGATATCATACGGGCTCAGCAACAGCGCGCCGCATCTGCCGCACAGCGTGGCCGTGGCGATATCGATGAGCGTCCTTGAGGATGTCTACCCCGAGGGATACGGCGATACCCGCCGTTTTCTGGAGATAAACGGCCTCGCGATGCCGAAGGCCGCGGATTACGGCATCGGCGAAAAGGACGCTGCTAAGATGACGAAAACGGCGCTCGGCATGGAAAAGCTGTGGCACAGCTGTTTTGGAGATGGCTGGAAGGGTATCGCGACAGAGGAATATATAGAAAAAATCTACGCAAGGATAATAGGGGAGTGACGAAAAATGGCAGGCGCGGAAATTTTTAACAGCGACGAGATACGGGCGGTCGCGGATGTCATCGAGCGTAAAATGATACACCGTTACGGTTCGCACGATTCGCGCGGTGGTATTTACAGGGCGGAAGACTTTGAGGAAAAGGCAAAACGGCTGACCGGATCGAAGTACGCGCTTGCGCTCTCCAGCGGAACGGCGGCGCTGATCACGGCGCTCAAAGGTATTTGTATAAAGCCGGGAGACGAGGTCATAACTTCGCCCTTTACCTTCATCGCGACGGTAGAGGCGATCGTCGCCTGCGACGCCGTGCCGGTCTTCGGCGAGCTTGACGAGACGCTGAGCCTGGACGCGGCCTCGGCGGAAAAGCTCGTCACGCCGCGCACGAAGGCGATAATGCCGGTGCATATGTTCGGCGTCGCCGCCGATATGGACAAATTCGCCGCGCTTGGCGAAAAATACGGGATCCCCATCGTAGAGGATGCCTGCGAGGTCGTCGGCGGCACCTACAGGGGGCGCGCGCTCGGCAGCCTCGGCACCTGCGGCACCTGGAGCTTTGACCCGAATAAGACGCTGACCGTGGGCGAGGGCGGCATGGTCTTCACCGACGATCACGATATCTGGTACCGAATGGACTGTTATCACGACCACGGCCATATCCACAGCAAGGAACACGACCGCGGCGCGGAGGGAAAATTCGGCCTTGGCGTTAACTATCGTATAAGCGAGGTGCAGGGGGCGCTCGGCGTGGTCGCTCTGGAGAAGATGCCGCAGGCGCTCGCGGCCCTGCGCGCGGCCAAGAAAAAGATCATTGACGCCGGGATCGCCGCGGGGCTGACTCCGCGGCCGATGCACGACGCGGAGGGCGACACCGCTACGCATGTGATTTTCATGCTGCCCACGGCGGAAGCGGCGAAGAGATTCCAGGCCGCCGCGAAAGAGGCCGGCGCTGGCTGCGCGATAATCGCCGACAATACATGGCATTACGCGAAGCACTGGAAGGCTCTCGAGGAGATGGGCGGCAGGGAATATTTCGGCAGCCGGACCCCATCATACGCGCCTGAGACGATGGCACAGCCGGAGTCGCTTCTCTCGCGCGCCGTTATGTTCGGCCTCAACATCAGGATGAGCGACGAAGCGGTGGAACGGATCGAGCGGGCTGTAAGGGCGGCCGCGAAAGCCGCGCTTTAAGAGGCGGATAAGCGGGCGCGAGATAAAAATCCCCCTCATTTTATAATTAACAGGCTGCCTGTTTTGTTTGACGCCGGACGATCGTCCGGCGTTTTTACGTGTAGTTGGCTTTTCTATTATCGTCGGCGCTGTAAAAAAACATCCCAGTGGTATAAAATGAGGGCGTATACAAATTTTGTCTTTGAAAAAACAGAAAAGAGGTGTCGTGGTGAATAAAGAGCTTCTGGCAAAGATCGAATCACTTGAGACGCGGATGGTGGAGACTCTCGGAGAGATGGTCTCATATCCGGCGATCAGCCCGCTGGACGGCGGAGAGGGAGAGTTTCACAAGGCGCAGTACCTTCTGAAAAAGATAAAAGAGCTTGGCTTTGAGGATGTGAAGGTCTATGCCTCGACCGATCCGGAGGCTGCCGGCGGCGAGCGTCCGAATATCGTCATCCGCTTTCCCGGTAAGACCAAACGCCGCCTCTGGATAGTGGCGCACACCGACGTCGTCCCCGAGGGAGAGCGCTCCCTGTGGGAGACGGACCCCTTCACGGCTGTAGTCAAGGACGGGCGTATCTATGGACGCGGCGTAAACGACAACGGCCAGGAGGTCGTCGCCTCGCTCTATGCCCTTTACGCGGTCAAGGAGCTTGATCTTACGCCGGAATATGAGGTCTGCCTCGCCTTCGTCGCCGACGAAGAGGTGGGCAGCACGCACGGGATAAAGTATCTTATCAAGAAGGGGCTTTTTGATAAAGACGACCTGGTCGTCGTCCCCGACATGGGAACGGAAGAGGCCGACTTTGTGGAGATCGCCGAGAAGAGCATCTGCTGGATGGAATTCACGGTGGAGGGAAAACAGGTGCACGCGAGCCTGCCGAACCTGGGGATCAACGCCTGCCGCGCGGCGAACGGATTCTCCGTCTCGCTGGACGAGGCGCTGCACGCGGCTTTCCCGGAGACCGACGAACTTTTTGACCCCGCGGGATCGACCTTTGAGCCGACAAGACGCCGCGCGAATGTGGCGAATATCAACACCGTGCCAGGAGTGGAGTCCCTCTGCTTCGACTGCCGCGTGCTGCCGACTGCGCCGCTTGAAGATGTCAGGAAGGTCGTTGAGGCGGAGATCAAAAAAGCGCAGGAGAAGTACGGCGTCAAGATAACTTACCGCTTCCCGCAGTATGAAGAGGCACCGGAGCCGACGAGGGCTGACGCTCCCGTCGTTACGGAACTGCTCGCCGCGGTGAAGGAGGTATTCCCGAAGGTCACGCCAAAGGTAGGCGGCGTCGGAGGCGGCACCTGCGGCGCCTACTTTAGAAGGGAGGGCATACCCGCCGTCGTCTGGGGGCAGGAGTCGGACTGCGCCCACATGCCAAACGAATACACGAAGATCGAACATCTGCTTAACGAAGCCAAGGTATTCGCGCTGATGATGCTCGGCCGGTAACGCGGCTTTAAGATAGAGGAGGGGCCGCCTCGGCAGGCGGCCCCTCTGTTTTTATCTTATGATGTTGATGTTGGCGATATTATCGATGATCGTCGTGCCGTTTCTCCGCGTCATCTCCATGTCGGTGACGGCGACGCAGTTCAGCGTTTTCACGCCTTCGACCCCTTTTTTGCCCGACGGGCCAAGCGCGTAGGCGGAATGGATTATATAGGGCCGGCCCCTTATGGTGCCGAGATAGAGCATTATATGCCCGGGCATCTGCACCAGCGTCCCCGCCGGCGCGCCGGCAAGGAGCTTTGCCTTTTCCGCCGCCGTCAGCTTTGAGACGTCGATGTTTCCCGCGGGGGCCTTCGCCTGCGGCAGCGAGTTGCGCGGCAGTTCGATGCCGAAGGTCAGGTAAATGTCGCGGGTGAAGGCGCTGCAGTCGCGCGAGCCGTACATGCCGCCCCAGCCGTAACGTTCGCCGAGCATCTTGAAGGCCTGCTTCAGCACATTTGCCTGCGTATAGGGCAGGCAGCCGCGCGAAAGGTCGGCGCCGCGCGGCAGGAGGTCCGTTACGACGCGCAGCGAGCCGTCGGCGCCGCGTTCCGGCACCAGCACTCCGTGTCCGAATATTGCGGAGACGCCGCCGATAGATTCTTCTTCATCGGCGGCCGGGAGCCTGGTCCCCATGAAAAACTCGCGGCGTCCGGCATCCGGCGCGGAGGTCCTTACGTCCGACGTCACCCTGCTCCCCGTGACCATGTAGAAATCGTGCGCGGCCAGCTCTTTCAGCGTTTTCCTGTCGGTCAGCGCGACGTTCTCTTTCTTTATCCAACCCGCGCAGTACGGGCTCTCGACAAAATAGTATTTGTCGTCCGCCGATTCGTGCAGCACCGCCAGCGGCTCCCATATCTTGACCGCGCTTTCGACGTTCATGTCGAATAATACGTCGTCGGCCTCGCTGTAGAGCGGCTCTTCGCAGGGCAGTGTCTTTACGAGGCAATTATTTACGACGGCGCCGAAGCGGACGAGCGTCGTTTCATCTGCCGCGCCCGGATTTGCGTTGGATTCGACGCGCCGCCAAAACTCGCCGTCCGCCTCCGCCGCTCCGACGTATCTCTTGTTGTCCGGGCGCGCGGCGTAACTCTTTATCTTGCGCGCGAATTCTTCGCGGGAGAGAAAGTCCGGATAATCCAGGATGTCGGTGCAGAACGTGCCGGGAGCCTCCCTTATTTTAGAGGTGAGGGCCTGAACCTCCGCCGGCGCAAGTATCGTTTCGTGCGCCGTCTTAGTCCCATTTACCCAAAATTCCGCGTTCATCATCTCTTTCGTCGTGCCGCAAATGTTTTCCGACGCGAATGAGGCTCCGGTTAAGCAGAGCAGGATCGTGGCTGCCATGATAAATCTTCTCATCTTAAAAACTCATCCTCCTTTATTTAAGTATAACACGGAGGGAAAAGGGCGGGGCCGTATGTAAATCGATGGCAAAGGCAGTATAATAGAATGGGTAAGCGGTCAGAAACGGCGGCGTGAAAAAATAGTTTTTACGGCGTCCCGTTCCGCCGCGGCGGCGAAAGGAGCTGGAGCCATGCAGAATAACGATAATTACTGGTGGTACATAACGATAAAATCCGAAGCCAGTCAGGAGGACAACCTCTTCTCTCTCGCGGATATCTCAGAGAGCATCGGCACGGAGCTGCAGGAGCTTCCTGACGGAAATTCGCGGCTGCGTATGTATTACAGGAGCAACGAGGAGATCTCCGTCTGGAGGACGAAGCTCATAGAGGCGATGATGGAATTTCCCGGCGTGGAGATCGAGGACTGGGGAAAGATCGAGAATCAGCCGTGGAACGTCGCGGCGGAGGAGGCATTCCCGCCGCTTCCAGTGGGGCGAGGCCTCGTCGTGCTCGCGCCGTGGCACAAGGGAACGGAGCCCGAGGACCGTCTGGCTCTCTATATCAATCCAGGCAGCGCCTTTGGCACCGGATACCACGAGAGCACGCAGATAGTCCTTGAACTGCTGGAAAAATATATCCGTCCGGGAATCACCACCGCCGACATCGGCACCGGTTCCGGCATTCTGACGATAGGCGCGCTCAAGATGGGCGCCGGGCGCGCATACGCGCGCGACATCGACCCTACGGTCATCGAAGAGGTACGGAAAAACTTTGAACTCAACGACCTTGATCTTGAAAATATAGACCTGGCGACGGGGGATCTGCTGAAGGATTTCGACCATACCGCCGACATCCTTACGGCAAACATCCTGCTCGACCCGCTTACGACAATGGTGGCGGACGTTCCGGCCGTTATCGGCAAAGAGGGAGTCGCGATATTTTCGGGAATGCTCGAAAAAGAGAAGCCGGTCTTCCTCGAGGCGCTTGCCGCGGCGAAGATGAGAGTGATCGAAGAGCTGGTACGGGGAGAATGGTGGGGTGTCGCTGCCAAGACTGAGGCTTGAGCGCTGCACCTTTGATAACGGCCTGTGGCATATAGACGCGGAGGAGGCGCACCATCTCGTCCGCGTCCGCCGTTGCTATACGGGGTCGCTTGTAGAGGGACTGCTCGACGGTGAAAAGATAGAGCTGAAGCTTGAATGTGCCGGGGATTCCGTCTTTGCGCGCGAAATTTCACGCGTCAAAGAAGACGCGGGACTCCCGAAGGTGGAATTGCTGCTCGGCCTGCTGAAGAACGACCAACTGGACGACGCGCTGCGTTTCTGCGCCGAAACTGGCGTTTACGCGGTCCGCCTCCTGATCTGTGAAAGAAGCGTCCCCCGTTACGAGGGAGCCAAGCTGGCCGACAAGATGGCGCGCTGGCGCAAAATACTTGACGAAGCGACAAAACAGGCGAGCGCCGCGACGCCTCCGCTCCTGCGTGAGCCGGTCCCCTTCGCTTCGGCGGACTTTGGCGGCCTTCCCCCGCAGCGCCTCGCCGCGCTGCTCTCGCCGGAGACAAAGCCGCTGCGTGAGATAAAGATAGCGCCGCACACCGCGGTCGCCATCGGCCCCGAGGGAGACTGGGCCCCGCATGAAAGCGCCAGGCTGCTTGCGGAGGGCTTTATCCCCGTATCTCTGGGCCGCCGCATAATGCGCGCGAGCACCGCCGTCGCCGCCGCCTGCGCCGCCGCCGCTATCCTCTACGAAAAGGCCAGATAAAAACTTTTATACTCTTTTAGAAATAAGGTAATAGAATGAAATACGCAAAACAGATATTCATCATTTTTCTCGCCACGATGCTTGGCGAGCTGTTCAATTTTTTGCTGCCCCTGCCGGTCCCGGCCGGAGTATACGGGCTCTTTATCCTGTTGGCCGCTCTCTGTACCGGCCTTGTGAAGCTCCACGACGTTGAGGATTTCGGCAGCTTCCTGCTGGAGGCGATGCCGATGATGTTCATCCCCGCCGCCGTCGGGCTGATCGAGCAGTTCAACGAAATACGCGGAATCCTCATACCTCTTGCCGTTATCGTTACCGTATCTACCGTTGTGGTGATGGCGGCGACGGGAAAAACGGCGGAACTCGCGATGCGGACGAAAGAGGGGCGCGAAACAAAATGAGAGATTTCATCTCGTCCTCGGCCTACTTTGGCCTTGCGCTCAGCGTCGGAGCTTACATTCTCGGTTCCATCCTGCGCAGGCGCTTTAACTATGCCGTCTTCAATCCGCTGCTGCTCGCCGTCGTCCTCATAATCTCGCTGCTCTCGCTCTGCGGCATCCCCTACAAAAGCTACGACCACGGCGCGAAATACCTGAGTTATTTTCTCACGCCGGCTACCGTCTGCCTCGCGCTGCCGCTATACCGTCAGCGCGGCCTGCTGAAAGAGTACGCGGCGGCCATTCTTTGCGGCATCGCGGCGGGAGTGGCGGCCAGCGCCGCGAGTATCTTCGTCATAGCCAGGTGTTGGGGGCTGAGCCGCACCGTCTACGTGACCCTGCTGCCGAAATCGATAACCACGGCGATAGGCATGGGCGTCAGCGCCGAGGCGGGCGGCATCGTCACCATCACAGTGGTTTCGATAATAGCCACGGGGATACTGGGAAACATCGTAGCCGAACCGGTGATGAAGATCTTTCGCATAACCGACCCGGTGGCGAAGGGGCTCGCGATCGGAGCCAGCGCCCATGCGATCGGCACCGTGAAGGCGCTGGAGATGGGAGAAGTCGAAGGCGCGATGAGCAGCCTCGCCGTAGCCGTAGCCGGACTCGCCACGGTACTGGCGGTCCCTCTCGCCGCCGGACTGTACTAAACGCCTCCGGGTCGCATTCCGCAGTCGGGAAAATAATCACGGCGCGCGCCTTTGGGCGCGGCGCTGAAACGGTAAGAGGCCGGAGGCAGGGGAGCTCATGCTCCTCTGCCTCCGGCCTTTTCGCGCGGCGTGAGCCGCTTGTGTTTTTCAGCGTTGATCCCGCGTTATGCTCTTACCGCGCCACTCTCACCGTCCAGCCGAACTTATCTTCGCTGCGGCCGAACTGGAGGTCTGTCAGGGAGTGATAGAGCCTGAGCGCGAGCGGGCCGCTCTTGAATTCGCCGATAGGATATGTCTCGTCCTCCGTCGCGAATTCGCCGATGGGAGAGATGACGGCGGCGGTG
This sequence comes from Cloacibacillus evryensis DSM 19522, assembly GCF_000585335.1. Lineage (NCBI taxonomy): Bacteria > Thermotogati > Synergistota > Synergistia > Synergistales > Synergistaceae > Cloacibacillus > Cloacibacillus evryensis. The sequence goes on from NZ_KK073872.1 coordinate 768,228, forward strand.
CCGGTGCACCAGGCCTCTTCCACGTCGCCGTTTTTGATGCCCTCAAGTATCTCCTCCAGCGTCACGAGGCGTTCTTCGACCTCGACGCCCCATGATTTCAGCATCTCGATGACGGACTTTCTCGTGATGCCGGGGAGCACCGTCCCCAGCAGCGCCGGCGTCACCACCTTGCCCTTTATCTTGAACATGATGTTCATGCCGCCGCCCTCTTCGACGTACTTCTTTTCGACGCCGTCAAGCCAGAGCACCTGCGCGAAGCCTTTGGCCTCGGCGCGCTCTCCCGCGCGCAGCGAGCCGGCGTAGTTGCCGCCGCACTTCGCAAATCCGGTGCCGCCGCGCACGGCGCGCACATCTTCTTTCTCGATGAATATCTTCACCGGGTTGACCCCCTCGGGGAAGTAGGGGCCGACGGGGGAAAGGATGATCGCGAAGGTGCATTTTGAAGGCGCGTGCACGCCCAGCTTTTCATCCGTCGCGAAGAGGAAGGGCCTGATGTAGAGCGTCGTATCCGCTCCCGAAGGCACCCAGTCCTGATCTGTTTTGACGAGCGTCAGCAGCCCCTCCATGAATAGTTCTGGGTCTATCTGAGGCAGGCACATGCGCTCCGCCGATCTGTTCATGCGGTCGATGTTCTCCTGCGGACGGAAGAGCTGTACCGTGCCGTCGGGGGTCCTGTAGGCCTTCAGCCCCTCGAATATCTCCGGCGCGTAGTGGAGTACCATCGCCGCGGGCGATATCTCGAATGGGGCGAAGGGTACGACGCGCGGGTCGAACCATCCCTTGCCTTTTTCATAGTTCATCACGAACATGTGGTCCGTGAAGTATTTTCCGAAGGACAGCTTGTCGCTGTCGGGCTTTTCCTTCGGATGCGTTGTTTTTTCGATCCTGATCTCAGCCATTTAAATTCCCTCTTTCTTTATTGTTTCGCGGTCAGGGATTTGGCAAGCTCCTTGCCCGCTTCGTAAGCTTTGAGGTTGCTTTCGAGGAATTGCGGCTTTTTGGCGCCGAGTTTTTCCCTGATCACATTACGCGCGGTCTCATCGGCGATAAAGTCCGAAACCGCGGTCAAAACGCCGAGGAGCACTACGTTCAGCGCCCTCTCGTTTCCGACGCTCTCGGCGATCCGCGCGGCGTGGACCGGTATCACTCTGATGTCGTCCCTGGCGGCGTGATAGGAGGCCATATCCTCGTTGTAGATAAGTATACCGCCTTTTTTTACCGTTGGCTCATATTTGTCGAGAGACGGCTGGTTCAGTACGACGACGACGTCGGCCCGCGTCACGAAGGGGGAGCTGATCTCACCGTCGCTGATCGTCACGCCGCAGTTGGCGGTGCCGCCGCGCATCTCCGGGCCGTACGACGGGAGCCAGGTGACGTGCCGCCCCTCTTCGATCGCCCCGTAGGCGACGAGCTGTCCGAGCACCATGACGCCCTGCCCGCCGAATCCCGCGCAGAATAGGGTGCGTGTAAAAGTTGTCATGACGGAGCCCTCCTCACTCGAAATCCCTTTTCACGCCGAGCGGATAATAGGGGATCATATTTTCCACGAGCCAGTCACAGGCCTCCTTCGGGCGCAGCCCCCAGTTGGTGGGGCAGGTGGAGAGCACCTCGACGAAGGAGAAGCCCTTATTGTCAAGCTGGTTCTGAAAGGACTTTCTGATCGCCCTTTTCAGCGCCGGCAGGTAAGCGTGCCGCGCCGCGCAGACTCGCTCGACGTACATCGGGGAGGCGAGAGTGGAGAGCATTTCGCTGATCCGCATCGGATATCCGGCCTTTTGCGGGTCGCGCCCGTCCTGCGTGGTCGTCGTCCTCTGCCCGATCAGCGTCGTCGGCGCCATCTGCCCGCCCGTCATTCCGTAAATCGCGTTATTTATAAAGATGACGGTGATGTTCTCCGAACGGTTCGCCGCGTGTACGATCTCCGCCGCGCCGATGGAGGCGAGGTCCCCGTCTCCCTGGTAGGTGAAGATGACCCTGTCGGGACGTATGCGCTTGAAGCCGGTGGCGATCGCCGGCGCGCGGCCGTGCGGCGCCTCGATGAAATCGGTGTCGATGTAGCCGTACATCAGCGCCGCGCAGCCGACGGGGGCCACGCCGACCGTCTCCTGCTGGATGTCGAGCTCGTCCAGCACCTCGCAGATCATTCTGTGGACTATGCCGTGCGTGCATCCGGGGCAGTAGTGCGTATGGACTCCTTTGACCCAGCTTTTCGGCCTCTTGTATATTATCTTTTCAGTCATCGTCCTTCACCTCCGTTATCCGAGGGCGGCGAAAATCTTGCGGCATTCGTCCTCTATCTCCGCGACGCCGGGGCACATGCCGCCCGAACGTCCGTAGAAGCTGACGGGTATCCGCGACTCTGTCGCCAGTTTGACGTCTTTCAGCATCTGTCCCCAGTTCATCTCGACATCGAGTATATGCCTGCAGGCGGGAAGCCCCGCGAAATCCATGCGGGGAAAGGGGCTGACCGCGAGCGGGCGGATCAGCCCCACGCGGAAGCCCTCCGCGCGCATGGCCTCCACCACCGAGCGGGCGATCCTGCCGACCGTGCCGAAGGCGGCGATGACCACCTCGGCGTCGTCGGTGAGGTATTTTTCACAGGCGGTCTCGTTTTGTTCTATGACGTGCCACTTCGCTTCGAGTTTTTGATTATGCTTTTCCAGCACCTCGGGTGTGAGAAAAAGGCTCTGTAGAATATTGCGCCGCCCGCGCTCTCTCATGTATCCGGCGGCCCACTCCGCCGGATTTGAGAGATTCCTCGGCTCCTGCGCCGGTATCTCCACGGCCTCCATTATCTGTCCGATGATGCCGTCGCAGAGGATCATGACCGGATTCCGATATTTCTGCGCCGTGTCGAAGGCCCTCTGCACCATATCCACCGCCTCCTGCAGCGAGCTCGGCGCGTAGACGATGATGTTGAAATCTCCGTGTCCCATGCCGCAGGTCGCCTGATTATAATCGCCCTGCGAGGGGAGTATGCCGCCGAGCCCGGGGCCGCCGCGCATGACGTTGACCACGACGACGGGCAGCTCCTGCCCCGCGATGTAGCTCATCGCCTCCGACATCAGCGAGACGCCGGGGCTCGAAGAGCTGGTCATCACGCGCTCCCCGGTCGCCGCGCCGCCGAGGATCATATTGGAGGCGGCGACTTCGCTCTCCGCCTGTAAATAGACGCCGCCCACCTCAAAGAGGCGCTTCGACATATATTCCGGTATCTCGTTCTGCGGAGTGATGGGATAGCCGTAGAAATATTTGCAGCCGGCCTGTACCGCCGCCTCCGCGATCGCCTCGGTGCCCTTCATCAGTACCTTCGTCATGCCGCTCCGCCCCCCTCTTCCTCTCTGAATACGCTTATCACCGCGTCGGGGCAGGTCATGGCGCAGAGGCCGCAGCCGACGCAGTCATCCGCCTTGGCCGCCTCCACCGGCCGGTAACCCTTGGCGTTTATCCTGCCGGATATGGCGAGGACTTTCCTTGGGCAGGCATAAACGCACAGCGAACAGCCCTTGCAGTATTTCTCCGAGATCTCGACTCTGCCTTTGGGCATGTAAAACACCATCCTTTCTATGATATGGCAGAAGATACATACCTAATTTAATCCGAGGTTTGACGCTCCCAGGGCAGCAGTATGCGCCGCTTCAGCTCCCAGACGGGGACGCGCCCCTCCAGCAGACGGCGCGCCTCCGCCGCGAGCTTCTCGTGCGCAATGCCGAAGAGCAGCGGCAGCCCCAGCTTTTCCGCGAAGCCGCTTACCGTGAGGATGCCCCGTGCGCAGTCGGAGGGCTCCGTATCATTCATGAAATGCGGATTCGCCACCACGGCGCTTATCCTGAGACCGCCGATCTTTTCCAGCTCGTCCCTCATCGCCGCGACCTCTTTGTATGTCCGCGTGTGCGTCCTGTAAGGATTTATCACAAAAAGGAGCTCATAGCCGCCGTCCTCTATTTCGCTCTCAAACTGTTTGAGCGCGAAGGCTCCCTGCGCGTCGCCGCCGATGTCGAGAACGAGCCGCGACCCCTTATCGGATAGCTTTGCCCGCACGTCGGGATTGACGCAGCGAAAATCACCCCAGGTAAGTTCCTTGCGCGGCATCACCAGCGAGATGTTCTCATCCTCCATCTCCTTAGTCATCGTGCGCAGGCAGAAATAGGGGTTGATGATATCCATGTCAGCGAGATGGATATGCTCCCCCGCGGCGGCAAAGGCCTTGGCGAGGCTCATCGCAAACTCCGTCTTGCCGGAACCCAGCGCGCCGGTGACAGCCACCGTATGTTCCCAGCGGTGTGAGCGCAGCAGTTCCGTATTGGCGGTCTCCGCGCTACTCCCGCTCATAGACGAGCGCCTCCTCCTCGCCGCGAAGGACCCGCAGCGCGCCCTCCGCGAGCGCCTGCATCTCTCCCTCGCCGGGGATGCGCATCAGCGGCGCGATCCAGCCCACGCGCTCCTCTATCATCGCGCAGAGGTCTTCGTCGAAGGCGAGGCCGCCTGTGAGGATTATCATCTCAACTCTGCCGCAAAGCGCCGCGGCGCGGGCGGCGATCTCGCCGGATATCTGGAGCGCGAGCGCCCTCACCAGAAGCGCCGCCCTCTCGTCGCCGGATTTCACGAGCGCCATGATCTCTCTGAAATCGTTCGTTCCCAGATAGGCGCGGAGGCCGCCTCCGCCGACGATCTTTTTCTTAATTTCGTCAAAGGTGTATCTGCCTGAGAAGCACATGCGGACGAGATCAAGCATATGCAGGGTCCCAGCGCGGTCCGGCGTCATCGGTCCGTATCCTCCCAGCGCGTTGTTGACGTCGATGACCCTGCCGCTGCGGTGCGCTCCCACCGTTATGCCGCCGCCGATATGCGCGACGATGAAGCTGCATTCCTCAACCCTTTTGCCTAGCTGCGCGGCGGCCCGGCGCGCGACGGCTTTCTGGTTGAGCGCGTGGAAGATGGAATATCGCGGTATCTCCGGCATGCCGCTGATGCGCGCCTCGGGGATCATCTCGTCGACCACCACCGGGTCCACGGTAAACGCGGGTTTTCCTCCGGCGTCATCGGCGAGGCGCGAGGCCATTATCGCACCCAGGTTGCTGGCGTGAGAGCCATACCTGTTGGAACGCAGGTCCGCAAGCATCGCCTCGTTGACCGTCCATGTGCCGCCGCTGATTGGATGGAGCAGGCCGCCGCGGCCGACGAAAGCCGCGATATCCTGAATACAGGCAGACTTTGAAGCCAGAAAAGCCAGTATCGCGCCGCGGATCATCTCCTCGGCTTCGCGGTCGAGCGAGGCGTAACCCATAGCGCAGCCGGGAGGGTAGTCTATGTTTTCCGTCCATAACGCCCGCGCCTCTTCGAACATTGCCGCCTTTATTCCGGTAGTCCCCGGATTGAGAGCGAATATCCTCATCTTGTCACCTTCTCCGCTTTAATTTTTTTATGTGTTAAACAGAATTTAAATAAAATATTATTTATAAGTTTTTATCTAATCTATTTGTTTTTATTTTATTAAGATATTTAAGATTTTCACAAATATAAAATGCTATATTTTATGATATATCATGAGTATTTTAAATATATAATTCAGAAATCCAAGTGTTTCATTTGTAATTGTATAATTCTTAAAATTCATGCTATGCTAAAAATCAACAAAAGTCAAGTGCCTATTTTGCCGCGTTAAGGAATGTCAAGCGGGTGGTTGTGCGATATGGGAAAAGACGGCGGAGCCTTTCTGCCGTGAGAGGCTCCGCCGTCTTTGAGTTTTTTGCCGCTTACGCGAGCGGTGAAAACATTTTGCCTGGGTTCATTATATTGTAAGGATCGAAAGCCCGCTTTATTCCCTGCATTACCTCAAGTTCTGCGGGTGATTTGTTCTCCATCAGCACCTTTTGCTTAACGTGGCCGACGCCGTGTTCGCCGCTGCCGACTCCTCCGAGCGCGATCGCCTCGCGGATGAGAACGGCGAAGAAATCTTCGGCGTGCTGCGCCCAGCGTTCCGGCGGCATCTCCGCCGGTTTGAGCGGTATCGGGTGGATGTTGCCGTCGCCGATGTGCGAGATGATCCCGATCTCGATCCTCCACTCGGCGCTTATCTCTCTTATCCTGCGTATCATCTTCGGCACAGCGGAGAGCGGCACCATGAGGTCTCCCGAGGCGCAGGCGTGCGGATCGCGTGCGCGCATTCCCTCGAGTCCGTTCTGGCGCACGTTCCACATCGCCGCCGAGTCGGTGCGGCTTTCGGCGACGAAGACCTCAAGGGCGCCGCAGCCGAGGCATATTTTCCCGACCGTCTCATAGCCATCCTCGAGCTGCGCCTCCGTGTCGCCCTCGACCTGTATCAGCAGGTATCCCTCGCTGCGCTTCTGTTCGGGCAGCGTGCAGCCGAGGTATTCCGTCGTGTATTTAACGAGGTTTTTGTCCATGAATTCGCAGGAGATGATGCGTTTGCCGGAGCCGATCACCTTCGCTACGCTCTCGACTAACTCTTCGACCGTCGGGTAGCAGGCGAGCAGGTTGACGGTCCTGCCCGGTTTCGGTTCAAGGTTGACGATCAGCCTGGTCACGACCGCGAGGGTCCCCTCGCTGCCGGCCAGGAGGTTGAGCAGGCTGTAGCCCCAGGTGTCCTTGCGGAAGCGTCCGCCGAGGTTGATGATCTCGCCCGAGGGCAGCACGATCTCCGCGCCGAGGATGTGGCGCCGCGTGTTGCCGTAGCGGATGACCTTGCCGCCTCCGGCGTTCGTCGCGAAGTTGCCGCCGATGAAGCTCGTTTCGGTGCTCATCGGGTATCCCGCGTAGAGGAAGCCCTCTTCGGCGGCGGCGCGGCAGAGGTCGTTGGTGACGACTCCCGGTTCGACGACGGCGACGCGGTTTACCTTGTCGATCTCCAATATTCTGTTCATGCGTTCCAGCGAGAGGACGACGCCGCCCGCCAGCGGCACCGCGCCCCCGTTGAGGCCGCTGCCCGCGCCGCGCGGCGTTACCGGGATATGTTCGCGGCTCGCGATCTTCATCACCGCCGATACCTGCGCGGTATCCGCCGGTTTGACGACCGCCTCCGGCATGTGTCCCCAGATGCGGCCCGCCTGGTCCCAGGCATAATTGTCAAGGACCTCGGCGTCGTTCATTATCACGCCGCCGGGGCCGGTGACGGAGAGCAGCTCTTTATATATCTCTTCCGTTATTTTCCCATATCGCTCCATCAATGACGTTCCTTATATTTTTTGACGGCTTCGACGAGAGCGTTCAGCACCTCCATCGCGTCTCCCTGTACGCTGAGGTCGGCGACGCGGAAAATCGGCGCCTCCGGGTCCTGGTTGACGGCGATGATCGTCTCCGCGCCGGACATCCCGGCGATGTGCTGGACGGCGCCGGATATTCCAAAGGCGAGGTAGAGGCGCGGCGTTACGGATTTGCCCGACAGCCCCACCTGCGCCGAATACGGGGCCCAGCCGAGATCGACGGCCATGCGCGAAGCGCCGACCGAGCCGCCGAGAAGGCGGGCGAGCTCTTCAAGCCGGGCGAAGTTTTTCGCGTTTTTCATGCCCTTTCCGCCGGCAACGATTATCTCGGCCTCCTGCAGGGGAAGGCCGACCGCCTGTTCGGGGGTGAATTTTATGAACTTGATAAGCGATGAGAGAAGTTCCTCTCCTGGCGCGAACTCTATTACTTCGCCGGTACGCGACGCGTCCGACGCGAGCGGGCGTTTCGACTTGGGGCGCACTGTGCACATCTGCGGGTCGCGTCCCTTGGTCTTGATGTCAGCCATGACGTTGCCGCCGATCGCGGGCCGCGTCTGGATCAGCCGCTTGGTGGCGGGGTCGATCGCCATCTCCGTGCAGTCGGCGGTGAGGCCGCAGCCGAGCCGCGCGCTGAGCATCGGCATTACGGTGCGTCCCTGCGTCGTCGCCGAGGCGATGAGGATCGTCGGTTTGTATGTCTCGATCAGGTCGGCCAATGCCGCCACTTCGATATCGGCTTTGAAGTTTTCAAATTCGGGGGCGTCGGCGACGTATATCTTATCCGCGCCATAGCGGGCGAGCGAGGCGGCCTCTTCTTTGACGCCGCTGCCGATCACGACGCTGGCCAGCGGCGCGCCGAGCGCGTCTGCCAGTTCGCGTCCCCAGGCGAGCAGTTCGCGCGATACGGGGTGGATCTTTCCGCCGCGGACCTCGGCGAGAGTCCAGACCTCTGCGGTTTTCTTCATTTCGTGTCGCCTCCCGTCTCTTCCAGACAGTTTTTCTCTTCCAGCAGAGTCATGATTTCATTTATCGCCGCGCCGAGATCTTCGGAGGCGATGACCTTGCGCCCCTGGCGTGTCACCTTGGGGTACGTCACGTTGACGACCTGGGTCGCGGAGCCGGTGAGTCCGGTCTCCGCCGCGTCCATCGAGAGGCCGTCTGCCGTCTCCAGCGGGACCTCGGCCTCTTTGGCGCGGAGCTTGCCGCCCAGAGTGCACAGCCGCGGGATGTTCATCTCTTTTACGGGGATCACCATCGCGGGGAGCGGCGATTCGACAGTTTCGTGCCCGCCCTCGACGGCGCGCACGACGCGTATCTTTTCGTCGGTGAGCTCTTCGACGGCGCTGACGTATGAGAGGACGCCGATCCCCATCAGCTCGGCGCAGGCCGGCCCCACCTGTCCCGTTTCGCCGTCGGTGGCGCGCTCGCCCGCGAAGAGAAGGTCGAAGGGCCCCGCCTTGAGCAGCGCCCGTGAAAGGGTGCGCGCCGTAGCCAGCGTGTCGGCGCCGCCAAACTTCCTGTCGGAGAGCAGCAGCCCTCTGTCACACCCCATCGCGATGGCGTACTTGACGGCCTTCTGCGCCGCCTGCGGTCCCATCGTTACCGCCGTTATCTCAACGCCGGGACGGCTTTCTTTGATCCTCACCGCGGCTTCAACGGCGTGCAGGTCAAGAGGGTTAAGCTCGGCCTCGACGCCGTCGCGTATCATCGTGCCCGTATTCTCGTCTATTTTCACCGTGTCCACAGCGGGCACTTGTTTTACCAGTACTGCAATTTGCAAAATACCTTCCTCCTTTGAGGAATTTAAATAATATTTTAAAAAGATATACTCTATGTGCTGATGCGTCAAGGTTTTCGCGGATCTTTGCGGCGGCGTCCGCTCGTAAAAAATGAATCTTACGCCTCATTGCCATCGACAGGAGTAAAAATACCTACCGAAACACCATATATAGTGTTATAATTTTCTAGCTGAGCATATATAGCGGTTGGAGGAATAAATAATGAGATGCCCCGTTTGCGGCGCCCCGGAGACCAGAGTGATAGAGACGCGCAGTTCCGATGAGGGACGCGTCAACCGCAGACGGCGCGAATGCCCCGAATGCCAGAGCCGCTTCACGACGTACGAGCGGCTGGAGGAGAAGAGCTACCTGTGGGTAGTGAAAAAGGACGGCAGGCGGGAGGCTTTCGACAGGGATAAACTCATCCGCGGTTTTCAGCATGCCTGCGAGAAGCTGCCGGTGGCGCTGGATGTGCTTGAGGCCGCCGCCGCCCGCATCGAGGAGCGGGTGCGCGCTTCGGGGCAGGGCGAGGTATCGACGACGAGGCTTGGAGAGATGGCGGCGGAAGAGCTGCGCGGGATAAACAAGGTCGCCTACGTGCGATTTGCTTCGGTTTACAGAGAGTTCACCGATGTATCGAGCTTCACGAACGAAATAGCGAGGCTTTTGGATGACAAGGAGGCACACCGCAATGGTTGAGGAACTTATGAATAATTTCGGCAGACAGGGACATTTATTTGAAAATAAGGGAGAATCGACCGATCTTGCCCTTATGGTCGACGCGCTGGCTCAGGAGGAACGTTCCCCCTGGGACGCGAGCAGGATACGCGACGCGCTTATTATAGAGGCGGGAACGGACCCCGCCACCGCTGAGGGGATCGCCCTCGAGGTAGAGGACGACCTTTTGAAGTACGGACGCTCGAACGTCACCACCTCGATCATCCGCGAAATGGTCAACGTCAAGCTTTTCCAGCGCGGCCTCGAAGCCAAGCTCGCCGACCATTCACGCATCGGCCTTCCCGTGCACGATCTCGAGACGATGATGTTCAATAAGAACAAGGAAAACAGCAATACGAGCCATAATCCGGAATCGATCAACCTTTCGATCGCGGAGATGGTGCTAAAGGAGTACGCGCTGACGAAGGTCTTTTCAAAGGACGTCGCCGACGCGCACCTCAAGGGCGACATCCACCTTCACGACCTCGGCATGGTGAACCGCCCCTACTGTTCGGGGCAGAGCGTCGCCTATACGGCGCGCTACGGCCTCAATATTCCTTCAATAACGAGCGTTTCCAACCCCGCCAAGCACGCCGACGTCCTCCTCGCGCACATGCTGAAGATGACCTCGGTGTTGCAGAACCATTTTGCGGGCGCCATCGGCTGGGACGCCGTGAATATGTACTTCGCCCCCTACACGGTCGGCTGGGATTACGACAAATACCTCCAGCTCGCGCAGCAGCTGATCTTCGAGTTCAACCAGCTTGCGGGCGGCCGGGGCGGCCAGGTGGCCTTTACCGACGTGAACCTCTACTACGAGATACCGAACCACTTCCGCGACGTGCCGGCGATCGGGCCGGGCGGCAAGTTTACCGGCAAAACCTACTCCGAATACGACAAGGAATCGAAGATGTTCCTCCGGGCGCTCTTCGACGTCTACATGAGGGGCGACAGCCGCGGCCAGCCCTTCTTCTTCCCGAAACCGCTGCTGCACATCACCGATTACTTCTTTAAGGAAGAGGGCTGGGAGGAGTGTCTTGACCACGCCTGCCGCCTATCTTCGGAGAAGGGCAACACCTATTACGTGTTTGACCGCGGCGGAGTCGCGAAGCTCTCCGAGTGCTGCCGCCTCTCCTTCGAGCTGACGCCGGAGGACCTCAACGAGGCGAAGCATCCATGGAAGATGCGCTACTGCGCGCTGCAGAACATCACGCTGAACCTGCCGCGCGCCGCCTATAAGGCGAACGGGGACGACGGCATGCTCTTTGACATCATCGACGAAGAGATGGAGCTCGCCGCGAAGGCGCACCTCCAGAAGCGCGCCTTTATAAAGAACATCCTTGACCTCGGAGTGAAGGGGCCGCTCGCGGCGCTCTGCGTTTCGCACGACGACGAGCCTTATCTGCGTATGCGCAAGGCGAGCCACCTCATCGGCATCCTCGGACTCAACGAGATGGTGCAGGCGATGACGGGGGCCCAGCTCCACGAGAGCGAGGAGGCGGAGACCCTCGGGCGCGCCGTCATCCAGTATATGGATCTCAAATGCCAGCAGCTATCCGAGCGGTACGGCCTCAAGATCGTGCTCGAGCAGACGCCGGCCGAGAGCACGGCGCTGCGTTTCGCGAAGCTCGACCTGCGCGCCTATCCCGAAATCGCGAAGAACTACATCAAGGGGAACTTTGAGAGCGGCGAGATCTACTACACGAACAGCACGCACCTCAATTACAAGCTCGTGCAGGACCCGATCGACAAGGTGACGCGCGAGGGAGAGCTCCATCCGATGATCAAGGCGGGCGCGATCACGCACGTCTGGATGGGCGAGCACAAGCCCGATCCGAAGGCGCTGGCCTCCTTCGTAATGAAAACATTCCGGCATACGGAGAACGCGCAGGTCGCCTTCAGCCCGGAGTTCACGATCTGCAACGAATGCAGCCATATGGAACGCGGCCTCTCGGACCACTGCGAGTTGTGCGGTTCGGAGGATGTCGACGGCATCACGCGCGTCACGGGATACTTCACGCGCACTTCGTCGTGGAACGCCGGAAAACGCGGCGAACTTAAAGACCGCGCGCGCCGTCCTGTCGAAATGCCCGCGTAAGAGATGGAAAAGACAGCGGATACGAGGGCGGGGGGATATCTCCCCGCCTCTTTTTTAGACTGGGAGGGCCATGTCGCGGCGGTGATCTTCACCTGCGGCTGCAACTTCCGCTGCCCCTGGTGCCATAACGGAGAACTGGTGACGGCGCGCGCCGGCGAGCTGTCTATTGAAAAGATAATCTTCGACATAAAGCGGCGCGCGAAATTCCTTGACGGAGTCGTCATAAGCGGTGGAGAGCCGACGCTGTGGCCGGGGCTGCGCCCGCTCTTGGAGGAGCTCAAAGCGCTGGGGTTATCCGTCAAACTCGACACTAACGGGACGAACCCGGAGCTGCTGCGTGGCCTTATCCGGGATGGGCTGGTGGAACACGTCGCGATGGATGTCAAAGCGCCGCTTGACGCCGAGTCATACGCGAAGCTCACGGGAGTGCCGGTCGACATCGCGAAGATAACGGAATCTGTCGGGATAATAAAGGAGTCCGCCGCCTCATATGAGTTCCGCACGACCTTCGTGCCGGCGCTCCACGGTCCCGACGACATGCCGGCGATACGCGCCCAGCTCGGCGACGACCGGCATTGGGTGGTGCAGTGTTTTAAGCCGTCGGGATGCCTCGACGGGAAATTCCTTGAAAAAGAGGCTGCCGACCCCGAAAAATTAAAAAAAATATTGCCTGGAGTCAGAATTCGCGGCTGATATTTGATTAATTTTACGATATAATGCATTCAGTGTTCATTTCAACAAAGTCATAAAGAAGAGGTGTAGTGGAATGAAGTTAACCAAGAGTGTGGCAGTGGCTTTTTCATTGGTGCTCGTCATGGCCGGAATGGCGATGGCGGCGGAGACGGTGAAGATAGGAGTATATCTTCCCATTACGGGCGGAAACGCCATCGGCGGCCAGCTTGAACTTGACGGAGTCAAACTCGCTCACCAGCAGTACCCGACTGTGGACGGCAAAAAGATCGAACTTGTCGTCGTCGACAACAAGAGCGACAAGGTCGAATCGGCGAACGCCGTAAAGCGTCTGATCGAGAAGGATAAGGTGAGGGCGATAATCGGAACCTACGGCTCGTCGCTCGCGATGGCCGGCGGCGAAGTGGCGGAGAAGGCCGGAATCCCGATGGTCGGCACCTCCTGCACGAACCCGCTCGTAACGCAGGGCAAGAAGTACGTCTTCCGCGTCTGCTTCATCGACCCCTTCCAGGGCGCCGGCGCCGCGGACTACGCGCTTAAGGAGCTGAAGGCGAAGAGCGCCGCGATGCTCATCGAAGTCACCGAAGACTACAGCGTAGGCCTCGGCAACTTCTTCAAGCAGAACTTCACGAAGAACGGCGGCAAGATCGTCTCCGTGATGAACTACCAGAAGGGCGACCAGGACTTCACGGCTCAGCTGACTGAGATCATCAGCAAGAAGCCCGACGTCCTCTACATCCCCGCCAACTTCGCGGAGGGCGCGATCATCATGCGCCAGGCGCGCGAGCTCGGCGCGAAGTTCAGCATCCTCGGCGGCGACGCGATGGACAACCCCGAGATGGTCAAGATCGGCGGAGATTCGGTCGAGGGCTTCAGCTACACGACATTCGCCTATTCGCCCAACATGGCAGAGAAACTTATGAGCCCCATCCAGAAGCAGTTCACGGCGCAGTGGCGGAAGGCATTCCCCGGCAAAGACCCAGCGGCCCTCACCGGATGCGGCTATGACGCCTACCTGCTCATCTACAACGCGATCAAGAGCGCGAAGAGCACCGATCCCGCGAAGATCACCGCGGCCATCGCCTCAACTAAGGATATGCCCGGCGTAACGGGAACGACGACGATCAACAAGACGCATGACGCCGAGAAGTCTGTCGGCATCATCAAGATCGAAAAGGGCAAGCAGGTCTTCCACGCGATCGTCAACCCTAAATAGACAGTTGATCAGCGGCGCAGGCGCGCGGCCCGCGTCGCGACTTGATTCGGACTGCCGCGTGGTAAACATTTCCGCACGCTTGGCAGCAAAAGATATTATGGCCGCGTCCGCCCTTTAAAGGGCGGACGGCGGCCCTCGCGGTCCCGAATCAAGCCGCTTGGTGGTTTGCGCCTCTGCGCCGCCGCTCTGCTCCGGCTTTTCTGAAATCCAAAATAAAAAATGCCTTTCTGACAACGGGAGGATAAGTAAGAGGGGAAAAACATGACTTCTGACATGATGGTCCAGCATTTCTTCAACGCGCTTATGCTGGGCAGCCTTTACGGCCTTATCGCCATCGGCTATACGATGGTCTACGGCATCCTGCGGCTCATAAATTTCGCCCACGGCGACATCTTTATGATCAGCACCTATTTCGTCTTTCTTGCCATCACTGTGATGCATCTGCCGTGGATACCGGCGGTGCTGCTCTCGATCCTCGCCACCGCGGTCTTCGGCGTTATGATCGACCGCGTCGCCTACCAGCCGCTGCGCAACGCCCCGCGCATATCGGCCCTTATATCGGCGATCGGCGTCTCATTTTTCATTGAAAACCTCTGCCTCGTCATCTTCACGGGTGTCCCGAAGCCGATGCCGCGCTTCGAGCCGCTCGTCCGGGTCATGACGCTTGGCAACGTCCGCATTTTGCCGCTCGCCATATTCGTCCCGATAATCTCCTTCGTCCTGGTGGGCGCCCTGCTCTGGATGCTCTACCGCACAAAACCGGGGCTGGCGATGCGCGCGATCTCGCGCGACATAGAGACCACGCGTCTCATGGGCGTCAAGGTGGACCGCATCATCGCGCTGACCTTCGCCATCGGTTCGGCGCTCGCGGCCTGCGCCGGCATCATGTGGGCGCTGCGTTATCCTCAGATACATCCGTTCATGGGAATATTTCCCGGCCTCAAGGCATTTATCGCGGCGGTCCTCGGCGGCATCGGCTCCGTGCAGGGGGCGATGATCGGCGGCCTGCTGCTGGGATTCATGGAGATCATGCTCGTCGCCTTTTTCCCGGCGCTCTCCGGCTACCGCGACGCTTTCGCCTTCGTCCTGCTCATACTGATACTCTTCTACAAACCGACCGGCCTGATGGGTGAGAAGCTGGAGGATAAGATATGATGAAAAATTCGACCAAACTTACGCTCAACGTCATCTGCCTCGGACTCCTCGCCCTCTTCCTCTGGTGGGCGCAGGACAGCCTCGACGGCTACAAGATCCAGGTGCTGAACCTGATCGCCGTCAACGCGATCCTCGCGATCAGCCTCAACCTCATCTACGGCTTTACCGGCATGTTCTCCCTCGCCCACGCGGGCTTCATGGCGATCGGCGCCTACGTGACGGCGATCCTCATCCTGCCGGCGGCGCAGAAGGAGATGATGTACATCCTCGAACCGATGATGTGGCCCTTCTCCGTGATGCACGCCCCCTTCTTCATCGCCGTCGTCGCCGGCGGACTCGTCGCGGCCCTCGTCGGCCTGCTGATGGCGCTTCCCTGTCTCAAGCTCGGCGGCGACTATCTCGGCATCGCGACGCTCGGCTTCGGCGAGATAATCCGCGTCCTCTTCACGAACATGACGCCGGTCACAAACGGCGCGCTGGGGCTGAAAGGCATCCCGGCCTACGCCAACCTCGGCTGGAACTATTTCTGGTGCGTACTGACCTTTTATGTGATCGTCAAGCTGCTGTCGAGCAACTTCGGCAACACCCTGCGCGCCGTGCGCGACGACGAGGTCGCGGCGAAGGCGATGGGCATAAATACCTTCCGCACCAAGACGATATCCTTTGTCATCGGCGCTTTCTTCGCCGGTGTCGGCGGCGCTCTGATGGGCAGCCTCATCACCACGATAGACCCGAAGATGTTCAACTTCCAGCTCACCTTCAACATCCTGATGTTCGTCGTCGTCGGCGGCCTCGGCTCGATAACCGGCTCGCTCATAGGCACGGTGGTCATCACCGTGCTGCTTGAGTGGCTGCGTTTCGTCGAGGACTCAATAACGATCTTCTCGTGGGAGTTTGCGGGGGTCCCCGGTATGCGAATGCTGATCTTCTCGCTGCTTTTGCTCTTCATCATCCTCTACCGCCGCGAGGGAATAATCGGAGGCTACGAATTCAGCTGGGACAGCGCCGCGCGCTTAGCGAAGCGTATCTTCCGGGGAAAGGGGGCGCGCGCCAATGGCTGATACGATACTGAAGACTGAGGACGTCATGATAAAATTCGGCGGCCTCACCGCCGTCAGCGGCTTCACCATAGAGGTCGAGCGCGGCTCGATAACGAGCCTCATCGGTCCGAACGGCGCGGGAAAGACCACCTGCTTCAATATAATCACCGGTTTTTACAAGCCGACGTCGGGGCGCGTCATCTTTGACGGCTGCGACATCACGCCGCTGGAGCCGCACATCGTCTGCAAGAGCGGCGTCGCGCGCACCTTTCAGAACATCCGCCTCTTTACCGGCGGCACCGTGCTGCAAAACGTCATGACCGCCTGCTGGGTGCGCCAGCGGGCTCCGTGGTGGAGCGCGCCGCTCTATCTGCCGCTCTTCCTCCGCGAAGAGCGCGAGATACGCGGGCGTTCGATGGAGCTGCTCGAGGCGGTGGGGCTGGACAAGCTCGCGGGCGAGGTCGCCACGGGACTGCCCTACGGCGCGCAGCGTCGTCTGGAGATAGCGCGCGCCCTCGCGACGAACCCGAAGCTGCTGCTCCTCGACGAACCTGCCGCGGGCATGAACCCGCAGGAAAGCCAGGATCTGATGGACTTTATCAGAAGCATCCGCGATAAATTCGACGTTACGATATTGATGATCGAGCACGACATGAAGGTCGTCATGGGCGTCTCCGAATGGATACGCGTGCTTGACTACGGACAGCTCATCGCCGAGGGCACTCCGGCGGATATCCGCTCAAACCCGAAGGTCATCGAGGCATATCTCGGCAAAGACGCGGCCCGCGCCGGAGAAAGCCCCGCCCGCAGGGCGGCCTCCGGCGGGCGTCCGTGCGAGGGGGAGGAATCTGACCATGCTTAAGGTCGAAAATCTTTCGGTAAATTACGGCGGCATACAGGCGCTGCGCGGAATATCCCTTGACGTGCCGATCGGGAAAATAGTCACCCTTATCGGCGCGAACGGCGCGGGCAAGAGCAGCACGCTGCGCGCGATCGCCGGCCTTGTGAGAAACAAGAGCGGCAGCGTCACCTGGAAAGAAAAACACCTGATGGGACTCCAGCCGGAGCACGTCCTCGAGCGCGGCATCGCCCTCTGCCCCGAGGGACGCCGGATATTCCCGCACCTCACGGTGCTTGAGAACCTCAAGCTCGGCGGCTACAGCTGCAAGAATAAAGACGAGGAAGCTGCGGGCATAGAACGCGCCTTCACGCTCTTCCCGCGCCTGCGCGAACGCTCATGGCAGAAGGGAGGCACCCTCTCCGGCGGCGAACAGCAGATGCTGGCCGTCGGGCGCGCGCTGATGAGCGACCCGGAACTGATAATGTTCGACGAACCGTCGATGGGACTCGCGCCGATCCTTGTCGAAGAGGTCTTCAACATCATCGAACAGATAAACAAGGAGGGCAAAACGGTCCTGCTCGTCGAGCAAAACGCCTTTGCCGCGCTCAAGATCGCCGATTACGCCTACGTTCTGGAAGTCGGCGAGATCACCCTTCAGGGGCCGGGAGATGAACTCCTGAGAGATCCGCGCGTCGTCAGCGCCTACCTCGGAGGGTAAAAAAACGGATAATTTTTTATGAAACGAGCCTCCGCCATCGTCAGGCGGAGGCTCATTTGCAATATATGCCGCCGCAGGGCGAAATCAGCCGGCGCGGGCTATCCTACCAGAGGGCGATCCTCTTCTCCGGCGCGAGGTACATGCCGTCCCCGGGCTTCACATCGAAGGCGGCGTAGAATTCCGGCATCTGCTGGACGTTTACATTCGTGCGCAGATAAGAAAGCGGGTGGATGTCCATTTTTAGATAGTATTCCTCCGCCTCCTTGGTCTTGCGGCTACGCCACAGCCGGGCGTAGGCCTTGAAAAATTTCGCGAAATCGAATCCCGGCACTTCGCGGCCGATCGCCGTCACGCAAGAGATGCCGCCGAGGTCGGCGATCGCCTCGCTGATCACCAGTTCGCCGTCGGCCTTCACGCCGGGCAGCACCTCGATCGTCGAGAAGTAGTCGCTGATTTTCTTTGCGCGTTCGTCAAAGGCTTCGCGGTCCGCCTCCGTCCACCAATTGACGAAGTTGCCCTTCTCATCGTACTGCGAGCCGTTTGTGTCGAAGGCGTGCGTTATCTCGTGCCCGATCACCATGCCGATAGCTCCGAGCAATTCCTCCTCGCCTCCGGCGGGCGAATAGAAGACGCCGCCAAGAATGCCGGCGGGGATGTTGATCGAGTTGTCAGAGCCTGAATAGTAGGCGTTGACCGTTTGCGGCGTGACGTCCCACTTGCTCCTGTCCACCTTCGTGTTCACCAGCTTGATGTCGCGCAGGCGCTTGAAGTCGGCAATGGCGGCGACGGCTTCCACGAGATTGCCGCCCTCTTTCGTATCCTTAAAGTCCAACGCTGAAAAATCCTCCCACTTGTCAGGGTGGGAGACGCGCACCGTAAGATTGTCGAGCTTGATCACAGCCTTGTTTCGCGTGCTCTCCGTCAGCCAGCTCTCGCCGTGCAGCATGTTCCGGTAGTACCCGACCACCTTCGCAATAAACCCTTCTATCCGGGCCTTCGTCTTGGGGTCGGCGTATCTTTCTGCGTATAACCTGCCGAGCGGTTCTCCGAGATAGGCCGAAACCATTCCGTAGGCGTACTTTTCGTCGGGGACCGCGCCGCTGCTGCCCATTATGGCGTTTCCGCGTTCCACGGACCAGCCGCGCGTCTCGCGGTCCAGCAGGTTTGCTGTTGAAAACAGCGTACTGATGATGAGGTAGCTCTTTATATCCTCAAGATTCTCCGGGCGGTAGAGGTCGTTCAGGGAAGCTAGCCATTTCGGCTGCATGAGGACGAACTCGCGGCTGCCGCCGGAGCCCAGCGAATCGACCGCCGCGGTGAGCGGGAACCTTGTCGAAGCCTTGGCGAGCTCTTCCTTCGTGCGCACGTTGTAGAGGGCGGCCTGCGCCGCGGGCGAATAGAGCTCCTTCCGCCCCATCGCCTGCGCGGCCAGCTTTTTTTCGACGCGGAAGAGGCCGTCGTTCATCGCCTCGGCGCGGGCCTTGTCGTAGCCGGCCTTTTGCAGCAGCTTGACGATAAAAATATCGTTCGCCGCTTTGCGGCGTTTGGCCGAATCGCTGAGCTCCTTCGCGCGGTACTCGTCGGCATCCATCAGCAGCAGCCCCGTCGGGGCGATCGCCACCGTATTATTAGTAGCGTCTTTGTTGTCGGGCGTTACGCAGATGTCGAAGAGTACGGAGCCGAAGTGGGGATCGCGGACGTCGGTCAGGTAGGAAGTCAGCCCGTCCAGGTCACGGATCGCCTCGATGCGTTTGATATACGGCAGCACCGGCTCCATCCCGAGGCGGCCGCGGCTCTTCCAGTCGCGCAGCATGCCGTGGAACTTCTGCACCAGCGCCGCCTCGTGGCTTTTCAGAGAACGGTCCCTTAGCAGTTTCTTTCCCTGCGTCTCCACCTCGTCCTCTCTCTCTGAAAAGGAGCCGACGAGCATTTCTCCCTTTTGTATCTTAGCCGTTGAGAGCCATTCGTAGTTCACCGCGCGGTGAAAGTCGTCGCGGTATGAGGGCGCCTTAGCGCCGGCGGGGAAATCGGCGATGTCCGAATTGACCCATGCCGCCTCCGCGCTGCCGGCAACGCAAAAAAACGCGGCTGCAAACAGCAGTGCGCACTTAAACGCGCCGGTCCATGATTTGATCATTTATCCTACCTCCATCGTGCCTACTCTCACCATCCGCGCCGCCGACAACAGGCGCGATTCACGGAGAGGCTGCCGATATTGTAGCATAACTGCAAATACGGACCGGCGTGTCCTTCTATGGATATAACCCATGCCTTTTCACGAAAGATAATGTCATTCCTCTGACGGCATGGGTTATTTTGTTTGGTATAGATATATTGCGTTGTTCTTTAAACTTTTTCTCCGGCTGTTTTTACAGGAATTTATCCCTGACCTCTTTAAGCAGGACGCCGCCGTCGATGAACTCGTAGGCCTTGCGGATGTCGGGCGAGAGCGGCCGGTCGCTTTCGTAGAGTTTGAGTTCTTTACGGAACTCGCTGAAGGCGATTTTCGTGCCTCTGCCCAGCTCAAGCTCCTGCCCGCGCTTGCGCAGCTCCACCGCCTGGCAGGCGTGCATCATCTCCATGCCGTAGATGTACTTCATGTTGTCGATCGCTTTTCTCAGCTTTTGTACGACGAGCGGCGTGTTGTTGGCGTGGTCCTCGATCGCGCCCGCCAGCGCCATGTAGTCCACGGAGCAGGGGTTGGAGAGCAGACGGATCTCTGTGTCCATCATCGTGAAGGTCTTCTGGATGGTGCCGAAGCAGTGCGAGGCCCCGCCGTCATGGCTGAGGAAGCGCGGCAGTCCGGTAAGTTCGGGATTCGCGAGCTTGATCATGCGGTAGCAGGAGGCGCGCGATACGTGCGAGAGGACGATGGCCAGCAGTTCAAAGGCGGTGCTGAGCGAAGTCACCTCGAAGTTGGAGACGGAGATCATGCGCCTTTCCTCCGTGAGGACGCAGGGGTTGTCGTCGGTGCTGTTTATCTGTGTCAGCAGCGCCTCCTCCGCGTAGCGGACCGCGTCGCGCAGCGTGCCGTTTATATGCGCCGCGCCGCGGTAGCAGAGCGGGTCCTGGAGCGGCCGCCGCGGGTCGGGCTGATAGATGTAGCTGCCCTCGAGGTATTTGCGGATGCGTTCCGCGCTGTACTGCTGTCCCCTGTATTTGCGGGCCGCCAGAGCCGATGGGTCAAGCGGCGAGGTGTTTCCGTTCAAGCCTTCGAGCGCGAGGGCGGATACTATCTCGCCCGTGTCCGCGAGGTCTTTCAGCTCTTTGAGCGCCAGCGCCGCCTGCCCCGCGGAGAAGGAGTTGCTGCATACGATCGCCAGTCCGTCCTTCGGCCCGAGCTTTACCGGCTCGAGCCCCGCCAGTTTGTGGGCCTCAGCGGAAGAAATGCGGCGTCCCTTATAGTTGACGTCGCCCTCGCCGATCATCGCGAGCCCGATGTGTGAGAGCAGCGTGATGTCCGCTTCGCCGACGGAGCCCCTTTCGGGGATGACGGGATGGATGCCCGCGTTGAGAAATTCCGCGTAACGGCGCGCGATCGCGGGCTGTATCCCGGTGTTTCCCTGAAGCAGGCAATTCAGCCTGACGGCCATCACCGCGCGCACCTCGGCTTCTGAAGCCTCGGGCGCGATACCCAGAGAATGGGAATAGATGAGTTTGCGGTTGAAGTCGTCTATCTGGTCGGCCTCGATTTTGCGGTCTTTGTTCCAGCCGACGCCCCTGTTGAAGCCGTAGACCGGCGTTTCGTCGCGGGCAAGGTCATAGACGAGCGTTCTTGCCGCTTCGAGTTTTGCCTCGGCCTCGCGGCTTATCTCCGCCCGGGCCCCTTCGACCGCGATCGCCCAGACCTTTTCCACTGTCAGATCGTTGCCTGTGAGTATAATTTCCATTGTAATACGCCTCCGATTTTTATTGTTTTGTTATTTCATTAATAGAGAAGATGTTGTGTCTATGAAGCCGTGCCGGGCGCTCCCGCGCGCCGCGAGATGATTTTTTCAAAGACGTCCGCGGCCGCGCCTCTGATCGCATGGCGCTTGTAGGGCTGCGAGGCGCGCCCCGGGATAGCCTCGTCCACCTCGCGCGCGAGGGCCGCGGCAAGCCGTGCTGATGCCGCCTCGTCGGGATAGTTTCCTGCTATCGCCGTCATCGCCTCTCTCGCAAAGATCGGGGCCTTTGCCAGCGCTCCGAGCGTGACGGTGGGAGAGGCTATCCGCCCGTCCGCGTCAAAATTCGCTGACATGGCGATGCTGAGCCTGGCGATCGTGACCTCCGTGCGCGAGCCCAGTTTGACGAAGGCGCTGGCACTGCCGGCGGGCGGCAGCGGCAGCAAAACGGAGACGATGACCTGGCCGCCGGAGGGCGGGAGCAGTCTGCCTTTTTCTATCATCGAGGCGAAGGGACGTTCCGTGATCTCTCCCGAGGCGTGGGCGACGCGCAGGCTCGCGCCGTAGAGCAGCAGCACGGGAAGCATATCTCCCGCCGGGGAGACGCTGCCGATGTTGCCGCCGATCGTGCCGCGGTTGCGTATCTGTTTTGAGCCGACGTGCGCCGCGGCGTCGGCAAGCGCGGGGAAGTACCGGCGCACCGCCTCCGCGGAAGCTATCTCGCCGAAGGGGACCGCCGCCCCTATCTCCAGCGCGTCTGCTTTTTTTAAGACGGCGCGCATCTCTTTAACGTCGAGCACATTCAGCAGCAAGTCGGGGCGCGCGCGGCCCTCTTTGATGGCGACGACGAGGTCCGTGCCCCCGGCAACGACCTTGCTTTTTTCAGTCATCCTGGGCAGCGCCGCCGTCAATTCCGCGAGGTTTGCGGGAGAGAGCATCTTCGCGGCCTTCATCGCCGTGCCTCCGCTTCCGCCGCATCGAGGACCGCGTCGACGATGGCGCTGTAGTCGCCGCAGCGGCAGATGTTGCCCGCCAGCGCCAGCCGCACCTCCGCCTCCGTGGGGCGCGGGTTTTCCATGAGCAGCGCCGAGGCCGACATCAGCATGCCGGGCGTGCAGTAGCCGCACTGGACGGCACCGTGCTTTATAAACGCCTTTTGCAGCGGCGACGGCTCTCCGTTTTGAGCCAGTCCTTCGACCGTGAGAAGGCTTTTTTTGTTTATCTGCCCCGTGAGGACGAGACAGGCGTGGACCGCTTTTTTGTCGAGAATGACGGTGCAGGCTCCGCATTCGCCCTCGCCGCAGCCCTCCTTCGTCCCTGTCAGCCCCATCTCGTCGCGCAGGAAATCGACGAGCCGTTTTGTGGGATCGACGTTCATCCTGTATTTTTTATGGTTGAGTTCAAAGCTGATCATCATCGGGAACCCCCTCCGTCGTTATCCATTTGACTATCCTCTCTGGCGTCAGCGGCAGCGCCGTTATCTCCTTGCCCAGCGCGTCGCTCACGGCGCTCGCGATGGCGGCGGTCCCCGCGATCGTGCAGACTTCGCCGATCGTCTTCGCGCCGAAGGGCCCCTCGTCGCCGCCCTCTTCGACGAGCACGACCCGTACCCGCGGCATGTCGGCGCTGTTGAGCGTGTGATAGCGGCTCAGCCGGTCGTTTTTTGGATTTCCCGCGGCGTCCACGGCGACGTCCTCGCAGAGAGCGTAGCCCGCGGCCATCTGGATGCCGCCGCGCACCTGGTTTTCCACCATCTGCCGGTTCAGCGCGAAGCCTACGTCGTTGACGGAGAGGAAGTCGGTCACCCTTACCATGCCGGTGAGGGTATCCACCTCCGCCTCCGCGAAGTTCGCGACGAAGGAGCCGGGGTTGGAGACGCCCTTCCATTCCACCGCGTCGTAGAGGGCGACGCCTTTTTCCATCAGCGCCCGGGAGGCGGCCTCGGCGTAACTCATCTTTACCTCCGGGTGTGACGCGGAGATGACGTATTCATCGCGCAGCTCAAGCTCCGTCTCCGGCAGCCCGAGCAGCGAGGCCGCGGCTTTCAGCAGCGAATCCTTCAGGGCGAGGGCGGCGCGCCGCGCGCACTCGCCGGCGATGAAGGTCGTGCGGCTGCCGTATGAGCCGAGGTCGAACTGCGTGTATTTCGTGTCGCCTTCTGTGACATATATCTTGTCGGGAGCGACGGACAATATCTCCGCGGCGATTATCTGCAGCGAGCGCACCGTGCCGCAGCCGACCTCGTGCACCGATGTCTGCAGACAGACGGAGCCGTCCTCGTTCATCTTTATCGTCATCACGGAGAGGTTGCTGGGGCGCGGATAAAAGCCGTTCTGATAGCCGCCGTAGGCGACGCCGATGCCTCGGCGCAGGCGCCCCTTCTCACGGGGGCGCTTCCGACGCTCGTCCCAGGAGAACTCTTTTGCTCCGATCGTCAGGCAGTCTTTTCCGCGGCAGTTGCCGAGGGAGAGGCCGTGCGCGATCTCACTGTCGCCGGGGTCGTAGGTGTTGCGCAGCCGCAGCTCGACGGGGTCGAGCCCCAGCCTGCGCGCGGCGGCGTTGAGGAATATCTCGAGCGGCGTGACCATCTCGGGAGCGCCCCAGCCGCGCATGCCGCCGCCGATCGGCGTGTTCGTATAGATCGCTCGTCCCTTGAAATGGAAGGAGGGAAACTTATAGCTCCTTGTCATTTTTGCCTTCATCGTATCCTCAAGGTTGACCGCGTTTCCCGCGTAAGCTCCGGCATTGGCGTCGTTGAGCACATGGCATTCCGTGATCCGCCCCTCTTTGGTGAAGCCCATTTCGATCGCCGTTTCCAGCGAGGGCCGGCAAGTGGTGGAGACGATGGCCTGCCGCCGGCTCAGATGCAGCCTCACCGGCCGTCCGCTCTGCAGCGCCGCGTAGGCGGCGTGAGGCTCGTATATAAACTCCTGTTTGCCGCCAAAGGAGCCTCCCATCGGCACCTTGACGACCCGCACCATATTGTAGGGGAGGCCGAAGAGGTCGCAGACGACGGTCCTGACGCCGTAAATACCCTGCGTCGGCGTCCATATCGTCAGCTCGCCGTTTCTATAGTCGGCCAGATAAGCGTGGGTTTCCATAGTTATATGGTTCATCTGCTGCGACGAGAGCGACGACCGGCAGCGGCCGCTCTCCGTCAGCCCCGCTTCCGTGCCGCCGCCGCAGGAGAAATCAACATTGCAGAGGATGTTGCCGCCGTCATGTACGGGGCAGGCGTCCGGAGCCGTGCTTTCGCTCATGGAGACCGCCGCCGGCAGGTCTTCGTAATCGATGACGAGCCGGCGCGCTCCCTCTTCCGCCGCCTCCCTGCTCTCGGCGAGGACGCCAGCGACGACGTCGCCGACATAGCGCGCGCGGTCCGTGTAGAGCAGCTTGTCCTCGGGCACGCCCTGCTGGAGCGGCGTCTTGCGGCAGTTGTTGTACCTCTTATGCGGAGAATTCTCGTAGGAGAATACCTCGACTACTCCCCGCAGCCGGCGCGCCGCGCGTGAATCGACGGCGCGTATCCTCGCGTGCGGGTGCGTGCTGCACGCCAGCTCCAGATAGAGCATCCCCGGCAGTCTGATGTCCGAGGCATATATCATCTCGCCGGTCGTCTTATAGACGGCGTCGTTGATAGGATATGATCTGCCCGCGTAGCTGTAATTTTCTTTCAAGGAAATCCCTCCCGAAGAATCAGTCTGAAAGAGCGACCGTTCCCTTATCCGCGTCGAG
Source organism: Cloacibacillus evryensis DSM 19522 (assembly GCF_000585335.1). NCBI lineage: Bacteria > Thermotogati > Synergistota > Synergistia > Synergistales > Synergistaceae > Cloacibacillus > Cloacibacillus evryensis. Next base: position 793,323 of record NZ_KK073872.1, read on the forward strand.
CCTGCATAAGACGCCGTCGGCGGCGTTTTCATAAAATTCTCCCGGCAGCCGGTCGACAAGCGGGATCTTCATCAGAATGGCGCAGGTGACGAGGATCGTGTCTGCGTACTCGACGATCATTCCCCCCGGGCTCTTTCCGTTCAGCATCAGCTGATAAAGGCCGTCGAGCTGCACCGAGGAGCTGCCCTTGCCTCCGGGGAAGACGAGGATCTTACCCGAGACGTCGACGCCGTTGAGTGAGTGCCCGTCTTCAATGATCCGTCCCGTCTTCGGGTCGCACATGTAAAAGCAGATGTCGTCGGCCGAAATTAAAAGCTCACCGCCGGCCGCTCCCGCGGCGATCCCGCGGCAGCCGTATTCTTTATCCGGCATTGCATTCAGCCTCCTTCCCGAGAGCCGCGTCAAGACAGCGCGCGAGCGGCATCACGGAAAAATTCAGTTCGCGCCGCGCCGTATAGTAGCAGCATTTAGGCGAATCGGTGAGCAGGCGCTTTCCCCTCAGAAATCCCCAGCAGGGCTGGTCGACGCAGGTATCGCCGATGACCGTCACGTTGCTCTCTTTCAGATCTTTTCCCATCGGCAGGCGCGAAATCTGCGCGGCCACAGCGGCGGAGGTGAGTATCCAGACCGGGATCCCTGCCTTTCTGCCGGCAAGGCGCCGGTGAACGAGGCATATCTGCGAAAGCGAGTAATGGGGGCAGCCAAGAATGACGCCCTCCGCGCCGGCGGCTGTGCCGAGAAGCTTTTCCTCCGCCTCGGCCAGCTCCCTATCCGTCACTGTCAGCTCGCGTATCGTCCCCGTGCCGCGACGGGCAAACTCCGCCTCGGGCGTCACGCCCTCCACGTGGAACAGCGGGACGCGCCCGGCGGTATTCAACTCCGCGCCCAGATTGATCAATCCCTCCGTGCTCGCGCGGAAGACGCCCCTGAACAGCGGCACATCGCGGCCGATCTTCTTCGCAGCGGCCCAGCCGAGGAGGGAAAAATCAAATTCGTCCGCGATCTCCCGTTCGACGTTCACATATACGGAGGCCCTTCTGTTCTCTTCGAGCAGCAGCCCGTAACGCGGCGTGAGCCCGACGATCGCGGAACAGAGCGCGCTCTGCGCCGACTCCGGATTAGACCGCGCGCCGACGACGGAATTGACGAAGGCTGTCGCGCTCGATTCCGAAAAGGCGACGTTCTCGCCGAGCCGTGGCAGATTGCCGTCCAGATAGGGCGTGCAGGTAAAGTTCAGGATAAAGCCCATCTCTTTATAGGCGGCGCGGCAGCGCTCCGTCAGCTTGACGTCCCTGTCGGAGGCAAAGCCCCCGCCGCCGAAATAATCTATGTCGAAACCGGGATTGACCGTCGCGCAGATGCGGGCCCGGCTGCCGCCGGCGAGCATCTTCTCCGCGAACCACAGGTCGGCCTCCTGATTGCTCAGAGAGACATGGGCGCGCGCGACCGGCACGAATACGTCGGCCTCCATCGCTTCGCCGATGCCGGCGAGTATCTCCATGGCAAGAGCCGCGCCCTCGCCCTCCGCCCCGCGCAATATGGAATTTTCACGTTCCGTGAGCCTCACCTTGCCCGCCCCCCTCTCAGCTGTGACAGTTTTCCGTAAAACCGTCTATTGCCAGCGATTGCCCGCTGATTTTTTCACCGGACGGCGAGCAGAGGTAAACGCACATATCGGCGATGTCCTGCGCTTTGATAAAGGTGCGCAGAGCGGTTTGACCGAGATAACCCTCACGGACCTCCTGCGGCGTCAGTCCGAGCTTGGCCGCTTCGCGCGCGATCACGCCCTCGATGCGCGGCCCCTCGACGCAGCCGGGACAGATGGCGTTGACCCTGATCTTAAATTCTCCCAGCTCCAGCGCGACTGATTTCGTAAAACCGATCGTCGCCCATTTTGATGCCGCGTAGGGGGTCCGGTGCGGATAGGCGAAGAGGCTGGCGGTGGAACCCAGATTGATGATCGCGCCGCCCCCCGCCGCGATCAGAAGCGGCGCGGCGAGCTTCGTGCAGAAGAACTGGCTGTCGATATTTGTCTTCATCGTATGCGCCCACTCCTCCGGCGTCACCTCATCGACGCGGCCCGTCGGCCCCGCGATCCCAGCGTTGTTTACAAGGAAATCAAGCCCGCCCATTCCGGCCTTTATATCGCCGAAGAGCTTCTCCACATCTTCATAGCTGGCGACGTCCGCCACGGAATATGTCAGTCCCGGCATCTCCTCGCGGCACCGCTCCAGTTTCTCCGCCGTGCGCCCGCAGATATGCACGCGCGCGCCGCTCCCGTAAAAGGCGGCCGCGATGGCCTTGCCTATCCCATCCGACCCCGCCGTGACGAGAACTCTTTTATCTTTTAAAAAGTGTGTCAAGTGAAAAACCTCCGATTATCAAAATTTGTAATTCTGTTTGATGTTATGTTGTGATAAAAATGGGACACTTTGTCCTGATTTGCTTACAATGATGGTATCATTATTTTTTTTGCCTGTCAAGATTTTACGGGAGACAATTTAAAAGTGCGCGCGGGTACTTTTTAAGGAAAACCGGTAATATGGTATGATAATTTATCAAGGCTGAAAAATGGCCTTGCCAATATGTTCGGGACGGTGAAAGGCATGGAGATGTCCGCAATAGACAAGGCGGTAACGCTGCTGGAGATACTGGCCGCGTCAAAGGAAGAAATGAGTATAAGGGAGTTGGAAAAGCAATCCAATATATCAAAATCGACGATCCACAGGGTGCTGCAAAATTTGCAGCAGCGCAGCTGGGTCGCTCAGAATACGGAGACCGAACGTTATAACATTGGGCTGCGGTTTCTGTTTTTATATAACACCGATTCGTTCTACCGCCATTTTTTGGACGTGGCGAGGCCGTTGATGGACCGGCTGGTTTCCGCGACGGGGCAGACGGCGCTGATCTCCGTCCTGGATAAGCTCGAGGGGCACTGCATATTTACAAAAACGCCGCCGACGCTGCTGCAATACGCGGCCTACCCGGGAATGCGCTTTCCCATATATGCCGGAGCGACCGGAAAAATTTTGCTGGCCTTCGCGCCCGACGATATCAGGGAGAAGGTCATCAATGACAACAAGGTCCAGGTCGCGCCGAATACGATCATCGACGAACAGCGCCTGCGGGAAGAGGTCGCGAAGATACGCCGCGACGGCTACGCCTTCAGTACGAAGGAGCTCCAGAATCAGACGTCGGGAGTCAGCGTCCCCATCCTGACGGCTAACGGCGAGTTGATAGCGCAGTTCGGCATAGCGGGCCCGGCGGCTGATTTTGAAAACAAATTCGAATCGATGCTGGAAGAGGTACAAAAGGCGGCTAAGGCATTCAGCGACGCTCTGAACGCGAGAACGGCCTAAGGGCCGCGCGGCGTTGCAATATATATATGTATGAAGGGAGAAATCACAATGAAACATTCAGGCAAACTTATGGCGGCCCTTGCCGCGGCGGGGCTGATGGTACTTTTCGGAGCGGGGGCGGCGCTCTGTGCGGAACAGACGCGCGACTCGATCTCCGTTACCGGGTACGCGTCGCAGGAGTCCGAGCCGGACATGGCGGTCGTTTCGCTCTCGCTGACGGAATACGGCAAAACTGCCGCGGATACGCGCGCGGCGCTTGCGTCAAGGATAGACAAACTCAATAAATACATCGCGTCGCTGCGCATCGCCGCGAAAGACGTCAAAACGTCCGGCTACGAGCTTGCGCCGAATTACGAGATGGTACGCGAGAAACGCGTGCAGAAGGGCTATGCCGCCTCCGCCGTGTTCACGGTGACGGTGCGGAATATGGCGGGCCTTGGCGCTGTTATTGACGGCAGCGCCGAAAAATGTTCCGCTATGATAAACGACGTATCATTCGGCCTTCAGAACAGGGAAGAGATCGAGCGCGGCCTGCTCGCGGCCGCCGTTGAGGACGCAAAAGGGCGCGCCGCGGCCGTCGCCTCCGCTGGCGGGCGCAGGCTCGGCGCGCTGATCAGCGCGAGTATCGGCTCCGCCGGCGCGGCGCCGCAGCCGCGCATGATGAAGGGGTTTGCGGGCGACGCGATGAACGCTGCCGCGGCGCCCGCGACGCAGCTTTCCCCCGGCGTGATAAAAGTCGCCGTCTCGATGTCGCTCGTATTCGAGCTGGCGAACCGCTGATAAGCGCGCTCCGCCATGCGCTTTCCGTATCCCGCCGCTAACGCCGCTCTCGACAGTCAGGCGGATGGCTATTCCTCACGGATTCAGCCGGATCCGCTGCCGGGTAGTGTCCGCTTAGCAGCGGTGTTCACAGCGGCCCGAAAACTTTAACGAAAAATTATCCAAACGACAAGTCGGCGCGGCGGGAATCAAATCTCCGCCGCGCCGATCGTTATACGTTTATATTATTTTTTCCTGCGAAGCGCGAGCGAGCCAATGCCGGCGCTGGTTTTGACGATCACCGCTGGGGCGGTCACAGTGCCTTTGACGCCGTCCATGTCATATCGTCCGCCGTATACTCAAGTTTTACCGCCAGGCGGGGCAAATGTACAATTAGCTCCGCGGCAGATAATATCACACAGGAAAGGAGTATGTGATATTTTTTCTGTTTATTGACAATAAAAACGAAAATACACAAGGCGGACATGCGGCGTATGCTTGATTGCAAAGGTTATTTTTTCGCCGCCTCAAACTCGGCCTTGATCTTCTTTCTCAGCTCTTCGTCCGTAAATACTTTGAGGCAGATGTCGGCGATGATGCGTGCTCCCCGGACCAGCGCTTCGTGCCCCTCTTCCGATGTCGTCGCCGCGGCGAATTCCCGCGTGTGGAGGTCGAGGTTCCGCGTCGTGATCGCGAACTCGGGCTGGATCGCGGGACAGCGGTAGGAGACGTTGCCGACGTCGGTGGAGCCGGTCGCCGGATGTCCGTTGGTGCAGATGACGCCGTATTCGGCCATTGTCTCTTCGGCGAGTTTTTCCGCCGTGAGGTTCGGCAGCATCGGCGCGAAGCTGCCCTCAAAGTTTTCCCAACTGACCTCGGTGCGCGTCGCTGTCGCCGCGCCGCGCGCGCATTCCAGCACGGCGGCGGTCAGCTCCCTCTGGATGTCCTGTCTCGGCGCGCGCGCTTCCACGCGGCAGACGGCGCGGTCGGGGATGATGTTCACCGCGCCCTTGACCTCCGTGATATAGGCGGCGAGTCGGCAGTAGTCGTGCATGTGGATGCGCAGCATGTTCAGCGCGTCGATGAAGAGCAGCATCCCGCTCTGCGCGCTCCTGCCGCGCCACGGGGAGGCGGCGGAGTGCGAGGTCTGCCCCGTGAAGGCGAAGTCGAAGCCGTCGATGCCGAGCGAACGATAGTCGGCGAAGCTCTCGCCCGCGAAGGAGTGGAACATGACTGCGAAGTCGACGTCGTCAAAAACTCCCTCGCCGGCCATACGTATCTTCGCGCCGTCCGTCTCCTCCGCCGGCGTGCCGATGACGCGCAGTTCGCCGGCGACGTCTCCCATCGCCTCACCGACGGCCATACCAGCGTAGAGCGCCATCGTGCCGTGCAGGTTGTGGCCGCAGGCGTGACCGATCTCCGGCAGCGCGTCATACTCGACCATCACCGCGACGACGGGTTTATCCGCGCCGTTCTTCTTTTTCGCCATGAACGCGGTCGGCAGGCCAAGGTATGGGTACTCCACCTCGAAACCGGCGGCGCGGAGCTTTTCCGTCATCAGGCGGCTCGTTTCGTACTCCGCTTCCGACAGTTCAGGGTGTGCCGCGAGGTAGTCGCTGAAGGCGGCCATCTCGCCGGCTCTCTCTGTTATATGACTCTGTGCCTTACCGAATATTTCTTTAGACATTATCATCATCTCTCTCATGGACATTTTTCTACATTTTATCACCAGAGAAACTTATATCCTAAAATATTCGGGGACGGCTGAAGGTCGAAGAGATCGACATGGCGGGGCACCACGGCAGCCACCCGCGCCAGGGCTCCGTCGACGTAGTCCCCTTCGTTCCCGTGCGCAGCGTGGAAAAAGACGAGGCTCTCAACATCGCCCGGCGCTATGGAAAATTCCTCGGCGGGCTCGGCGTCCCAGTCTATTACTACGAGGATGCCGCCACTAAACCGTCGCGCCAGAACCTTGTCGATATACGCAAGGGGCAATACGAGGCTCTGCCGGAAAAGATGCGGGATGAAGAGTGGCGTCAGGACGAAGGGCCGTTTGCCTTTATTCCAAAATCCGGGGTGACCGTCACCGGCGTCCGCTTCCCGCTTGTCGCGTATAACGTGAACCTGCGCACGGACGACCTCGAAATAGCCAAAGCGATCGCGAAGCGCATGCGGTTTTCGACCGGCGGCCTGCGCTTCTGCCGCGCGATAGGGCTTGCGTTGGAAGACAGAGGGCTGGTGCAGGTCTCGATGAACCTGACCAACTTTGAAAAGACTCCCATCCCCGTAGTATATGACCTCGTCAAGTCGCTCGCCGACAGCTACGGCGTCGGAATCGCCGACGCGGAGTTTGTCGGGCCGCTGCCGTTGGCGGCGCTGGAAGAGGTCATACGCCATTCCCTGAGAGTCCGTCATTTCGATATGAACCAGATAATAGAGACACACCTGCTCGGTTGAGAAAATATAGGGGAATTTTGACTGATAATTGACGGGAAAGTGCTTAAATAGCGGCCGGACGGTTAAATATTTCTGCGAAATAGTATAAAATATACTAATGTTGCCGCGGAACGGCGGTCTTAGTTTTATGCGGGCAAAACATGAATTTAAGAAAAAACAGGAGTGGTCAAAAATGGCTTTTCTTAGCGACATTGAGATAGCGCAGCAGGCTAAAATGGAGCCCATCGCAGAAGTTGCGAAAAAGCTCGACATCGACGCGGACGATCTTGAGCTCTACGGCAAGTATAAGGCGAAGGTATCCTTTGACCTTTGGAATAAGGTCAAGGACAACAAGGACGGCAAGCTTATTCTTGTCACGGCTATAACCCCGACTCCTGCGGGGGAGGGCAAGACTACGACGTCGGTCGGACTTGCGCAGGCGCTTGCCAAACTCGGCAAAAAGGTCACTCTGGCGCTCCGCGAGCCCTCTCTCGGCCCGGTATTCGGAGTGAAGGGCGGAGCCGCCGGCGGCGGTTACAGCCAGGTCGTGCCGATGGAGGATATCAACATTCACTTCACGGGCGACTTCCACGCCATCACCTCGGCGAACAACCTTCTCTCCGCGATGGTAGACAACTCTGTCCAGCAGGGCAACCCGCTCAACATCGACCCGCGCAAGATCGTATTCAAGCGCGTTCTTGACATGAACGACCGCGCGCTTCGCAACGTCGTCATCGGCCTCGGCGGCAAGCCAGACGGCGTGCCGCGCCAGGACGGCTTCGACATCACAGTCGCCTCGGAGGTAATGGCCATCCTCTGCCTGTCGACCGGCATAGAAGACCTGAAAGAGCGTCTCGGCAACATCATCGCGGCCTATACCTACGATGACAAACCCGTGACCGCCAAAGAACTGGAAGCCCAGGGCGCGATGGCGATGCTCCTCAAAGACGCCATCAAGCCGAACCTCGTGCAGACCCTTGAGCACGTCCCCGCCTTCATCCACGGCGGCCCCTTCGCGAACATCGCCCACGGCTGCAACAGCATCATGGCGACAAAATACGGCCTGAAACTCGCCGACTACTTCGTCACCGAGGCTGGCTTCGCCGCCGACCTCGGCGCGGAAAAATTCCTCGACATCAAATGCCGTCTCGCGGGGCTCAAGCCGAACGCCGTCGTCATCGTGGCGACCATTCGCGCCCTCAAAATGCACGGAGGCGTGGCGAAAGAGGATCTCGGCAAAGTCAACATGGCGGCCCTTGAAGCGGGCATCCCGAACCTTGAGAAGCATGTCGAAAACATGCTCTCCTTCGGCCTGCCGGTAGTCGTTGCCCTTAACGCCTTCCCCACTGACACAGAGGAAGAACTCAAATTCATCCAGGAAAAATGCGCGAAGCTCGGCGTGCCCGTCGTGGAGTCCGACATCTGGGCGAAGGGCGGCGAGGGCGGCATCGAAATGGCCGAAGCGGTCATCAAAGCCTGCGATAAAGAAAACAGCTTCCACTACCTCTACGACGAAAAACTCTCGCCGAAAGAGAAGATCGAGACCATCGCGACGAAGATATACGGAGCCGACGGCGTAGTGTTCACAGACAAAGCCGAAAAAGACCTTAAGAAAATCCACGAACTCGGCAAAGACGGACTGCTCATCTGCATGGCGAAGACGCAGGCTTCGATCTCCGACGACGCGAGCAAAAAAGGCCGTCCGACCGGATTCAAGCTTACGGTGCGCGAAGTGCGCCTCTCGGCCGGAGCGGGCTTCATCATTCCCATCACGGGAGCCATCATGACGATGCCCGGTCTGCCGAAACGCCCCGCCGCCTGCAGCATCGACGTCGACGCGCAGGGAAAGGTCACCGGACTGTTCTAAGCGAATCAATAAAGCAAAAGATCTAAAATTATCGGAGCCGCAGTATGAAGCGGCTCCGATTTTACATGGAGCGGGCAGCTTTTGTAAGGAATTCTATGCGGCAATCCCGCGCAGGAAGCTGTCTAAAACTGATTTTGAAAAATCTCGCATACGCTTATTCGAATGCTCTATCGCCCAATCGGTAAGGCAGCCGCGGCTGACTATCGTCAGGTCGTGTACAAGTTGTGCGACCGGGATGTCTTTCCTGATCGTTCCCTCGTCCTGTCCTTTCTCCATGAGCTCAGTCATAATCTTGTAATACTCGCGCCCCATGTCTGTCATGATTGTTGCGAACTCGGTATTGGAAAGCAAATAAGAATATATCACACTGATATATTCCGTCCCGTAATTGATACAAGTTTCCTGTATGTATAAAAGCATTTCCTTGATGATCTCTGGCGCCGTGGCATTTGCAAAATGGGGATCATTTTTTATGTTTATGTAATATTTTGCATATTGTTCGTCTAGTCTGTCATGCCATGCCGTCAAAAGTTCGTATTTATTTTTAAAATGATGGTAGAGCGCCCCCACGGAAATATTGGCGGCATCGGCGATCTCTTCGACCGTAACGTTATAAAATCCCCGCTCACGGAACATTGTATGCGCTATATCAAATATCCTGTTTTTTGTCTCTATGGCTTGAAGCTTACGTTTATTGCTGCGAATATACAACGGTATAACTCCCTTTATGAAGACACGAATTAGCTATGTTTTTTGCCTGTAGACTTCATACAGCAATACTATCATATTTTTATGATTAGAATTATATATATTTCTCGGAATATACTTGAAGAGGTGAAAATTTCAAAAAAAATATTGACTTGTCTTTTATATTAAGCTAGAATCTTCGTTGGCATAATACGTTCACCGAATATATTCTATAATGTGTTCACAAAAGGAGGTATGGGGCAGAACGTATTCTGCGGGATTCTTTCTATAATTATTTATAATATATCTGAGGAGGGTCTTTTATGCACGAATTGCAGTATGTTCCAGCTATGTTGTGGGTTGTTATAGCTTATATGTTGGCAATGATCGCTGTGGGAGGATATTTTTACAACAAAGCAAAAAAAGCGGGAAATGAATCAAAAGAAGATTTTCTGCTTGCGGGGCGCAGTCTTGGAAAGATAGTCATTATAGGTACGATCTTTGCCACGTACCTCGGTGGCGGAACTGTGACCGGAGGCGGAAACTCGCTTGCGTATAATTTCGGTATATGGCCAGGAATCTGTTTTATGCTTCCTCCCATATTCAGCCTGTCAGTCCTCTATCTGTTGAGTGAAAAAATAAGAGAGAGCGGCTGTTATACAATAGCGGAGCTGCTAGAAAAAAAGTTTGGCAGTACGGCGCGTACTATAGCGGCAGCTATCATTGCAATATCATTCATATCCATAGTTTCTTTCCAATATCGTGGGCTTGGGTTTGTCTTGAATACCACTACGGGGCTTCCGATTACGTCTTGTACGATAATATGCGCGGTTATCGTCATAATACTGGCATACTCAGGCGGTCTGAAAACAGTAGCTACGACGGATGCCATGAGCGCTTTTTTGATGCTGATCGGCATTGGCGCCGCTGTTCCGATGCTTCTTTCCAAGGTCGGCGGAATTGAGTGGGTAAGAGCTACGGCCACGGCAGATCAGCTCAGTTTCCTGGGGGGCCAGTCGTTCTGGGGATGGCTCGGAGCCTATTTGCCGCTGACGTTCCTCACCATTGGAGACCAAAATTTTTATCAGAGGATAAATGCGGCAAAAGATCTGAAAACGGCACGTGCCGGCTTGATAGGCTGTCTTGCGGCGTCGCTTGTGGTAATGCCGCTGATCGCATGTATTTCGTTTATCGGACGGCTGTATTTCGGAAGCAATATCGCGGCAGGACAATCCCTGATCGCGACAGCGTCTTTGCTCCCAGTATTCTGGGGCGGCCTGTTGTTGTCTGCGGCATCGGCGTTCATAATCACAACCGCCGACTCCTTCCTTCTTTCCGCATCGTCAAACTTTACAGTTGATATATATACTAAGGTAATAAACCCGCATGCATCGGAAAGGGAACAGATGTGGGCGACAAGGTTGTTTATAGCCGGAGCCGGCGTACTGGCGTATGTTATTCTTCAATTCTATCCCAGTATACTTGCCGTTCAGTATATGTCTTACACGATTTCCGGCTGCGCGATAACTCCCGCTGTCGTCAGCGTACTTGTGTGGCCAAAGGTTACCAAGTTCGGCGGCATCGCCTCGATGGTATGCGGTACTTTTGCGACAGTTATTTGGGAAGTACTCAAGTATCCCTACGGAGTACAGACAATCTATGTTGCGCTCCCCATATCGATAATAGTTCTTTTAGTCGGTTCTCTCTGTACGCAGCCTAAAACCGGCGCGTGTGCGGCCGATAATCTCTAGTAGATCTGCCTGCTTTTTAGCTTTTTAGAACAAGGCTGAAAAGCGGGCTTTATTGTGAAAAACAGGAGGCAGTGCTATGGAACAGAAATACACCAAAATCAAATGTGGAAAATTATATGACGGGATCAAGCCATGTTTTCAGGAAAATATGGAGATCCTTATAGAGGGGAGAAAAATTAAAGCCGTAGGGCATTGCCTTGAATGCCCGGAAGGTACTGAAACCATTGATCTTTCCGCTCTGACGGTAACCCCAGGCATGATTGACGCACATATGCACACGCAATACTTTCATTGGAAGGATGTCTATCGCGACACGCTTTATAATTCTGACGGTTACAGGACGCTGGCGGTGGCGACATGCGCTAAAAGATGCCTGTATTCCGGTTTTACAACGGTAAGGTCGCTTGGCTGGTGGAGCGAAGCATATGAGCTAGATGTAAAAAGAGCTATAGAAGAGGGCTATGTGGAGGGCGCGCGCCTGGTGGTCTCTTCCCATTTCCTCTGCACGCCAGGAAGCCATGGCGATATGACGCAGGTGGTACGTACCAATCCGTATCTTTCCGACTATCTGATCAGCCAATACCCAACCTGTGGAAACGGCGCGGATTTTTTCACTGGCGCCGTACGCCGTGAGAAAAAAATGGGAGCTGATTTTTTGAAAATAATGGCCACCGGCGGTTTTGCCACTCCAAATGACGACCCGGACGACATTCAGTTGAATGACGAGGAGTTTAAGGCGATATTCGACACCGCTAAAGAGGTAAAGATATCCGCGACGGCGCATGCCTATGGGCCGCGTCTGATGAAAAAGCTTATCAATTATGGAATCACCGGCATTGAACATGGTTCGTTGATGGATAAAGAAACAGCGTCAATGTTTGAGAATAGCGGCACATATCTTGTACCGACCTTTATGCCATACGAAGATGCCATCCATCCCGATGAGGAGAGCCTTGCGCTGAAGAGCGAAGAATACCGGAGAAAGCTTCGTTTCTACCAGCGTCAGCTCCAGGAGGGGCGCGAAATTATTATCAACAGTAAAATAAAGCTTGGCTATGGCACGGATATGGTCGCCGTTCACAATAATTACGAAAGCGGCTGGGAGTATTATGCCTGGCATACAAATGGCATGGACCCTTTCCGTATACTCCGGGCAGCGACAAAAACGAACGCCGAGATATGCGAGATAGACGATAAGGTCGGTACGATCGAGCCTGGCAAACTTGCAGACATTGCGGGTTGGGGGCGCGACCTGATGAAGGACCCGCATGCTCTTCGCGATTGCTCTTTCGTAATGAAAGAGGGTGTGGCATATCCGGCCGTAAGCCGTATGAACGAGGAATAACTCGGTAAGAATCGTAAAAGCGTATCGTATATAAAAAATTCCGTCTTAGGGATGTTCGGCATACTGTGAACAACTTAAGACGGAATATTTTTTGTCGTCTGTGAAATAATTTTTCCTAACGAAGGCGGACGATCATTGGCCGTTTCTAAGGGAGAGTTTCTTTCTTGCCGCCGCGATGAGCATCATCGGGCGGCGCATTTCGTCTTTCATGCCCTCGATGCAGAGCATCCGTTCAGGCGGCTGCGGCTCGGCTACGCGCAGCAGTTCAAAGCCGTTCGTCAGCAGCCCGTCGATATAGGTGGTCAGCGTTTTGTGATATTTGACGACCTCTTCTCCGAGAAAGCGCGCGCGGCGCATACCTTCGTAAAAGTAGTTGTCGACGGGGAAGTGCAGGATATTGCCCGCGCCGTCGCGATACCAGTCCTGCGAACCCTCCGCAGTAAATATCGGATGTTCCGCTGAAAAGATGAAATACCCTTCGTCGCTGAGGAAACGGTTCACCTTTTTTGCGATCTCGTCGAATGACTCGACGTAATGCAGGGCCAGCGAGCTCAGGACGATGTCGAAGGAGCCCGCGGGGAAATCCATATCCTCCAGTGCCATGCACATGTATGTTACCTCAGGACAGCGCGTCTTCTCCCTCGCCACGGAGAGCATCTTTTCGGAGATGTCTATCCCTGTGGCCGCGGCCGCGCCCTGTTCCATCGCGTAGATGCAATGCCAGCCGTAGCCGCAGCCAAGGTCGAGGAGTCGCTTTCCTTTGAAATCCGGCAGCAGCTTCTTCAGCGTCTCCCATTCGCCGGAGCCGGCCAGCCCCTCCTGGGAACGTTTCATTCCCGCGTATTTTTCAAAAAATACGCCGTCGTCGTATTTGTTTTCTTTCAAGAAATTCTCAGCCTGCTTATTTCAGCTTCATATAGAGCAGCGGGAAGGGGTGCCCCTGCTCGTCGCGCTCAGTGCGCTTATATACCTTAAACCCCATGTGTTCGTAGAATCCGAATGCCGAGGTGTTCTGCTCGTTGACGCAGAGCCGGCTGACGGAGTATTTGTCGATCGCGTGACGCAGAAGCTTTTCGCCGAGGCCCCGCCCCCGCTCCTCCGGCAGGAGGAAGAGCATCTCCAGCCGGTCGCCGTCTATTCCCATGAATGCGACGGGCTCGGAGTTCTCATTCTCCGCCGTCAGCAGGGTCGGCACGGAGGCCAGCGCATCATCGACATCTTTTGAAATGTCCAGCATGTCGTCCTCGGTGAGAAACAGGTGCGTGGCGCGCACCGACTTTTCCCAGATAAAGGATACTCTCTGTATCGCAGCTTCGTCTCTTTTTGTTATTTCGGTGATTGTCATTTTGTCATTTCTCCTCTATTTAAGAGTTTGGACAGCATAGCACATAATGCCGACATATGAAAGACGCGTTCTGCCCATTGGAGAACGCGTTTCTATCTCAAGCTCAAACCCGGTTAAAGAAAGAAATTTACCTCAGCCATTGCAGCAGTCCCAGAGAGAAGATCGGGAAATAGGTGAACAGCAGCAGGCAGGCGACCATCGCGAGGAAGGAGGGGAGTATGGATTTTGAGATGTTTTCTATACTCTCTCCCGAGATCGCGGAGGCGACGAAGAGGTTTATCCCGTATGGCGGCGAGATGAAGCCGCAGGCGAGGTTGACGGTGATTATCAGCCCGAAGTGTATCGGGTCTATGCCGATCGTCTTTACCACCGGCAGCAGGATCGGCGTGAGGATGATCACCGCCGCGATGTTGTCCACGAAGCAGCCGATTATCAGCAGGAAGATGTTGATGATCATCAGCAGCATGAACGGATTGTGCGAAAAGTTCGTCAGCCACTCCGCGACATGCATGGGTATCTGCGCCATCGTCAGGTAGCTCGCGAAGGCCATCGAAAGGCCGATCATGAATTCCGTCGCGCCGTTGATGAGCCCCGATACTCGCAGGCATTCATAGAGGGACTTGCCGTCCAGCTCCTTATAAACGAATTTACCGATCAGTATCGAATAGACGACCGCGACGACCGCCGCCTCCGTCGGCGTGAAGATGCCGCCGTAGATGCCGCCCAAGATGATGACCGGCACCATCAGCGCCCAGATAGCGTCGATGAAGGCCTTCCCGACGACGGACAGCTTCGGGCGCTCCGCGAGGCTGACGTAATGCCGCTTTTTCGCGGTGCCGTAGCAGACGATCATCAACGCGAAGCCGATTATGAGCCCGGGGATTATTCCCGCGATGAACATGTCGCCGATCGAGCACTGCGCGACGACGCAGTAGATGACGAAGGGGATAGACGGTGGGATGATGACGCCGATCGTACCCGCCGCCGCGGTGATCGCCGCCGCGAAACCCGCGTCATATTTGCGTTCCTTCATCGAGGGGATCATGAAAGAGCCGATCGCCGAGACCGTCGCCGGCCCCGAGCCGGAGATCGCCGCGAAGAACATGCAGGCGAGCACCGTCACCATCGCGAGGCCGCCGGTGATGAAGCCGACGAGGCTCTCCGCGAGGTTGACGAGGCGGCGCGAAATGCCGCCGTTGCACATCAGCGCCCCCGCGAGGATGAAGAAGGGGATCGCCAGCAGTGGGAAAGAATCTAGCCCCGTCACCGACTTTTGCGCGAGCATCAGCATCGGTATATCCGAGGTGAGCCACATCGCGAGCCCGGTCGCCAGCCCGAGGGTTATTCCGATCGGAATGCTCAGCGCTATCGTTACAATGAGAATGGAGAAAACTATTACGGCTTCCATCAGCATACCTCCTCAATATTGTCGTTTTGCGGGCCGAGCGGCTCGCCTTTCCATAGTTTGTACATTTCTATGAGGAGTCTGACGCACATCAGCAGGCAGCCGATGGGGACCGAGGCGTAGGGCCAGGTCATCGGCAGCTCCATCGCCGCCGAACGCTGGCCGGTATCGGCGATGAAGATGACCAGTTCCGTGCCTATCCAGGCAAGGATGAAGCTGAAAACGAACCAGACGATCAGCACGAAGTATTCGAAGTACCGGCGCGCGGCGCCCGGTATCATATTCGCGAACATTTCGACGCGAAAGTGGCTGCGCTCCTTCACCGCGTAGCTCGCGCCGATCCACGACAGCCAGAGGAAGATGAAACGGGCCATCTCCTCGCTCCACGAGAGAGAGTTGGAGAACACATAGCGCATTACCACCTGCACAAAGACCAGCAGCGTCATTATCGCCATTGTCCAAACGCAGAAATACTCCTCAAAGTTGTCGAGGAATTTTTTTATCGTCATACTGTATAGCACCTCCGCTTTCTTTCTGATAGGCCGTTATGATTTTTATCTACGAGGATATATTCAAATGGTATACAACATTAGTATGTACCACCTTTCGCTACGATACATAGAAAATAAAATATTCAGCCGGGACAAACGGCATGGACGGTGTTTCTTGTCTTTTCAAGAAACATAATATTATTAAGTAAAATAGTTGTCAATATGTATAAAATATGAAGATTTTAGGTATTTATGAAAGAAAAACTGGAAAAACATCGTAAAACTTGAATAAGGTATTTTGGGTGAATGTTGTTGTTTATTAAAAAAGGCAAACAAAACAAATACGTCTTTTGCGGAGGATGCGGAAAGCCGTCGTTTAAAAATCTAGATACTATAAGTTATCAAAAATATCATATGTTGGGAGAATCAGTCTTTTGTGAGTTCCCTCCTGTAAATGACAAAGTAGATCGCCCCCAGAAAGAATGCGGCGCCGATGATGTTGCCGAAGGTAACGGGGAGCAGGTTGCCGGCGACGGCGGACGCCGTAAGTTCCTGCGCGGCACTCGGAATCCCTTCCGCCGTCAGCCCGGATTTGATCATCATTCCGAGCGGCAGGAAGAACATATTCGCGACACAGTGTTCAAACCCCATCGCGACAAAGGCCGCTATCGGCATCAAAAGCGCGATAAATTTACCGGACATGTCGAGCGCGCCGAAGGTCAGCCAGACGGCTAGCCCCACGAACCAGTTGCAGAGCACGCCGCGCACGATCATCTGAAAAAGCGGTATCTGTACCTTGGCGGCGGCGATGGAGAGCGCGTAGTCTGCGCAGCTCTTCGTCAGTACGCCGCTTTTGAATATCAGCAGCGCGAAGAAGAGAGCTCCCGCGAAGTTCGCGAGATATACGACGGCGAGGTTGCGCAGCATGCCGCCGCACGTTATCTTTCGCGACAGCAGCCCGATCGGCATCAGGCAGTTGCCGGTAAAGAGTTCCCCTCCGGCGGCCACCACCAGAAACAGTCCCAGAGAGAAGGCGACGCCGCCGAGGAATTTCGAGATGCCGACGCCGGCAAACGCGGCGGCGTCCTGTGTCACGACGATCATAAAGTAGCCGCCCATAGCGATATAGGCTCCGGCAAGAAATC
This sequence comes from Cloacibacillus evryensis DSM 19522, assembly GCF_000585335.1. Classification (NCBI taxonomy): domain Bacteria; kingdom Thermotogati; phylum Synergistota; class Synergistia; order Synergistales; family Synergistaceae; genus Cloacibacillus; species Cloacibacillus evryensis. The sequence continues at coordinate 809,913 of NZ_KK073872.1, forward strand.
CCAACAGCGCCATCGGAAGGAGCGGCAGGCCGGTCTTGGATATTGCGGCCGCGACCGCGCTTTTTGCTATTTCCTGTGGTGTTTTGTAGTTCATATCGACTGGACCTCCGTATATCTTTAAACTGATCGTCGAAATTATATCCATATTTCATAAAACCATCATCAAACGCGGCTCGCCGTTTAATATAAACCGCTGTGAAAAATTGATGATCCTGACGAGTTTTCTTGATCTGCCGCGGAGCGCGTCCGGAAATATATGGCAAACTCCGGACGCGCGGCGCTCGGCAATCCTCTTATTTCAGCACATTCAGCAGCCCCATAGAGAAGATGGGGAAATAGGTAAAGAGCAGCAGGCATACGACCATGGCGAAGAAAGACGGCAGTATCGCCTTTGAGATATCCTCGATGCTCTCTCCCGAGATCGCGGAGGCGACGAAGAGGTTTATCCCGTATGGCGGCGAGATGAAGCCGCAGGCCAGGTTCACCGTGATTATCAGCCCGAAGTGTATCGGATCTATCCCGATCGCCTTCACCACCGGCAGCAGGATCGGCGTGAGGATGATCACCGCCGCGATGTTGTCCACGAAACAGCCGATTATCAGCAGAAAGACGTTTATCACCATCAGCAGGATGAAGGGGCTGTGCGCGAGGCTCGTCATCCATGAGGCGATATGCGCCGGTATCTGCGCCATCGCCAGATAGCTCGCGAAGGCCATCGAAAGGCCGATCATAAACTCCGTCGCCCCGTTGATGAGGCCCGTCGTGCGCAGACACTCATATAAAGTCTTGCCGTCGAGCTCCTTATAGACGAACTTGCCGATGACCACCGAATAGACGACCGCGACGACCGCCGCCTCCGTCGGCGTGAAGATGCCGCCGTAGATGCCGCCCAGAATTATTACCGGCACCAGAAGGGCCCAGAAAGCCTCTCTGAAGGCCTTCCACACCGTGGCTAACTTCGGACGCTCCGTAACGCTCACATAATGGCGTTTCTTCGCCGTGCAGTAACAGACGAGCATCAACGCGACGCCGATCATAACGCCCGGCACTATGCCGGCGATAAACATATCGCCGATCGAACACTGCGCGACGATACAATAGATGACGAAGGGGATCGAAGGCGGGATGATGACGCCGATCGTACCCGCCGCCGCGGTGATCGCCGCCGCGAAACCCGCGTCATACTTGCGCTCCTTCATCGAGGGGATCATAAAAGAGCCGATCGCCGAGACCGTCGCCGGCCCCGAGCCGGAGATCGCCGCGAAAAACATACAGGCGAGCACCGTCACCATCGCGAGGCCGCCCGTGATATAACCGACGAGGCTTTCCGCGAGATTGACGAGTCTGCGCGAAATACCGCCGTTGCACATCAGCGCTCCCGCGAGGATGAAAAATGGGATCGCCAGCAGCGGGAAAGAATCGAGCCCCGTCACCGACTTCTGCGCGAGCATCACCATGGGGATATCCGAAGTGAGCCACATAGCGATGCCGGTGGAAAGCCCGAGAGTGATGCCGATCGGGATACTGAGCCCGATCGTTACAATAAGCAGAGAGAAGAGAATAACGGCCTCCATCTATATCATCTCCTCCAATTCTTCCTGTCCCTTTTCCGAACCGACCGGTTCGCCCTTATAAATCTTATACATCTCAACGATCAGGCGGATACACATCAGTCCGCAGCCCACCGGCACCGAGGCGTAGGGCCATGTCATCGGGATATCCATCGCGGCGGACGCCTGCCCCGTATCATAAATAAAAATGACCAGCTCTGTGCCGAGCCATGTGAGAATGAAACTGAAAACGAACCAGACGATCAGGACAAAATACTCAAAAAACCTGCGGCAGCTTCCTTTTATCATATTGGCGAACATCTCGACGCGGAAATGACTGCGCTCCTTTACTGCATAACTGGCGCCGATCCAGGAAAGCCAGAGGAAAATAAAACGGGCTAACTCCTCGCTCCAAGAGAGCGAATTAGAGAAGACATACCTCATAACGACCTGGATAAAGACGAGAATGGTCATAATGGCCATAGTCCAGACGCAGAAATACTCCTCGAAATTATCAAAAAACTTTTTGACGGTCATCCTAACAACAACCTCCTGTGGTGGCATAAAGCGCGTCCCTTTTGCAAGGGACGCGCGTATAATTGCTCAAGGTCTGAGAAAGAATTACTTCTGGACCTTCCTTGCGATATCCATGATCTCCTTGCCGAGATCCTTCTCGAACTGCGCGTAAACCTTTTTGGTCGCTTCGACGAAGGGCTTCTTCTGCTCCGGCGTCAGTTCGTTCGCCTTCAGTCCGGCCTTTGTGACCTTGGCCTTGAAAGCTGCCTCTTCTTTTTCAAGGCTGGCGCGCTGGGCCATGATGGCTTTGTGGGCGGCGTCGACGACTACCTTGCGGAGATCGGCGGGGAGCTTATCCATAAACTTCTTGTTGGCGATGAGTATCTCGTAGGAGAAGACATGTCCCGTCTCGGAGACGTATTTCTGCACCTCGTAGAACTTGCCGTCGTCGATCATCGCGTAGGGGTTTTCCTGCGCGTCTACCGTGCCCTGCTGCAGTGCCGTGTAAAGCTCGCCCCAGCTCATCGGGGTGGGGTTGGCGCCGAGTTCTTTGAAGAAGGCGATGTGCATCGGGTTCTCCATCGTGCGGATCTTGAGTCCCTTGAGGTCAGCGGGGCTCTTGATGGGGCGCTTGCTGTTGGTCACGTGGCGGAAGCCGTTTTCCTGATAGCCGAGGACTTCAAAGCCCTTCTTCGCGAGGTATGAGTTGAGCTTCTGTCCGAGCTCGCCGTCTACCGCGTCAAAGGCCGCTTTTCTCGTGGTGAAGAGGTAGGGCAGGTCGAGGACCTGTATTCTCTTGTCAAATCCGGCGAGAGCCGATGTTGAGGGGATCGCCATCTGGATCGTGCCCATCTGCACGCCCTCGCAAAGCTCGCGGTCGCCGCCGAGCTGCGCGTTCGGGTAGAGCTCTACCTTGATCTTGCCTTTTGAACCGGTATCCACATCCTTGGCGAATGCTTTCATCGCCTGCATCGTCGGGTGGGTGTCGGAGCCGATGTAGCCGACCTTGATCGTGTACTCTGGCGCCGCGAAAGCCGCGCTCGCCGCCGTGATAGCCATGAACATAACTGCTGCCAGAAGTTTCTTCATATTACGTCCTCCCTGTTTTTTGTATTTGCCTGAATAATTTAAAAAGCTGCGCTCTATGAGATCAGTCCGCTGCTTTTCCTCCCTTCCAAACGCGCACCTCCTGGGCGTCGGCGTCGACCTCTACATAATCGCCGTCTTCGATCGCCTCGAAGGGGTCCTTCTCAAGGCGGTCGACCATCGTCGAGCCGACCATGACGGCGGAGGATACGATGACGGGTTCGGGTACGTTTATTATTATAGCCGCAGGCAGGTTGTTTCTCACCCACAACTGATAGAAACCGTCCGCCTGGACCACGGAGCTGCCCTTGCCGGACTGTAGCACCAGCACTTTCCCGGCGATGCTTTTGCCCTCGATCGCGTGATTTCTCTCAATGACGACGCCGGTGGTCGGGTCGGTAAGGTAGAAGCACATCGCGTCCTTCGATACCACGGCCTCGCCCGCGCCGGAACCGCGAACTATCGAGCGGCACTTGTATACCTTCATGTTGTCAGCCATTAGTCGAGCCTCCCTTTTACTGCCGCGTCTATGCACTGCGAAAGCCTGCGGATGGCGAACGGCTGTCCGCGGCGTTCTCTGTAATAGGCGCACTTCGGCGAATCCGTAACTCCAAGAGCGCCTTCGAATGATTTCCAGCACGGCTCGTCGATGCAGGTGTCGCCGACCATGCGCACGCCGAGCAGTTCAAGGCGCTGGCGCAGGTGCGAACGTTCCGCGAGCTCGACGGCTCCCGATTCCGCGAGGATCCAGAAGGCCGTATCGTTGCAGATGTGTCTGCCGTCCAGCAGCTTTTCGACGTCGAGCAGCTGATTGTAGGTGTAGTGAGGGCAGCCGAGCATGACGAGGTTGATCTTGCCGGTGGCGGGGGTGAGCATGTCTTCACGCTCTTTGAGATCTTTGTTGGTGAGCACGCATTCCGCCGCGGGGATTTTCCTGTTGCCGAAAGCCGCCTCGATCGTCGGGGCTTCGGGGGTTATCCCAACCATGTGGTACATCGCGACCGCGCCGCTTGTCGCGGCCTCCGCGCCGAAATAGAGGAAGTCTTCCTGTGTCGGCCTGATATCCTTCTTGAATCTGAGCACTGGGATGCGGTAGCCGGCGATCTTGCCCAGACAGTGTCCGAGAATGCCCCAGTCATAGCAGCTTTCAAGGTCGGCGTCCACGTCGACGAGGAAATCTCCGTACCTGTTCTCGTCAAGATGGTATCCGTAGTAAGGTGTCTTGCCGATGACGGCGGCGGCGAGGGCGCTCACCGAAGACTCGCGGTTTGAGCGTGCGCCGAGGGCTCCGTTGACGTAAGGTGTGGCGCTGGACTCGGAGAAGGCCACATGTTCGCCGAAGAAGGGAACGTTGGAGCAGACTCCGGGCGCGCAGTGGTAGGTGAGCTTAGCGCCGATGCGGCGGTAAGCGTCGCCGGTGCGGTCTGCGAGGTCGAGCTCCTCCTTCGTCACGTCAAAGAACTTCGTCAGATAGGCCGTGTCCCAATAGGGGTTTGTCGTCGGTGGCACAACGCAGGTGGCGCCGCCGTTTACCAGCAGCTCGCACCAGTAAGTGTCGCCCTCCTGTCCGCTCAACGCGACATGTGCGCGCTTGACGGGTATGAGCTTTTCCGCGTCGAAGGTGAGGCCGAGAGCGTAAAGCATCTCCATGGCCTTCTGCTTTCCGGCGCCTTCGGCTCCGTCAAGGATTCGTTTCTCTTCATCTGTTAAATACATTTCGTACCGCCTTTCTCTATGCTGTTTTTTTCGTTAATATCGGTAGGGAGATGCCGCCCAGCGGGAGTATGCCGAGGGTCGCCCGCGGCCTCTTCGCAAGCGCCGCGTCGAGCGCCTCCTGCACGTTTGCCGCCGGAATATAGTCCATCTTCTCTATCTCTTCCCTTGAGAGGCCGTCGCTGATCATATAGACCTCGGCCCTGTCGAGCACGCGCCGGCTGCCCAGCGCGACTACGGCGGAGATGACGTCCGTTTCAAGGTCGTAAGGAGAGGCGCCCTTTATTGCCTCCACAAGAGCTTCCGTGGGCTGCGCGAGCCAATGGGCGTAAAGCGGGTGGTTGTGGACAAGTCCTTCGTAACAGGGCGCGGCTAGGATCACGGCGCCGCCCGGCTTCACCGCGAAATATGCGGAAGTCAGTCCTTTGATGCCCTGCCAGTAATCCATATCGGCGGGAGAGGAGCTGACGACCACGACGTCGGCAAGTTCGTCGAGCTCCACGCTGTACGATCTTTTCGCGAGCTCCACGCCCGCGCGGTGCGCCTTTAAATAATCGCCGCAGAAAAAGCCCGCGATCTCGCCGCTGAAATTTTTCACCACGTTGACGATAAAAGCCAGCTTTGCGATGCCGCCGACGGCGTCGATGCCCATGCGGCAGGGATTGCCCTCAAGCATCCCGAGCGGGATGTCAGGGCAGAGCCCGGCGCCCCGGTGCGTCGCCTGCGTCGTTACAAAATCGCAGATCCCGGGCTGGACGATCTTCGCTCCGCCGGAAAAACCGGCGTCGCTGTGCGGGATGATGTTGCCGACGCCGACGAGAAGGTCGGCCTCCAAGGCGCGGCGGTTGATGCGGACGGGAAGTTTGTAGCCGCCGGCTTCGATCTCGCCGAGGTCTGCCAGCTCGTCCGTGTTTGACGCCTCGTGCTGGTAGACGGTGAAATTATCGACGATATAGTCTCCGAGCTTCTCGCGCACCTCTTTGTCGGACATAAGCCTGTGCGTACCGGGGGCGGTCATGAAGCTTACGGCGCTGCGGGGAACGCCCGCGGCATCGAGATATTCCATGACGACGGGCAGTATCTTCGTTAACGGAGTGTCGCGCGTATTGTCCTCAACGAGAAAGAGAATATTCTTTTTGTCCTTCGCGAGCGCCGCGAGAGGTTCTGATGCGATCGGAGCGTCGAGCGACCTGAATAATTCCGCTCTGATATCTGTGACAGGAGGGACATCGGTCATCTCTCCCGAGAAGAGGACCCTGTTTGTGTAAGTATCGAAATCCAGAAAGCTATTTCCATATGGAATACTATATTTCATTGCCGATTCCTCCCAGCGATAAAACTAAAATGCGGAATGCATTGAGTACGCTATCTGTATACAATGAAAAAATACATACTATATCACTATCTGTTTAATTAAATAAAAACTTTTCAAAAGCCACACAACTATCTTGACGAAGATGATAATATCGCCGTAAATAAATGTCAACAAGAAAGTTGGAAGAAAAATTGCGATGTTTTTTACGCGAAGTTATGGACAAAAAGGCAAAATGTTGTATAGTTGCTGTATACAGTTGTTTTAAAAATAGAAAAAACTGATGGTTTGCGCGGCAGCTGCTTTAACGGCGATATCGCCGCGGGACCTTTACCAAGCAGGGGGAATGGAAGTGGCGTCTAAGAATGAAAAGGCCAGCTGGATAAAGGTTTACGATTGGATAAGGGAGGGGATCGACTCCTGTGCGCTCAAGATGGGCGAACCGCTTCCCGAGACCTTTCTCGCCAATGAGATCGGCGTGAGCCGCACCCCGGTCCGCGAGGCGCTGCGTGTTCTCGAACAGGACGGGTACATAAAGATAGTTCCCCTCAAGGGCGCGTTTGTCTCCGAGATATCCCTCGAAGACGTGCGTGAGATATATGACATCAGGAAGCTGCTCGAACCCTTTGCCGCGCTCTCCGCGGCCAACCGTATTCCCGACGGGGAGATAAAGGAGATGTCCGCCGAGTGGGAGCAGCTCGGCAAGCGGGTGAAGAACGGCGAACATATAGACTTTTCAAGCGTCGCCGACAGCGATATCAGACTCCATTTCACGATCGCTAAGTACGCGACGAACAGGCGCATCGGCGCGATACTGATGAGCTACCATGTGCAGATAAAGCGCTTTCAGCGCCTTTCCGCGCAGTCGCTCGCCGATATCCAGAACTCCATCAACCAGCACATTATCATCATAGACTGTCTCAAACGCCGAGACCCTAAGGCCCTCCATAACTGCCTGTATGAACATGTCGTCAACAGCGAGGGGTACATAATGAAGGATTATTTCCTGCGCTGAACGCCCGCCCGCGCCGCGCGCCTTCGTCCCGCCGGGCGCGCGGTGTTTTCGCATCCTTATTTGCGCGGCTTGCCTGAAAGGCAAAAAAATTAAGCCGGATAAAAAAGCCCTTGTCTCATGAGGTCATGTAATATATTATGAAACGCTATAAATGGAATAATTTATTAAATGTTCAGGAGGCAAATAAGATGACGACGAAGGTAAAATTTCCCAACAGCCGCATGGCTTCGATCAGTATGTCCGGCGGCATCCGCGAGATTCTTACGCGCGCCGACGAGCTGGAGCGCGGGGGCAGAAGCATCGTCCACATGGAGATAGGACGGCCGGATTTTGATTCGCCGAAATGCGCGAAGGACAGGGCGATCAGGGCGCTCAATGAGGGCAACGTCCACTACACCGACATGGCTGGGGCCTATGACCTTCGCTGTGCCGTCGCGGACAAATACCGCCGCGAGAACGGCATGGATTATGTCGAGGCCGACAAAAACGTCGTCATCACGAACGGCGCGATGGAGGCGCTCACGGCGACGTTCCTCACGCTCTTTGAGCCCGGCGACGAGGTGATCGTTCCCGCGCCCTACTTCTCGGCCTACGCGGACGAGATCGCCATTGCCAATGCGGTGCTTGTGCCCGTGCCGACGCGGATGGAAAACGGTTTCCGGCTCCAGGCGGAGGAGCTTAAAAAGGCCCTCTCGCCGAAGACCAAGGCCATTCTGATCAATTCGCCGAACAACCCCAGCGGCGCGGTGCTTACAAGAAAAGACCTTGAAGCGATCGCGGTCTTCGCCATTGAGAACGATCTCTGGGTGATCTCCGACGAATGCTACGAGAAGTTTCTCTACGACGGCGAGCATGTGAGTATCGCGAGCTTCCCCGGCATGGAAGAGCGCACGGTGACCGTAGCCGCCGCCTCCAAGACCTGGTCGATGACCGGCTGGCGCATCGGCTGGGTGGTCGCTCCCGCGTCGATGCGTCCCTATGTCAATAAATGCCACCAAAACCTCACCACCTGCGCCAACTCCTTCGCTCAGGCGGGGGTCGTCGAGGCCTTTGCGAACGCAGACGGCGACGTGACCGCGATGGTATCGGAGTACAAGCGCCGCCGCGACATGGTCGTGAAGTGGCTGAACGACATCGAAGGTTTTGAGGCGATCACTCCCGCGGGGGCGTTCTACGCCTTTCCGCGCATTTCGCGGCTTGGCATGGACGGATTTAAATTCTGTTCATGGCTGCTCGAGGAGGCCGGAGTATCGACCGTCCCCGGCGAAGTCTTCGGAATGCAGGGGCACATCCGCCTCGCCTACTGCCGCTCTTACGATTATATCGAAGAGGGGATGAAGAGGATCAAAGAGGCGGTGGAGGGCCGTCCCGGAAGGTAGTGTTTCCTTAAATAATTTTTGCTGATAGAGATTGAGATAAATGCCGCGCATCTTTGAGGTGCGCGGCATTTTACGCGCCGCGGGACGTATTTTTAAGAGAGGATGTCCCACAGCAGCTTCAGCAGCAGCAGCGCCAGCACGGCGAGCATCATCGGGCGGATGAAACGCGCCCCTTTCGTCAGCGCGCAGTGGGCGCCGAGGTAGTTTCCGGCGATGCCGCAGACCGCGGCCGGGATCGCCACGCCGTACATTATCGTGCCGGCGAAGGCGAAGGTTATCAGTGAGGCGTAGTTTGAGGCCAGGTTAAGTATTTTTGCGTTTCCCGAGGCGGTCTTGAGATCGAACTTCATGAGAGACGAGAAGGCCATTATCGCGAAGGTCCCCGTTCCCGGCCCGAAGAGGCCGTCGTACCCCCCGATCAGCAGCCCGATCATAAAGGCGATCGCTGCGGCTTTGTCGCGCCCCATTTGAGCGGAATCGTCACTGTCGCCGAGGTTTCTCTTGAGAAATATGACCACCGCCGCGCAAGGCAGTATGATGAGGAGCATCGTCTTGATCGTCTGGTCGCTTAGCATCAGCGCAGTCTTAGCGCCGACGGCTGATCCGATGAAGGAGCCGACCGCGGCGATCGCCGCCGCGCGCAGGTTGACGGCGCCGCCGCGCCAAAATTTGAACACCGCGAGAGTGGTGCCGCAGGAACTTGAAAACTTGTTGCAGCCCAGCGCCAGATGAGCCGGCATACCCGTGAATATATAGGCTGGCAGTGAAATGATCCCGCCGCCGCCAGCCGAGGCGTCGACGAATCCCGCGAGAAATACTAAAAAGCATACCAATATCAGCGACATTGTTGAAATATCAAAACCAGCGGCCATAGAAAATCTCCTTATTATAAAGTCAAGTGCCGAGTATTATATTATAATATACTCTTATAAATATACATGGTTTTTGAATATTATTCGCCGGAAGAGGGGCGTTTTATGATGGAGTACGGCATTATAACTGACGAAATACTGGCGGCGCTGGCGGAGATAGCCGGACCCGCGCATGTGTGGACGGCGGAGGAAAAGCTGGAGGCCTGTTCGCGCGACGAGACTACGACGCTGCGCGCCGGCGAGCGTTACCTGCCGGATGCCGTCGTCGCGCCGGCTTCGGCTCAGGAAGTATCCGAAATATTGAAACTTGCCAACAGGCATGTGATACCGGTCACCCCGCGCGGCGGCGGCACAGGGCTGTCGGGCGGAGCGCTGCCCGTATGCGGAGGCATAGTCATCTCCGACGAGAGGCTGAACCGCATAATAGAAATAGACGCGGAAAACCTCGTGGCCGTCACCGAACCGGGCGTCATCACCAGCGAGATAAACGCCGCGGCCGCCGAAAAGGGGCTCGCCTATACTGGATACCCGATGAGCGTGCTCTCCTGCCATATCGGCGGCAACATCGCGGAAAACGCGGGCGGCGGCAACGCCGTCAAGTATGGCGTCACGATGCGTTATGTGCTGGGACTGGAGGTAGTGCTGCCGACTGGAGAGATATTGACGCTCGGAGGCAAGCTGATGAAGGACGTCTCCGGCTACAGCCTGAAGGAGCTCTTCGTCGGTTCGGAGGGCACTCTCGGCTACGTGACGAAGATAATCCTCAGACTCCAGCCCCTCATGAAAAACCGCGCCGCGCTGCTCGCCCTTTTCTCCGATACGGAAACGGCGATAAAGGCCGTGCCGAAGATGATGGCGCACGGCGGCATCGTCCCCTCTTCGATCGAATATATCGACGCCTATTGCTACCGTAAAGCATGCGGCTTCCTCAATGAGGAGCTGCCGATGTCCGGCGTCGAGGCGGTGCTGCTCGTCGAAGTCGACGGAAGCAATCAGGAGTCGCTTGACATGGATATCGAACGCGCCGGCGAGATACTCTCGGCGGAGGGCGCGGCGGAGATCTATGTCGCGGATACGCGTTCCACACGCGAGCGCATCTGGTCCGTGCGCCGCAGCATCGACGAGGCGCTTCGCCTTACGGACCCGGTGCAGGCAGACGAGGACATCGTCGTGCCGATCTCCAGGATACCCGAAGTCGCCCGCGGCCTGCGCGAAATAGAGAAAAAATACGGCGTGCCGATCGCCAACTTCGGCCACGCCGGCGACGGCAACCTCCATCCGACGATTCTGAAGCCCGCGGAGATGACGCTCCCGGAGTGGGAGCGCGTCGAAACGGAGATAGAATGGGATATATTCCGCCTCACAGACTCGCTCGGAGGCGTCATCAGCGGCGAGCACGGCATCGGCAGCAAACGCAAACACTATTTTATGGAGCTCTGCCCGCCGCAGAACCTTGAACTCATGAGAAAGATAAAGCTGGCGCTCGATCCAAACAACATAATGAATCCGGGCAAAATTTTCGACTGAAAGATCCGGTCGAAGCGGCGCGCCGAAAAAGGGGGGACGACAGCCTGCGGCAGGCCGCGTTATGATGTCTCGCATTTTAAGTCAAAAAACCACTATGAAAGGGAGTATTGAAAATGGCGGCAAAACAGAAATACACATCCGCGCAAATCATGCATTTTTTGATCCCGTCGCTTATCGGTGCCATAGTCTTTCTTCTGCCCATTCCAATGAAGGGCAGCCTCAATACCATACTTGGCATCGCGATCGACTGGGGAAAGGCGATCCTGAAGCCGTGGCTGCCGGGCACCGCGATGGTGCTCGTCGTGCTGTCGGCCCTGGCCTCGCTGTGGGCGACGCTCTGCAAACCTGAAAAGATCGCAAAGGATTCTTTCTGGGGCGAACTGTTGATCGTCAGGCCCTTTTGGCTCGCCTCGCGTCTCCTCGGCGCGGCGCTCTATATCGTGATTTTCTTCAAACTTGGTCCCGAGATAGTCTGGAACATGGATAACGGCGGCACTCCGGCGATCATCCTCGCCCCGGCGCTACTCATAATCTTCATCGTCCTTGCCGGCGTCGTGCCGCTGCTGACGGACTACGGCCTCATGGAATATGTCGGTACCTACGCGCGCCCGATCATGGGCCCGATGTTCAAACTCCCGGGCCGTTCCGCCGTCGACTGCCTCGCCTCCTGGGTCGGCAGCTGCTCTGTCGCCGTCGTCATCACGACCAAAGTCCACGACCAAGGTTACTACTCCGACAGGGAGGCCTCGATCATCACGACGGCCTTCTCCGTCATCAGCATCGCCTACATCTACGTCATGGCGGATTTCGTCGGCCTGCCGAACATGTATTTCCAGATAATGGCGGCGGTCTACGCGGTGACGTTCATCCTCGCGCTCATCATGCCGCGCGTCTGGCCGCTCTCCTCGATGCCGGACACCTTCTCCGGCAAGGCCGGCAAACAGCGCATCGGCGACGACATCCCTAAGGGATATTCGCTCGGCGACTGGGCGATCAAACTTGCGGTCGAGCGTTCGGCGAAGCAGACCACGGCGATGACGATCGATTCCGGCGTGAAGACCTTCGTCTCGCTCGTCGTCAGTACGATGCCGCTTGTCGTCGCCTGGGGAACCGTCGTCCTCATCATCGCCAACAACACGCCGGTATTCCAGATACTGTCCGCGCCCTTCGCCTGGTGCCTCCAGCTCATGAAGATACCCGAGGCCAAAGAGGTGGCCCCCGCGTTCCTGCTCGCCTACGCGGACCAGTTCCTTGCCGCCGTCGTCGGCTCCGGCCGCACAGCCGTCGCCGCGAAGTTTATGTGCGCCTGCATCTCCGGCACCGGCCTCATCTACATGACCGAAGTCGGAGTCCTCATCCTCCAGTCGTCGATACCGCTCGGCTTCTGGAAGCTGACGGGGATATACTTCATCAGGGCGGTGCTCAGCGTATTCCTGCTCGCGCCCTTCGCCTGGCTCTTCTGTTAGCTGTGCGACGCTGATCATTCACGATAAAAAACGGGAGGCATCCCTCGTTGAGATGCCTCCCGTTTTCTGTTGTCTGGAAAATTTTACTTTGCCGCCTTCAGCCGTCCGTCCTTCTCGTATTCGTTGAGCTGCTTTGAAACTATCGAGGCCAGGCCGAGCAGTGCGACGAGGTTCGGGAAGACCATTATTCCGTTGAAGAAGTCCGCAAGCTGCCAGGCGAGGTCGAGCTGGAGCACCGAGCCGAGCACCAGGAAGACTACGACGATGAGGCGGTAGGGGAGAAGTCCCTTCTCGCCGCAGAGGAAAATTATGTTCTGCTCGCCGTAGAAGTACCAGCCGATGACTGTCGAGAAGGCGAAGAAGAAGAGGCAGAGCGCCACAAACGGTACGCCGAGCTGGCCGAGGCCGATGCTGAAAGCCTTCTGCGTAAGCGCGATGCCGCTGGTATGTCCGTCGATCGCTCCCGTTACGAAGATGACGAATGCCGTCATGTTAAGGACGCAGAAGGTGTCGATGAACACGCTGATGATGGCGGCGTAGCCCTGTTCGCAGGGATGCTTGACCTTTGCCACCGCGTGCGCGTGAGGCGTGGAGCCCATACCGGCTTCATTGGAGAAGAGGCCGCGTGCCACGCCGTAGCGTACCGCCTGTTTGATCGAGACGCCGATGAGGCCGCCAGTCGCCGCCGCCGGGTTGAAGGCGCCCTTGAATATCATCCAGAAGGCGTGGGGGAGCTGCGTGAAGTTCATTATAAGGATGATCGCGCCGCCGATGAGGTACATCGCCGCCATTACGGGGACGAGCTTTTCTGTGATGGCGGCGATGCGTCCGATGCCGCCGAAGAATACGTAAGCGCCGAGCGCGGCGAGGAAGATGCCGACGTATAGCTTATTCCAGCCGAAGGCGACGTTGCAGGCGTCCGCTATCGAGTTCGTCTGCACCGCGTTGCCGATGAATCCGAGCGCGATGATGAGGGAGACGGAGAAGAATACCGCGAGGGGTTTGCAATGCAGCCCGTTCATTATATAAAAGGCCGGGCCTCCCACCACTCTGCCGTCTGGTTCCTTATGCTTGAAGACCTGCGCGAGCGTCGCCTCGGCGAAGATCGTCGCCATTCCGAGGAAGGCCGCGACCCACATCCAGAAGATGGCCCCGGGGCCGCCCATCGCGATGGCGGTCGCCGCGCCCGCGAGGTTTCCCGTTCCCACCTGTCCCGCGATCGCCGTGGTGAGGGCCTGGAACGAACTCATGCCGTCCTTGCCCGCCCGCTTCCCAAAGAGGTTGATGCCTCCGAAGACCGCCTTGAATGCCTCGGGGAACTTTCTGATCTGGACGAACTTGAGCCGGATCGTGAAGTAAAGTCCCGTACCGCAGAGAAGCGGGATAAGACACCATAAGCCCCAGATAAAGCTGTTAATATCGGTTACCAGTTGAGTGAGCTGCTCCATAATAATGAGTTCCTCCTATGTTTTTACCGCCGTTGTTAAAGCTAATGACGGCACGATTGTGAATACATTCTCTATTATTGTCATTAACCCGCTGCGTTTAATAGTAAAATCAATGAGAAGAGAGCAAGCATAAAACTCTTGACGTAACAGAGGCATTAAAAATAAGATAAATCCGATAATTGTTGATAAAATAAAACGGCCTGAAAAATTCAGGCCGCGTTTCGTGTCAGTGTCAGACGCCGCGTAAGATAGGGTCCGCTATTTTGCGTTGCGGCAGTGCGCCATGAGATAGGCGTCGACGAAATGTCCCTCGTGGCTGCGCATCCAGTCCTTCGCGATCCCCTCGACCTTGAATCCCGCCGACTTGCAGAGCTTCAGCGCGTTGACGTTGTCCGTCGGTATCTCGACTTCGACGCGCTCCATCATCAGTTCGTCGTCGGCAAAATCGAGCGCCGAGGCCATCAGCGCCTTTCCAAGCCCCTGCCCCTGCCATTTCGGGTCGACGATGATCCTTAAAGTGGCCATCCGCCTCAGGAATATCTGATGATTGACCTGCAGCAGCACCACGGCGCATATCTCCTGCGGCTCCGTCTCCGTCTCGAGCACGAACATGTGATCGAACTGCGTGAGCCCCGCTATCAGCTGTCCCACATCCTCAAATTTCCCGGTGGAGAAGTTGAACAGCCGTCCCTCCGCCACCTTAGCATTTATTTTATCGATGCCCTCGGCATCCCTGTGAGTTACGGGCCTTATCCTCATATCTCCGCCCCCTCTCCGCGAAGCCTTCCCATCAGGTATTCGCTGACGAACGCCCCCTTCACGACGGCGGCGTGTTTTTTCGTCGCCTCCACCATGAAGCCGAGGTCTTTGTAGAGCTTTATCGCCCTTTCATTCTCCGTCAGTACGAGCAGTTCCAGGCGGTGGAGCATCAGTTCGTTGTCCGCGCGGTCTACCAGGTGTTTCAAAAGACGGTGTCCTATCCCCATTTGCTGAAAGTCTGTGTCTACCATCACGGCGATGAAGGCGCTGTGCGAACGGCAGGGCTCCCTGTTCGCCATCATTACGGAGAAGCCGACGACCTCGCCGTTTTCTACCGCTACGTAGCCTCTGTCCCTTCCGGTGAGTGAGTTTAAAAAATCTACAGTGGTATTGATCCTCTCGCTGGAAAGGGCCAATACGCCCTCACACACGCCGTTCTGCCTTCTGATGGAGGCGATCGCCTCCGCGTCCTCAAGCATTACAGGTCTTATTTCCAAAACGCCGGACCTCCCGAACATTTGTGATGGCTTCTATTGTACTCTAATCACACCTCAATCGCAAAAAGAAAAAAGCGGGTAAAATTTTTTCATGCCGCTGTGATATCATCTTTGAGAAGGAGTGTGACGGTAAAAAATGAAATATAAAAGCACACGGCAGCTGGAAAACATGAACTTCAAGGAGGCGCGCGCCCTCTATAAATCGATGGGATGTTCCGACGCCGACCTCAAGGGGCCGGTCATCGGCATAGCCAACTCCTGGAACGAACTGGTGACAGGCCATTTCAACCTGCGGCAGGTCGCGGAATTCGTCAAGAAGGGCATATACCGCGCGGGGGGCGCGGCGGTCGAGTTTGGGATGATCGGGGCCTGCGACGGGCTCGCGAGCGGCCACGGCGGCATGAAATACATACTGCCGTCGCGCGAACTGATCGCTAGCGACCTTGAGAGCATGGCGAGGGCTCACAACCTCGACGGTCTCGTGATGCTCGGCTCGTGCGACAAGATAGTCCCCGGGATGCTGATGGGCGCGGCGCGCCTCGACATTCCAGCGATCATGGCCGTCGGCGGGCCGATGCTCGGCGGCGTCGAGTTCGACGGACGGAAGAGCGACTCGACCTCGCTCTCCGAGGCGGTCGGCATGTTTGAAGCGGGGACGATAGGGGAAGACGAGCTGAACAGGCTGGAGGAGACGTCATGCCCGAGCTGCGGATCGTGCTCCTTCTACGGCACCGCCAACTCGATGGGGGCCCTCGCGGAGGCGATGGGGATGTCGCTTCCGGGGTCGGCGCTCATTCCCGCCGTCTACGCGGAGCGCCTCAGAAGTTCCGAAGAGGCGGGGCGCCGGATCGTCGAGCTTGTGAATAAAAATATCACCGCGCGCAGCGTGATAACGGAGGCCTCTCTGGAGAACGCCGCGGTCGTGATGCTGGCCACCGGAGCGTCGACGAACTGCGTGATGCACCTCTGCGCGATCGCCTACGAGGCCGGGCTCGACCCGAAGAAAATATTTGCGGCGATCGACGCGCTCAGCGAAAGGGTCCCTCTCGTTGCGAAGGTGAATCCAGCCGCGCAGTACGATATGGAGGCCTTCTACCGGGCCGGCGGCGTCCGGCAGGTCATGCGCGAGGTGAGGAGCCTGCTTCACCTTGACGCCGTTACCGTGAACGGCCGCGCGCTGGGGGAGAACATAGACGATTTCCGGAATCCCTACGGCGCCGACCTGAACGTGATAAGAAGCGTGGATGAGCCCTTCAGCCGGGAAAAGGGATTGTGCCTGCTGCGCGGGAACCTCGCGCCCGAAGGCGCGGTGGCAAAGCCGGCGGCGATGGACCCGTCGATGTTTTGCTTCACGGGGCCGGCGCGCGTCTTTGATTCGGAAGAGGAGGCGAACCGCGCGATCCTCGCGAAAGAGATAGCGCCGGGCAGCGTCGTTGTGGTGCGCTATGAGGGGCCGAAGGGAGGCCCGGGGATGCGCGAGATGTTCCACGCGATGAAATTCCTCTACGGCATGGGGCTTGCGAAAAAGGTCGCGCTGATAACCGACGGGAGATTCTCGGGGACCAACAACGGCTGCTACGTCGGGCACATCTCTCCCGAAGCCGCCGAAGGCGGCCCGCTCGCGGCCCTGCGCGACGGCGACATGATCACCATAGATATAAATAAAAAAGAGGTGTCGGCCGACCTGTCCGGAGAGGAGATCGCCTCTCGCCTTAAAGACTGGCGCGCGCCCGTTCCCGACGCGCCGGACGGCTGGCTGAAGATATACGCCAAACTGGCGGCCTCGGCCACAGACGGAGCGATGATGAAAATATAAGGTCAAAACTACAAAAATTGGATCAAAATTGTCTCAATACGTATTTTAATCTTGACTTTAATGATAACTGGGTTATGATATTAATAATGATTTTGATTTAGAAAAGCAGATTTCATAAAGACAGAAAGGTGCGATTCAAAATGGTTATCGATGCGAAAATGGAAAAGGCGTTAAACGGGCAGATACGTGCGGAGCTGGAGTCCGCCTATCTTTATCTCTCAATGGCCTCCTGGCTTGACGCCAACGATCTTCCGGGCTGCGCCCACTGGATGAAGAAGCAGGCGGCCGAAGAGCAGGAACACGCGATGAAGATATACGGGTATGTCGTCTCCCGCGGCGGCCGCGTCGTTCTCGAGGCCATCGCCGCCCCGCGCAGCGAGTGGAAGAACGCGACGGAGATATTCCAGCAGACCCTTGAGCACGAACAGAAGGTGACGGCCCTCATCTACGGACTCGTCGAACTGGCGATGGAGATGAAGGATTACGCGACACGCGGGCTGCTCTCCTGGTTCGTCGAAGAACAGGTCGAGGAAGAGGAGCACGCGATGGAGATCCTCGCGAAGTTCAGGAAGCTCGGCGAGATCCCCATTTCGCTGGCGATGATTGACAAGGAACTCGGCGAAAGAGCATAGTATCTTTGAGATATGAATGTGCCGGGCTTTAAACGGTCCGGCACATTCGATATAAGGGTGTCGCCAAAAATATGACAGGGAGGTAAATAGGATGGGCAATATAGATATGAAGGCGCTTTTTTCACTGACCTACGGGATGTATATCGTCAGCACGGATCTTGAGGGCAGGCTCAACGGGCAGATCGCCAATACCGTGATGCAGATCACCTCGGAGCCGGTCTGCGTCGCCACCTGTCTCAACAAGGCCAACCTTACGACGGATATGGTCGCGAAGAGCGGACGCTTTTCCGTCGCGATCCTCGAACAGGATGTGCCGATGACCTTTATCGGCCAGTTCGGCTTCAAGTCCGGCCGCGATATCGACAAGTTTGAAAACGTCAAGTACAGCCTCGCCGGAGCCGGGACCCCGCTCATCGAAGAGTGGAGCGTCGCGGCCTTTGACGCGAAAGTCGTGAGGACGATAGAGATGCCGAGCCACATGCTGTTCATCGGGGAGGTCGAGGAGTCGGTCTATTTCAAAGAGGCCCCGCTGCTCACCTACAGCGACTACCACAAGATCAAAAAGGGTAAATCGCCGAAGACCGCGCCGACCTTTGGCTTCAACACCCTCAAATAGCGCATTGAAACCGCTTGAGGAGACGCCGGCAAGGATCGCGAGCCGGGAGATTTTTGAAAAGATATACGACGATTACAACAAGCGGATCTATGTGTCACCCGACCCGCTTCAGTTTTTATACGATTATGAAGATACCGCCGATAGGGAGGTAGTCGGGCTCATAGCCTCGGGGCTCGCCTACGGCAAGGTGGCTCAGATATTGAAGAGCGTCAGAAAGGTGCTTGACGCGCTCGGACCTCACCCCGCCGAATACCTTAAAAACAGCTGCCGGCGCGATCACGAAGAGAAGCTCTGCGGTTTTGTCCATCGCTTCACCGACTGCGGCGAGATGTGCGGCTTCCTTGCGGCGACCGGCGAGGTGCTGCGGCGCTGCGGCAGCCTTGAAGAGCTCTTCGTAACCGGATATAAGGGGGATATGGGGGCGGCGATGGAAAACTTTGCCGACACCTTCAACCGCTGCGCGGGGCGCGAGAACATGTTCCTGCTGCCGCGTCCCTCCAAGGGCAGCGCCTGCAAGCGCATGGCGCTCTTCCTGCGCTGGATGGTGCGCCGCGACGACGTCGACCCCGGCGGCTGGCGCGGCATATCGCCGGCGGAGCTGCTGATCCCGCTCGACACCCACATGTTCAATATCACGACGACGCTCGGGCTCTGCCGTTCAAGGAGCGCGAACGGCAGGGCCGCGGCGGAGATCACAGAGAACTTCCGGGAGATATGCCCCGGCGACCCCGTGAAATACGATTTCGCGCTGACGAGATACGGCATCCGCGAGGAGATGACGGTGGAAGAGCTGTTCGCGAAGTGGCATCTCGACCGCTGATGGAAAATACGGAAAATGGCGCCCCAGACAAAAGAGCCGCGGAAAGATACAGCGGCCCTCTTGCCTGAAAAATACCGCCTCCGTAGTTCTTCAGGTTCTCTCGCCATTCATTCGCGTTCTCTTGGATTCTCTCGTTTTTCGGATATAGTTATGTATATTTGCGAGATAAAACGAATGAAAGCGAGAGAATCAGAGCGAAAGAGAGGGCGGCGTGATGATCCCATTTGAAGATTTAGATGTCGAGTTTAAAGAGTGTTACGTTCCGGATATAAAAAAGAGGTATTGGCTTTTGTAAATACAGACGGCGGAGTATTGTCTGTCGGAATCAGCAGGGACGGCAAGGTCGTCGGCGCGGAGGACCCCGACGATGCAATGCTGCGTATATCTTCCGCGCTGAGAGATTCCATCAGGCCGGACGTGATGCCCTTCGTTCAGCTCAGGGCGGCCGAACGGGAGGGAACGGCTGTCATTGAGATTGCGGTTCAAACAGGTACGGCGAGGCCTTATTATTTACAGGATAAAGGACTGAGGCCATCCGGTGTATACGTTCGCCGGGGCAGCGCCTCTATACCCCTGAGCGACGAAGGTATTCGGGAGATGATCATACAGAACAGCGGAAAATCCTATGAGGACTGCCGCAGCATGGAACAGGATCTTACCTTTCGCGCCTTTGAGAGTGAGATGGCGGAAAGATCGGTCGAACTGGGAGATTCCCAGATGCGGCCCCTCCATCTCATAGGGGAGGACGGACTTTACACGAACCTGGCGAGGCTGCTCTCCGACCAGTGCGGCCATACGATCAAAACAGCTATTTTCCAGGGTACGGATAAGGCTGTCTTTCGCAGCAGGCAGGAGTTTTCCGGGTCGCTTCTCAAACAGCTGCGCGACGTCTATCAGCTGGTAGATATAAACAATAAAACAAAGGCGACCTTTTCCGGCCTGAACCGCACGGACTTCGCAGTCGCGGAACCCCAATCTTGCCGCGGTATTTTATCGTATGAGGCTGATCGAGAGCTATGGGACCGGCATTGGGAAAATCATCCGCCTCTATAGCGGCGAGGGGAAAGAGCCCCAGTTTGAGACGGCCAAAGGAGCATTCCGCGTCACACTTCCAAACCGCAACGAAGATGGGCCGAAGGCACGGTTTGCGGAACCGATAGATACGCTGCCTGAGAATGCCGTCGGCGCCGGCTTGAAGGAAGCGGCAAAAACAGCGTATACATGCCGGTGAAGTAACGATCTGCCTATGGCCGCGTTTTGATTTCGGCGCGGCGATTTACCGCGACGCCCGGTGATGCTATAATCATCCCAAATAGGAAAAAGGAGGCTGCGGCTGATGATAAATTCTGTACTTCCCTACTGGGACCAAAATATCGACCTCGACATCGCGCCGTGGGTTCCTTACGGAAAAGATTACTCGCCAGTGACGGTGAACAGGCTCTATGATCCGCTCCTTGGCAGCCTTGCGGGGCTTGCGCTTGAGATGAAGAGCGAGTTCCTCTATCTGCGCAGTTTTCAGAGCGGAAATATTGGCACGATGGCGCGCCAGAATATGATCGATCCCGGACGCAACGGAGGGATAGAGCTTGGCTTCACTATGGTCTTCTCCTACTCCGAGATGCTTGAGCATTCGGTCCTGCCGTTGCTGCGCCAATATCCGGGGCTGATGGCGGGGCTCACTCTATGCGATATATGGAGCGAGAACGTCCTTGTGGATGAATGCAAGGTGCTGCTGCTCGTCAACGAAGACCCGTTCTTTAACGAGGGGGCTTTCATGGAATCGCTCTATAAGTCGTTTCAGGTATTTGCGGGACGCGAAAACTCAAATCTTTCGTTCTTTGCCGAGAAGTTCGGCTATCGGCGTTTTTCCATAAGCTATGAAACGGACAATCTCACGCAGATGCGGATAACGCAGGCTCTGTTCGACATGGAGCTGGACGCGACGAAGGACGTCCTCGGCCCCGTGCCGGAGCTGAAGATCCCGCCGCTGCCGTCGATCGGGCAGTGAGGGCCGGGAAGGAAAGAAAATAGGGGAATAAACAAGAGGCAGGGCCGCGCGTAAAAGCGCCCCCTGCCTTTTGCTATGGTTTCACCGCGGTTATGAGGGCGCTTGCCGACACTCCCTCGATATCTCTCATGTCGTCTGCCGTGAGGTCCATGACGCTGCTCTTTACCACTTCGATGTTTATCTCGTGCGGTTTGGTTATCGTCACGCTGACTTGCGTAAATCCCGCTTTCTTGAGTTTTTCCGCGTACTCTTCCGCCGGAAGAGCGCCGGCTACTCACCCTGACCAGGCGGCGGGGCTCTTTTTCAGCTTTTCAGGCACCCTTTTCATCAGCACGACATCCGAGACGCAGAAGCGTCCGCGGCTTGAGAGTACGCGGAATGCCTCGCCAAAGACCCTGTCTTTGTCCGGAGAGAGGTTGATGACGCAGTTCGAGATCAGCACGTCGACGCCGCCGTCGTGCAGCGGTATATCTTCGATGTAGCCGCGCAGCAGGGTTATGTTCCGGAATCCGAGCCGGTCGATGTTCTTTCTCGCCTTGTCGAGCATCGCCTTCGTCATGTCGAGGCCGTAGACGTGCCCCTCCGTACCGACGCGTTTGGCCGCCAGCAGCAGGTCCAGCCCCGCGCCGCTTCCAAGATCGAGCACGCGCTCGCCCGGCTTGAGCAGGGCCGCCTCGATGGGGTTTCCGCAGCCGAATGTCTGTACCGGCAGGTCCCGCAGCGTCTCTTCGTCATAGTTGTCTTTTGTCATATCGCTGATCGAAAGCGTCTCTTCGCCGCCGCGCGATACCGCCTCCGTATATGCCTGTTTGATCGATTCCCGTATATCCGGCAATTCGCACACCGTTCCTTCAATATATTCTGATACTTTATCGTATTGACAGATGTCGATACGATTATATTATAGCAATATATTCAAGAAAATCAATATGTCTATCTGTTTTCCGCAAGGACTTTGAGGAGCTTTGCCTCGTCGATGTTTCCGCCAGAAACGACGATGCCGGTCCTGCGTCCCCCGACGGGGGCCTTTCCGGCCAGCAGCGCCGCGATGCCCACGGCGCCGGCCCCCTCGATCACCTGGTGCTGTTCGCGGTGCATGAAGGCTATGGCCGCGGCGAGTTCTTTTTCGGTGACTTCCAGTATCCCTTTTACGCGCAGCTTCGCGAGCGAGAGGAGGCTCTGCGGAATGCCGCCGGCAAGTCCGTCCGCGAGCGTTTCGCCGTATTCGACCTCTTTTACGCTCCCGCCCTCCCAGGAGACGACCCAGGGGTTCGAGGTATCCGTCTGCACGCCCCATATCTCAACGTTCGGATTCAGCGCCTTCGCGGCGATGGCCACGCCGTTCATCAGGCCGCCGCCGCCGGCCGGAACCAGCAGCAGCTCGATCTCCGGTTCGTCCATAAACATCTCAAAGCCAGCCGTTCCCTGCCCCGCGATGACCGTCGCGTCCTCGAACGACGAGACGTAGGTTATGCCGAGAGACTCGGCGTATTCGTGCGCCGCCCTTTCCGTGAAATCATAATCGCCGTCGGCGACCACGAGCTCTGTGAAGTCCCCGCCGCGCCGGCGGATCGCCTCTTTTTTCGTCTCCGGGCAGGTGTCGGGGACGAAGATCCAGGTCTTTATCCCCAGTTCACGGGCGGCCATCGCCACGCCCTGTCCATGATTGCCGCTCGAGCAGGTCACCACGCCGAGCGCCCTCTCCTCAGGAGAGAGGGAATTCATCTTGTAAAGCGCGCCGCGCAGCTTGAACGAGCCGCAGAGCTGCTGATTTTCGAGCTTCAAATAGACAGGCGCGCCGGCCCTTTCGCTCAGCGCGTACGAATATTCCGTCGGCGTGCGGCGCACGCGGCTTTTGAGAAATTTATAGGCCTTTACTACGTCGGTTATGCCGGGGTTTATCGGGAGCTTGTCCATCGTGATGCCTCCTTGGATGAATTGATATATAATGATGCAATATTAACACAGAGTGGATAGTTTTAGCTAAAGATGTATAATCAGCCGCTATAGCGGGTAATTTCCCGCCGGGAGGTATGATCGATGCCGTTGGAACAGAAAAAGACAAAGTACCCGCTTTTGAGGGTGAAGCTGGACAATATTAGAAAAAACGCGGGCTCTCTCGTCGCGGAGTGCGCGCGGCACGGCGTGAACCTCTGGGGGGTCTCGAAGGGCATATCGGCCTTTCCCGAGGTCGCGCGCGCCTTTGCGTCCGGCGGGATAAAGATAATCGCGGACAGCCGCCTAGACAACATCCGCAGGATGCGCGAAGCCGGGGTGGCGCTTGAATACGCGCTGATCCGCATACCGATGCGTTCAGAGCTGGAGGAGCTCGCGGAGCTATGCGACTACACGCTCATTTCCGACATAGGGACGCTTGAGGCCCTTGCGGAGATTTGTGAGAAAAGCGGCCGTGAGGTGAAATGCGTCGTGATGTTCGACATGGGAGACCTGCGCGAGGGTTTTTGGTTCAAAGAGGCGGAGCGTACCGCGGCCGGGCTGGCTAAGTTTACCGGAAAAATGAAGATCGCCGGCGTCGGCGCCAACTTTGCCTGCGCGAGCGGCGTACTGCCATCCGCCCGGAACCTGACGGAGCTTGCCGCCTGCGGCGCGGCGGTGGAAGCCGCGCTCGGACGCCCGCTCGCGATATATTCCGGCGGAGGCACCGGTTCTTTTGTCATGATGAGGCGCGGCAGCCTCCCGGGAGCCTTCAACAACCTCAGGCTCGGCGAGGCGCTGCTGCTTGGCCGCGACACCTCCTTCGGCATGCTGCTCGACGGGCTGTCGCAGGATACGATGCGTATAGAGGCGGAGCTGGTCGAAGTCCGCACGAAGCCGACGCTTCCGGTCGGCGAGATCGGGCATGACGCCTTCGGCAGCGTGCCCGTATTTGAGGACAGGGGCGACCGCCGCCGCGGCATCCTCGCGTTGGGAAAGCAGGATGTGAACATCTCCGGGCTTGAGCCGCTGGACGATGGAGTGCGTATCATCACGGCCTCCAGCGATCACCTGCTTGTCGATATAGAGGAGCGCCCCGATCTCAAAGTGGGCGACGTCCTGTCTTTCCGGCCCGACTACACGGCGATGCTCTCGTCCTCGACATCGCCCTACGTGACTAAAGTTTTCGAATAAAGGAACCGCTGATTATATGCACCATCCGCGTCACAGGCAGCCCCCGACCGTGGCTCCAACGTATGCGAATACGCCTACGCCCCGCTCAGGGACTGCCTGTTTAGCGGCTGGCACATCTGATGGACAAACCAGCCGATTCGCACGAAATCAAAGATTTCGGCTCTCTGGCCGTAATCAGCGGACGATACGCCAGGTTTTATATAACAAAGTGAATGAATCAGTGTTTTTCTAAAGAAAAATTCTATAAATAGGCAACCGCGGGTCTTTTGTTATATATCGTGGTGTTAAAGAGCCTGGTTTGGTGTAAAATTAGACGGTCAAATCAGGCTCTTTTTTAACTATTATCTGCCATCACTACTGAAGGAGAGATATTTATGTCCACAGGAAGCAAGAGAGACGGTTTCAGTTCCACGCTGGCGGCCCTGATGGTCGCCCTCGGCTCCGCCGTCGGCCTCGGCAACATCTGGAAGTTCCCGTACATGACCGGTACCGGCGGAGGCGGGGCCTTTCTCGTGATCTACCTTTTCTTCGTATTCTGCGTCGCGGTCCCGATCATGATCAGCGAATTCGTCATCGGCCGCCGTTCCCGCATGAACGCGGTGGGGGCTTTCCGCAAACTCACGGGAAATCCGCGCACGCCCTGGTCCGGCATCGGCTTCCTCGGCGCGGTCTCCTCTTACCTTATCATGTTCTTCTACAGTTGCGTCGCCGGCTGGGTCTACTGTTACACGTTTAAGGCGGCCACCGGAGTCTTTGCGGATATCACCAAAGAGGGCGCCGGCGCGATGTTCGCCTCGACGATCGGCGTCGGCGGCGCAGACGCCTCGTTTTTCTCCTCGACGGTGCTCGCGCCGATATTCTGGCAGATACTCGTCCTCGTCGTGGTTGGGACGATAATTTCTCTCGGCGTCGCGCGCGGCATAGAGCGGGCCATTAAATTTATGATGCCCGCCCTCTTTGTCCTGCTGATAATCTGCGTCGTTCGCGCCCTTACCTTGCCCGGAGCGGGAGACGGTCTCCGCTTCCTCTTCCATGTGGACTTCAAACAGGTCACCCCGGGAGTGATCCTCGCGGCGATGGGGCTGGCCTTCTTCAAACTTTCTCTCGGCATGGGCACGATGATCACCTACGGCTCATATTTTACCGATGACGCCGACCTTTCCGTCGCCCCGCTCAAGATCGCGATCGCCGACATCTGCATCTCGATGCTTGCGGGGCTCGCGATCTTTCCGACTGTCTTCTCCTTCGGCGTCGAGCCGGGGGCTGGACCGGGGCTGCTCTTCATCACCATCCCGCTCGTCTTCTCGCAGATGCCCTTCGGACAGGTGCTGCTCTTCGCCTTCTTCCTGCTGACGGCATTCGCGGCGAACGGCGCGATGCTCTCGCTCGTCGAAGTGCCGACTATCTGGATGTCCGAAGAGTTCAATATCTCGCGTAAAAAATCCGCGCTCATCAACTGTGTCATCATCGGCGCGGTAGGCATACTTGCCGCCGGTTCCGCCGACGGTTCGGGGTACTTTGGCGGCATCACCATCTTTGGCAGAGGCTTCTTCGACCTGTTCGACTACCTGTCCTCGAACGTCACGATGCCGGTGGGCGGCCTATGCATCGCGGTGTTCACCGGCTATGTGATGAAGCGCGGCGACCTCTTCGACGAGCTGAGCAACCACGGCATGCTCCGCAACGAGTGCAGGGCTGGCTTCATCCGCGTGCTGCTGCGCTACGTGACGCCGGTGCTCGTCATGGTCATCTTCCTTAACGCGCTGGGGATAATAAAGATTTAGGCTGTCGCTGTTTGTATGCGCAGCCCAGGCTGCCGCTATTTCTGAGGTTCCCGGGGTTTTGCCGGGGCCTCTTTTTTGTCTTCCGCCGCCGGCGCGTCAGGGGGAACGGCTCCCGCCCCGTCGTCTTTCTTCCGGGCGATACTGGCCTCCACCTCGAGCCCGTCCGTCATTATTCCGGCAAATTTCGTGCGCACCCATTTTACGAAGGGAAGGTTGCGCCACCTCAGGTCGAGATCCTCGACGGCGTTGAAGGCGTCGATCTTCTCCCTGATGTCGGAACCGCTGATCTTCTGGTGGTGCTTGAGGCTTTTTAGAACGAGACAGAGCTCTTCCACCTCATCTTCCGAGAGCAGAGAGAAGCGGCGTATCTGCCGCTCGACGGCGATCAGGTGCGGATTGCTCTGTTTTGGGCCGGAGCTGTTCATGATGCGCCCCGCGAGGATACTCGTAAAGGAGCTGATACAGGCGACTCCGATGACCATGAGAAAGACGGAGACGACGCGTCCAGCCTCGGTGTGCGGCACGATGTCGCCGTAGCCTGTGGTGCTGACGGTCACGAAGGAGAACCAGATCGCGTCTCCGTAGCTGATCCGCTCAAAGTTGGAGAAGAGCAGCGCCGCGACGACGATAGAGACCATCGTGACGCCGCCCGCGTAGTGGAGCAGGTTCGTCTTGAAGAAACGGCTCTGCGTCGTGTAGGCGCGCCCGAGGTAGGCGAGGAATTTTATGAAGAATATCAGCTGTATGAGCAGCGACGAGGTGTCGTCCCAGTTCAGCAGTTCAAAGGCGTAGTTGATCATTATGAAGGGGAATACGGGGATGATCGCGACGAATTCGGAGATGTGCGCGGCGATGAAATCCCTGAGGCTTTTGGCGAAGCAGAGGCGCACGCAGAAATCAACGGCGAAGACGGCCCAAATGATATGATCGACGACGAAGATAAAAAAGGGCTGTTTTTCGGGATGAAAATAAAACGCGCCCAGCGCCACGAGCGTGAAGAGGGAAAACAGCGCCAATACCGGCAGCATCACCTCATAGATGAAGAGAAACTGCTTTTTCCTTTGCGGTTTCAATTTTTCTGCCCCCTCTCCGGCCCTATTATAAAAAAGAAGCCGCGGTCCTCCATCCGCAAAAGCGTCGGGTTCCGCGGCGCGAATCCATCTATTTGCCGAGGATGCTCCTCGCGGCCCAGAGGCCGCTCGCCGAGGCCTGGATGACGCCGCGCGTCACGCCCGCGCCGTCGCCGGCGGCGTACAGCCCTTTGATAGAGCTCTGAAGCCCCCTGTCGAGAGCCACCTTGAGGCTGTAGAATTTGACCTCCACGCCGTAGAGCAATGTGTGGGTGCCGTTGATGCCGGGGATGATGTTGTCGAGCGCCGAGAGCATCTCCATGATGCCGACGAGGTGGCGGTAGGGGAGCACGCAGGCGAGGTCGCCCGGTTCGGCGCTTGCCAGGGTCGGCGTGACGAGGCCGCGCGCGATGCGGTCGTGCGTCGAGCGTCTTCCTTTGCGGAGGTCTCCGAGCCGCTGTACGAGGATGCCGCCGCCGAGCATGTTCGCGAGCCGCGCGATGTGGCTGCCGTAGCCGATGGGGTCTTTGAAGGGCTTGGTGAATTTTGTCGAGACGAGGATCGCGAAGTTCGTGTTGCCCGTCTTTTTGTCGTTCTCGCGGTTCGAGTGGCCGTTGACGGTGAGGATGTCGTGGTGGCTCTGGAATTCCGTCGTCACCTCGCCGTGCGGGCACATGCAGAAGGTGCGCACGCGGTCGTCGAAGGTCGGCGTGTCGAGGATCGCCTTTATTTCGTAGAATTGGTCGGTGATGTCCTCCGCCCAGGCGGCGGGGATCTCCACGCGCACGCCGATGTCCACCGGCAGCGACTCTATCTCCAGCCCGAGCGCGTGGACGGTGCGCTCCATCCAGGCCGCGCCTTCGCGTCCGGGCGCCAGCAGCACGTTGTCCGCGAATATCTCTTCGCCGCTTTCGAGCGCCACGCCCGCGGCGGAGCCGTCCTGCTTGAGCAGCACGCGGTCGACGGGCGTGCCCGTCATTACGTCGCAGTTGCCCTTCATCGTTTCGTACATCGCGCCGAGAATGTATTTCGAGCGGTCCGTCCCCATGTGGCGGATCGTCGCGGGGATTATGTCAAGTCCGGCCTGCAGGGCGCGCGTGATCACCTTCTTTGCCAGGTCGCCGCTTGGCTCGAAGAGGGTCTTGCTCGCGCCGTGGCGCAGATATATCTCGTCGGCCTCGGAGATGAGGGAGAGCAGCTTTTCACGGCCGCAGTATTCCTCGAGGTTCCCGCCGAACTCCGGGGTGAGCGTGAGCTTTCCGTCGCTGAAGGCCCCGGCTCCTCCCCAGCCGCAGACGACGTTGCAGGGGCGGCATTGCACGCACTCGGGGCTGCCGAGCTTCATCGGGCATTTCCTGTTTTCGATCGAACGCCCCTTCTCGATGACGATGACCTTTTTACCTTTATCCGTCAGCTCCATCGCGGCAAAAAGGCCTGCGGGGCCGGCGCCCACTATTATCGCGTCGTAACGTTTTGTCATGTTAAATTCCTCCGTAAAAGCAGAACATTTCAAATACTTTTGGACAATTTTAGCATTATACTTGAAACTGACCGCCGGTGGAATGAGTAAAAGGCGTTAACGGGGAGAAACTATGGTACCATTTATATTTTTTATGGCCCGAGTTTATACAGAAATTGAAAAATTTGTGCAAATGCCGCTGTTCTATGTAAAAAAATATGCAATAATATTTCATTAGTGATATGATAAATACGAACGTACTAAAAAGCGGTTGATTCAGGAGGAAATATAAATGGTAGTTAAGAAACAGGACGAAGATTTCAACGCCGAGTCGCTTCAGGCGATCGGCATTATTTTGCAGCAGGGCGATCCCGAATCGCTTTCACTTGATCCGCTTCGCGGCGAAATGCGCGATTTCTGCCGCCGGATAGTCGTCGGCGAGAAATTTAAGGCGGAGTCCGGCTCCTTGCTCGTCATCCCGCTCGCGGATAAAAACGTCCGCTGCGTCGTCCTCGCTGGGACCGGTTCGGAGAGCGAGAGCACGACGGACGCGGTGCGCGAGGCGGCCTTTCGCGTAACGCGCGCGGCGGCCTCGAAGGGACTCTCGTCTCTTTCTCTGACGATGGCGCGCCCGCAGGACGAGAGACGCGCGCGCGCGGCGGCCGAGGGCGCGGTGCTCGCGGGTTATCGTTTCAGCAAATACATTGAAAAAGATGAAAAGGACAGATTCGCGGCTCCTGAGACGGTCGTGATCGTCGACGGAAACGAAAAGGGGATAGCCGAAGGCGGGATAATGGCGGAGGCCCAGTGCTGGACGCGTGACATCGCGAACGAGCCCGGCAACGTGATAAACCCGGTCGCGCTCGCGGCGAAGGCCGCGGCGCTCGCCGACGAGCTCGGCCTTTCCTGCGAGATATGGGACGAGGACCGCATCCAGCGGGAAAATATGGGCGCTTACTACGCGGTGGCGCGCGGTTCGGCGAACCCGCCGCGTTTCATACACCTCGCATACGAACCGAAGGCCGCGGCGAAGGGGCACATCGTACTCGTCGGCAAAGGCCTTACCTTCGACAGCGGCGGCCTCGATATAAAACCGGCCGATTTTATGACGACGATGAAGGGCGACAAAAGCGGCGCCTGCGCGGTGCTCGGCGCGCTGCGCGCGGCGGCGAAGCTCGAGCTGCCCTGGAAGGTCAGCGTCATTATCGCGGCGGCGGAAAACATGCCGGGCGGCGCGGCCTACAGGCCAGATGACATCCTGCGCGCGCGCAGCGGCAAGACGATAGAGATAAACAACACCGACGCCGAGGGGAGGCTTACGCTCGCCGACGCGCTCGCCTACGCCTCCGAGCTCAAACCGGATATGATCGTGGATATCGCCACGCTCACCGGAGCCTGCGCCGTGGCGTTGGGTACGACGACCGCCGGCCTCTTCACGAACAACGACGATCTGGGCGAAAAGATCCTCAAGGCGGGGGAAATGAGCGGCGAACGCTTCTGGAAGCTGCCGATGAACGACCCGAACCTCCGCAAGCAGATCAAGTCGCCCTGCGCAGACCTCGTCAACAGCGGCGGCCGCTACGGCGGCGCGATCACGGCGGCGATGTTCCTTGAGGCTTTTGTCGGCAAGGATATTCCCTGGGCGCATCTGGACATCGCGGCGGCGGATTTTGTGAAGACTCCTTACAGTTACTACGTAAAAGGCGCCTCTGGCTTCGGAGCGCGCACGCTCGCGGAGCTTGTCAGAGAGCTGTAATCAATCGAGAAGGCAGAGGAATTTTTCAGAAAATGGCAGAGAGCATCAGAACAGACTCCATAGCGTTGATAAACAGCGTGATATACCCGATGGCCTATCCCGGGCGCGCGCAGGCGATCTTCGCGCGTGGCGGCGTCATCGAGACGCTGGGGACCGATAAAGAGATACTTGCGAAATGCGACACCAGAACGGTGGTCCTTGATATGAAGGGACGCTATATCCTTCCGGGCTTCACTGACACGCACAATCACCTCCTCGCGGCGGGGCGCAGCATCGAGACCCTCGACCTCGGCGACGCGCGCTCGATAGACGAGATGATCGGCAAGGGACGCCACTTCCTCGCCGAGAACGACATTTCACCCGACGGCTGGTTCTTTGCGCGCGGCTGGGATCAAAACCACATGGCGGAGAACCGTTTCCCGAACAGGTTCGACCTGGACCTGATATCGACGGATATCCCTCTCTTTTTCGAGCGTTCCTGCGGCCATATCGCCGCCCTCAACAGCAGGGCGCTTGAGATATTGAAGATCGGCCCCGGCTTCCGCATTTCGGGAGGCGTCATCAACACGGACGAAAAGGGCGAGCCGAACGGAGTCGTCAGCGAGGCCGCCGTCAACTGGGTGCGCATGAACATCCCCGAACATTCGACGGAGACGCTGCGGCACTGGTACGGCCTTGCCACGGAAAAGATGATACGCTGCGGCATTACCTCCGTGCAGACCGACGACCTTGAAATGGTGGGGCGCGCGCAGGGGGTCTTCGATCTCTACGAGTCGATGGAGGCCGACGAAAAAATGCCGCTGCGCGTCGCGCAGCAGTGGCACCTGCGTGACGAGGAGGAGCTGGCGGCCTTCATCGAAAACGGAAATAACAAGAGGAGCGGCCGCTATTTTCATTCCGGCCCGCTTAAAATACATGTCGACGGCACCCTCGGGGCGCGCACCGCGGCGCTGCGCGAGGAATATTCCGACGATCCCGGCAACCGCGGCGTCTACGCGCACTCGCAGGGAGAACTCAACAGGCTCGTACAGCGGGCGCAGGAGGCGGGGATGCAGGTCGCCTTTTACGCGATCGGCGACGGCGCGATCGAACGCTGCCTCAACGCGGTGGAGACCGCGAAGAGCGCCGCGAACAACGGCATCGCTCACCGGATAGTACACTGTCAGGTCGGCGGCGCGGACCTCTATTCGCGTATGGCCTCGCTTGGAGTGATGGCCGATATCCAGCCCGCATTCGTCACCTCCGACTGGCCGATCGTCATTTCGCGCCTGGATACGGAGCGCGCGCGCTGGAGCTACGCCTGGAAATCCCTGATAAACTCCGGCATCCCCGTGGGAGCCGGCTCAGACGCGCCGACCGAGCCGCTCAACCCCTTTGTCGGCATCCGCGCCGCGATCCTGCGGCAGGACCTCAACAACGAGCCTGAGCACGGCTGGATGCCCTCGCAGTGTCTAGACCGCGTGGAGGCGTTTTCCATGTACACCAGCGGCGGCGCTAAGATCTGCGGCGAGCTTTCATGGCGCGGCACCCTCGAACCCGGCAAGGCGGCCGACATGGTGGCCTTCATGGAGGATCCCTTCATCGTCTCGGAAAACGAACTGCTTGACATCACGACGGGACTGACCGTCGTCGACGGAAAGATAAGATACATAAAATAGGAGCGGCGGTTGGCGGATAAAGAAGATAACCAGATCGTCTCGCCGGTCCTGATGATCGAGCTCAAAGGACAGGTCGAGCGCATAACCTACCACAACGCGGAGAACGGTTACACCGTTCTCCGCCTGAGCGTGCGCGACCATGCCGAGCTCATCACCGCGGTCGGCCTCATGGCGGAACCGGCTCAGGGCGAGATGCTCACCCTCTCCGGGCGTTGGGAGGAGAACGCGAAGTACGGCATGCAGTTCCACATCTACAAGTGTGAATCGACCCTGCCGGCGACGGTGACGGGGATAGAGAAATTTCTCGGCTCCGGCCTCATTCGCGGCATCGGCCCCGCGATGGCTAAGAAGATAGTCGATAAGTTCGGCGAAGAGACGATCCGCGTCCTCGACGACGAACCGGCGCGCCTCGCGGAGATAAAGGGCATCAGCGAAAACAAGGCGGAGGCCATCGCGGAATCATGGCGCGAACAGCGTGAGATACGCGAGGTGATGGTATTCCTCCAGAGTTACGGCGTCGGTACTGGCTACGCGATGCGGATATTCCGCCAGTATGGTTCCGGCACGGTGGCTGTGCTCAAAGATAACCCCTACCGGATGGCGATCGACATCCCCGGCATCGGTTTCACGATCGCCGACCGGATCGCGCAGAAGCTCGGCATCTCCGCCGACTCGCCGATGCGCGTGCGGGCCGGCGTCCAGCACGTCCTGAACCAGCTGATCGCCGAGGGACATGTCTATGCTCCCTCGGAGCTGCTTGCCGCCCATTCGGCACAGACCCTGCAAGTCACCCTCGACATGGCGCGCGAGGGGATAGAGCAGGCTCGGCTCGCGGGGGAGATCATCGTCGAGAGGTTTGCCGACCGCGAGGGCAAAGAGCAGGAGGCCGTCTACCTTCCCGCCTTCCACTATGCCGAGGTGAGCTCCGCGAGGAACCTGCGGCTCCTGATAAACGAACCCTACAACAGCCAGTGCGTCGATTGTGACAGGACGCTGCCCTGGCTCGAGCGCGAGATGGGCATTACGCTCGCCCAGGCGCAGCGCGAGGCGATCATCACCGCCGTAAACTCCAAAGTGATGGTGATAACGGGCGGTCCCGGCACGGGAAAGACGACGATCATCCGCGCCGTGCTCCGTATGCGCGAGGAGGGCGGCTTTCGCGTCATGCTCGCCGCGCCGACGGGACGCGCCGCGAAGCGCATGACCGAGGCCACGGGGCACGAAGCGAAGACGATCCACCGCCTGCTCGAATACGTCGGAAGCCCGGGAACGGGCGGCTCCTTCATGCGCAGCGAGACCAACGCCCTCGAATGCGACCTTCTCATCGTCGACGAGGCATCGATGATAGACCAGATACTCTTCCACCATCTGCTCAAAGCGGTGCCGCGCGGCGCTTCGCTGATATTCGTCGGCGACGCCAACCAGCTGCCCTCCGTCTCTCCCGGCAACGTCCTCAAAGACCTGATAGAGTCCGGCGTCTGTCCCGTGGTCATGCTGCGGGAAATATTCCGTCAGGGACGCGAGAGCCGCATAATCGTCAACGCCCACCGCGTCAACGACGGCGAAATGCCGATACTGCCGGAAGACCAGAGCCTGGAACTGTCGGATTTCTATTTCATCGAACCGCGCGTCGATCGCGAGGGTCTAGGCGAGGACGAATATAAAAAACTTTTTGAGAATAAAGTGCTTCAGACGATAAAAAAACTTGTCGCCGAAAACATCCCGAACCGCTTCAACTTTGACCCCGTGAGCGACATCCAGGTGCTTGCGCCGATGCACAACGGCAACGTCGGCACCAAGCGGCTCAACCTTGAGCTGCAGAAGATACTCAACACCGGCAAGGGCGCCTCCGTACAGCGGCTCGAACGTGTCTTCAAAGAGGGCGACAAAGTTATGCAGATAAAGAACAACTACGACAAAGACGTCTACAACGGCGATATCGGCACGATAACCAAGGTCGACGGCGACGAGTCGCGCGTCACCGTAAAGATGGACACCGGGTCCGTCAGCTATGAGTTCGCCGAACTGGAGGAGCTTGTCCACGCCTATGCGGTTTCCATCCACAAGTCGCAGGGTTCCGAATATCCCGCCGTCGTCATCCCGCTGCTGACGCAGCACTACGTGATGCTCCAGCGAAACCTGCTCTACACGGCGATCACGCGCGGCAAAAGGCTGGTCGTCATCGTCGGCGCGAAAAAAGCGCTGCGAATAGCCGTGGAAAACGACCGCACGCGCACAAGATACACCAGGCTCGCGCAGCGCCTCAGCGGCCCGGAACCGCCTTCCGAGATACCGGGAGAGCTGTCGCCCGACGAGGACGAACTCGAACGGATGTTTGAGGAGCGGCAGAAAAAAGAGACTTTACGATAAAAAAATTCCGCCCGGTTTTTATATGGGGCGGAATTTCTTTGATTAAAGCGGTTTCTGTACGGTATAGATCATAATTTTATGGAAAGTATCCTGATATGGTCGGTGATGCGCCGCGCTGCCTGCGTCAACTGGCAGACGATATCCGAAACGCCCTTTTCCTCAATGCGCGCGATCGGTCCGGCGACGGAGAGGCCATAGAGGAACGCGCCGCCGGCGTCCATCACGGGTACGGCGATGGCGCTGACGCCGTCGTCGAATTCTGCGGAGGTGAAGGAGTACCGCTGCGCCTTGATCTTGCGCAGTGATTCTTCAAATTGCTGGCGTGAGACCGGGATGTCATCCTGATTGTCCTGATATACCGCGTCGATAAATTTTTCTGATTGGAAGGCCAGCAGTATTTTTCCCGTTGCTCCGCGGTGGAGGGGGACGGTGCTTCCCGGCTTTGAGCTGGTTACCAGCGCGTTATTGGAGACACATTTTTCAATACACAGGCCGACGCCGCTGGAGACGGCGCTCAAGACGACGTCCTCGTTGATCGTCTGCGCGATCGTTTCCATTTCGTGGAGGATGGCGTCGCGCTCGTTGTTGTTTTGTAGGGCGGAGGCCGCGACCTTCAGCGGGCCAAAACCAATGTGGTAAAGGTTGGTCTGCTTGTTTTGGACAAGCCAGCCGCACTTCTCCAGAGTCTTGACGATATTGAACGTTGTGGATTTGTGCAGGTCCAGCCGTTTGCTGATATCGGTGATCCCCATACTGAGGCCCTCTTCGGCCATAATTTCCAGAATGTTGATCGCGCGCATTATTGAATTTATGTATTGCAAGTCTTCTTTCATTATGTACCTCATTTTTTTAAGCTTGGGCAAAGTATACCCACAATCACGTCAATAGGCAATAGAATATGGCGGCTCACCCGGTGAAGAAAATTGAAGCAAGCTATTGACATCCAATGCGTGCATCAATATAATAACAAATATCAGAACATCGTTCATATATTATGAACATAAAAATCAAAAGCATCCCGGCAACAGGCCGGATGTTATAAAAGAGGAGGTAAGTACATTGTCTTATATTCCCAGAAATTTGCAGGTCATGTGGCTGCTGTTCACGCTCTTCTGCTGTATCCCCGCTATCCTCGCCTACTGCGGCAAGACCATCTGTGAACGGAACCAAAAGCGGCGTATT
The DNA here is from genome assembly GCF_000585335.1 of Cloacibacillus evryensis DSM 19522. NCBI lineage: Bacteria > Thermotogati > Synergistota > Synergistia > Synergistales > Synergistaceae > Cloacibacillus > Cloacibacillus evryensis. The sequence continues at coordinate 845,353 of NZ_KK073872.1, forward strand.
GCGAAAAAGCTGGCGCAAAGAGGCATCCGCATCGATGGGTAACGGTGTGCGGCTGAAAATCATAGTTGATGAAAGATGGAGGAGAAAGTAATGTTTGCATATGCTGCAATTATTGGCTCATTTTTACTGCTCATGATCGTGTTGGGGCTTTATGTTTCCAGAAGGGTCGACAGCGCCGACGACTGGGCCGTCGCCGGACGCAGCCTCGGCGTAGTCGTAAGCACAGGTACCTATTTTGCCACGATCGTGAGTTCTGTCTCTGTTATCGGCTACACCGGCTACTATTATGAGCTTGGCTGGGGAGGTTTCTTCAACTGGACCGGAGCCGTCATCAGCTCGAGCCTTTTGGCGCTCTGGTTCGCCGGCCGCATCCGGCGCTACGGAAAGGTGACGCTGGCGGACTATTTTGAGGAACGCTTCGGCCGGACCAACGGCCTTATCTGCGCCGTCATCGTAATGGGCTCGGCATTTGTTCTGCTCTGCGCCCAGCTTGTCGGTATGGGGGCCATGCTCAACACACTCTTTGGATTCAACCCCGTCATCTCCGTCCTGGTGCTCAGCGTAGTGTTCATTATCTTCACCGTCGTCGGCGGCATGATCGCCGTCGCCTATACCGACACGCTGGCCAGCTTCATCATAATCATCGGGCTCTACATTATGATGTTTATCATGCTCGGCAAGGTCGGCGGCTTCGGCGCGCTGCACGCGACGCTGGCCGAGACCAATCCCAAATTCCTGGACCCTTTTTCCGGCGGCGATATGAAATGGCCGCTGATCATCTCGTGGGGGATCGTCAACGGCGTCGGCAACATCGGCGCGGCCCAGTATGTGACGCGCTTTTATTCCAGCAAGGATGAAAACACCGCGCGCACCTGCCAGGGAATCACGCCGGTCATCATGCTGCTGGCCTTCATTCCGCTGATGCTCATCGCGCTCAGCGCGAGTATTTTAATCCCCGGAATCAAAAGCGCGAACGTAGTGATGCCCACCATCCTCCTGACCCAAATGCCGGTATTCGCAGGAGGAGTGGTCGCATCGGCTCTGCTGATGGCCTCCATCTCCACCGCCGACTCGGTGCTGCTGCTGGCGGGTACCACGGCGTCAAGGGATATATATCAAAAGTATATCAACAAAAACGCCGGCTCCGATGAACTGCTCAAGATATCGCGCTGGGCAACTCTGGGCATCGGCGTGGCGGCGATGGGAGCCTCTCTCTTCATGAGCGCTTCGGTGCTGTGGATCCAGACCAATATGCAGAACGTCATCTGCTCGACGCTGGCGCTGCCCGTTATCGCCGGCTTCGTCTGCAAACGCGTCAACTCTACCGGCACGCTGGTAGGAATGATCGGCGGCGGCCTTACGGCGATGGTCTGGTTTGCGATCAAACAGCCGTTCGGCGTGATGCCCTCGGTTCCGGGACTCGCGGTCTGCGCCGTTCTGATGTTTGCGGTCAGCTATGCCACGAAGGCTCCGAGCGCCGAAACGGTTGAAACGTTCTTCGGCGAAGGCCAGTTTGACGAGGAAGATGAAAAAGAGATCAAGCGGATACTGGATTGCCGTTCTATAAACGGTTAAGCGTCACGACTGGAAAGTATATCGATTCATCAGCAACCGGGAGGAAATAATTATCATGCAGATCAACATTGAGCGTCTCATGCGCACTTTCAATCAGGTGGGAAATATCGGCGGCGGGGAAAACGGCGTTACGCGCCTGCCGAACAGCCCCGCTTATAAGGAGGCCGCCGTGGTTTTGGCCGGACTGATGGAGGAGGCCGGAATGACGGCACACATCGACTCGGTCGGAAACGTCATCGGCTGCCTGCCCGGAAAGGACGCTTCTCTTAAACATATCGCGATGGGGTCGCACCTTGACACAGTCGCGGACGCGGGGCTCTATGACGGCAATCTCGGCATCCACGCGGCGCTGGAGTGTGTGAACGCGATGCGCGACGCGGGGTATAGGCCAAATCGTTCGATCGAGGTGATCGGGTTCAACTTTGAGGAGGGCAGCGAACTGGGCGGGACCTTCGGCAGCCGCGCGATGATGGGCTGCGGCGACGCCCTTCTGCCGGAGGTGAAACGCTATTTTGATAAATTCGGTCTGGACGAGCGGAAAGTTTCCGACGCGAAGATAGACGCCGGCCGGCTCTTCGCCTTTTTCGAGCTGCACCCCGAGCAGGGGAGCCGGCTTGAAAAGCAGGGGCTGCCGATAGGGGTCGTAGACAGCATCATCGGCATCGAAAGGTATGTTGTCACCGTCAACGGCGAATATAACGCGGCGGGAACGACGCCGATGTCCATGAGGAAGGATTCTCTCTTCGCCGCGGCGCGCCTGATCTGCGAGATTGAGAGGCTTTCCGGAGAGCTGACGGACCCTTTCGTGGCCACCGTCGGCCGTATCGAGGCTTTTCCGGGGCTGCTCAACGTGATCCCCGGCAAAACGGAGCTCTATCTTGAGATACGCGACATCAGGGCGGAAAATATGCGCGGCTTCATGGATCGGCTCAATGACTTTATCGCGGCGGAAAAAGACTTTAAAATCACGGTGGAACAGATCATCGATAAACCGCCTCTCGCCCTTGACGCCGGGCTCGTCTCCATGCTGGAGGATCTTTGCCGCGAGCGCGGCATATCCTCCGTCACCCTGCCGAGCTTCGCGGGGCACGACGCAAAGGTGATGGCCGCCTACGTCCCCGCAGTGATGATCTTCGTCCCCAGCGCCGGAGGCATAAGCCACAACAAGCTGGAATACACCGACCCCGCCGACATCAAGACCGGCACGGAATTGCTGCTCGAGGCGGTGCTTAAGCTCGACGCGGCCCCGGAAAGCGGAGCGTGCGCGTTATGAAGGTCCTTGTGACAGGAAGCGGCGGATTCATCGGCTACAATATGTGCCTCGACCTGCTCAGGAGGGGACACAGCGTAGTGGCCGCCTACCGCAGCAGCATGCCCGACGACCTCGCCCGGGCGGCGCGGGAGTATGGCGGACGGCTGGAACCGGTCAAGGGCGACCTGCTGGACCCCGCCACATATGAGCGGCTGGCTCCGCTCGGGATCGAGGGCGTCGTCCACTCGGCCGTGATCACCTGCCCGAACATTTCCGAGCGGGACGCCTATGTCTATATGGTGCGCAATAACATCGACAGTACGGTCAACCTAGTTGAATTTTGTATGAAGCATGAGATCATGAATTTCGTGTATGTCAGCTCATCCGGCGTTTACGGGTCGCTTTACGGAGCGGGCGCGACCGTTTCGGAGGAGGCCCCTCTAGACCTCTACAGCACCTATACCGTCACCAAACGCAGCTGTGAACTGATCGTGGCGCGCTTCGGCGCGATAACCGGCGCGCGCGCCGTTTCAGCGAGGATATCTTCTCCCTACGGGGATTTCGAGCGTGTTACCAACTCCCGCGCGAACATGAGCCCGCCCTACATGATGGTCCACGCGGCGCTGGATAAGCGCAGGCTCGTCATTCACGGCCCCGACCTCGGGCGTGACTGGACCTACGTCGACGACATCATAAACGGCATATATCTGCTGCTGACCGTGCCGCGCGAACAGCTCCGCCATACCGAATATAACGTCTCCTGCGGCGAGCCGGGTACAAACAGAGACATCGCCCAGGCCGTGCTGGCCGCGGAACCCGATTTTTCATATATTTTCTGCAAGGATACGGAAGAGGCGGATATGGTGCTCTTCCCGCCGATAACGCGCGGCGCTATGGATATCGGCAGGCTAAAAGCCGATACCGGTTTTCAGCCCCGCTTTTCCCTGAAAGAGGGCATCGCGAAATACTGCGCGCATCAGAAGAGGCAGAACGAACGTGCGGGGGACGGCGCAAATGGCTAGCCGCGTGCTTTCCGTCAAAACTAAATATATGGAATTTGAGAGCCATGTCGGAGAAATTTTCGACTTCGCCGGCATGGAGCTTTCCGGCAAACGGGTGCTTATCAAGCCGAATATCCTCTATTACACGGAGGACGAGCAGGCGCGCAACACAAACCCCACAATGGTGGAGGCCGTAGCCAAAGAATGTGAACGGCGCGGCGCGGCGAGGGTGCAGATCGGCGACAACGCGGGGCAGATGCTCTACGGCAACTCGCGCGACGCTTTCGACGTCAGTCCGGGCTTTGCCGACCGGATGGCGCGCTACTATGTCAACCTCGGCATCGACCTGGTCCCTGTCAGGCTAAAATCGGCGGAGCGGACGGTATACCTCTCCAAAGCGCTCTTTGAGGCCGACGTCGTCATCAATATGCCAAAATTCAAGACTCACGGGCTGACCGGCGTATCGGCTGCCCTGAAAAACACCTTCGGCTATGTGCCCGGCGGGCAAAAGGCCAGGCTCCACGTCATACTTGGCGATTACGACCCATTCGACAGACTGCTGGCCGAAATACATTCCATCCGCAGGCCTGACCTGAACATCGTGGATTCCGTCCTCTGTATGCAGGGGCGCGGCCCCTTCAGCAGATACCTCTATTACGCAGGGCATGTCGTAGTCTCGACAGATCCCGTGGCGCTCGACAGCGCGCTTTGCCGCATGATCGGCCTCGACCCGCATACTATCGGCCATATACGGTACGCGAACCAGATGGGGCTGGGCGACATCGACGGCTGCGAAATGGTGGGGGAACTGCCCTTCATCGACCGCTATCTGCTGCCGCCCGGCTTTGACGGCGAGAGAAAGCTCAATCCGGTCTTTTGCAGCCAGAGCATCAACATCGACGGCCATCGCACGAACTTTACGCTCGACCGCGCCAAATGCGTCCGCTGCGGTAAATGCATAGAGCAGTGCCCCGTCGGCGCCATCGAGCCGGCGGAGGGCTATCCGCGGGCCACCGGACGGGAGTGCGTCAGCTGCCACGCCTGTCAGGAAGTCTGCGGCGCGAAAGCGATCACTATCGAATCAACTTACAAAGTATAAAAAGAAAGCTGTTTTTAGAGCTGAGGTGATTTTATGATTAAGCGTCGAACGGAGGTACTTATCGTCGGCGGAGGCGGCGCGGGGCTGATGGCCGCGGTGCGGGCCCGCCGTGAGGGGCGGCGCGCGGCGCTGGTCACGAAAGGGCTGCTTATGCGCAGCGGTTCGACCGTCATGGCGCCCGGGGCCTTCGCCGCGGTGGGGCCATGGAGCCAGCCCGGCGACAGCGCCGCACGCCACGAGCTTGACACGCTGATCGGAGGCGCGTGGCTGAACAACCAGCGTATAGTGCGCCGCTTCACAGGCGAGATGCGGAGCTTGATCCCGGAGCTGGAAGGGTTCGGCGCGCTGTTTGAACGCGGGAGCGATCCCTCGCGCCCGGCCCTCAAACGGGAGGGAGGCCACAGCTTCGCCCGCGCGGTCTATATGGAAAACCGCATCGGGCGCGAGCTGATGCGCGCCTTGTATGGTGAGGCCGTGCGTCTGGGCGTTGAATTCTACGAACGGGTATTTATCGACCGCCTTTTGCTGAACGACAGCGGCGTCTGCGGAGCCGCCGGCCGCCGGATCGACGCTCCTGAGACGATGGCGTTTGAAAGCGGTTCCGTCATTCTGGCGACGGGCGGCGCGGCGATGACCTATCGCCTCAACGACAACTCCACCGACTCGACGGGAGACGGCATGGCGCTCGCGCTGCGCGCCGGCGCGTCGCTGATGGATATGGAATTCGTCCAGGCCTTTCCCATCGGCTTTTTAGCCCCTCCCTGCGTCGAAGGTTCGGTCGCCGGCTTTCTGCCGCTTGCCAGGCTTTACAACAATCTGGGAGAACGCTTCATGTCCCGTTATGACCCGCGTCTGGAACAGGCGACGCGCGATAAAATATCCAGGGCGATAGCGACGGAGGTCCGGCAGGGCCGCGGAAGCCCCTTGGGAGGCGTTTACTGCGTCTTTGAGGACGCGGAGCCGGGTTACATCGAAGAAAACCTGCCGGATTTTGCCTCCACTTACAAAATGTGCGGCATAGACCCGCTGCGCGAGCGTATCGAAGTCTGCCCGACCTGTCATTTCTTCATGGGCGGCGTGAAGGTGGACGACGATTGGCAGAGCGACATCCCCGGGCTTTATGCCGTTGGGGAGGCCGCGGCCGGCGCGCACGGAGCCAACCGTGTAGGACAGAACGCGCTCGCGGAGATGCTCGCCTCCGCCAGTATCGCCGCCGGGCACGCTTCGCAGAGGAACGCCCTTGTATCAGGGATCAACTGTATTCTTGAGGATGACGGCGGAGAGGCGTCAGGCGCTGCCATGCTCTCCGTCCCGCGCCTGCGTCTGGAGCTGCAGGCGCTCATGCAGCAAAACGCCTTTGTGGTGCGAAGCGGAGCCTCGCTCAGGCTGGCGCTCGAGGGGATAGAGAGGCTGCGGAGCATGGCGGGACGCGCCGTGGGTAAAGAGCGGCGGCATGGCCGCGCGGACATTGAGGCGCTGGAAAACGACAATATGCTGCTGGTCGCTCAGTGCGTCGTAAGTTCGGCGCTGGGCAGGACCGAAAGCCGCGGCGCTCATTTCCGTACTGATTTTCCGGAGGCCGACGATGCCAACTGGCTTAAAAATACCGTGGTGAGGCGGCGTGGGGAGAATCTTTGCCTCTCCTACGAGCCGGTGGAATTCTGTTATCATTCCCCGCGGGAAGATGGAGGCGCGCAGTGATGATGAGCTGGGTGGATATTCGCCGCTTCGACCCGCTTGATAAAAACGCCTGCCGCACGCAGCGCTATCAGGTCTCACTCGCGCCCGGCATGTCGGTGCTCAACCTGCTGGAACAAATTTATTCCGAGCAGGACGAAACTCTCGCCTATAGCCGCTGCTGCCGCGCCGGGGTCTGCGGCCTCTGCGCCGTGATGGTGAACGGCGAGCCGCGCCTGGCCTGCCGCACTGCCGCGTCGCCGGAAATGCTGCTTGAACCGCTGCGGGGTTTCCCCGTCAGAAAAGACCTTCTGATCGACAGAGAAGCCTACGAGGCTCACCGGAGCCGGCTGCATCTATACCTCGAACGGCAGAGCTGCCGCGGGGCGCGGGCGGAGGCTCTCGAACCGGTCGCGAGGGAGGATTTTGAAAGGTTCAAGATCCCCAGCCGCTGTGTGGAATGCTATTGCTGTGTGGCGGCCTGCCCCGCATACAAGGCGCACCCTGATACATTCCTGGGTCCCTGCTCGTTGGTACTGCTCGCGCGACACAGCTTCGACCCCCGCGACACGATGGACAGGAGGCCGCTGGCGCTGGAGGCCGGCATATCACGCTGTATCAACTGCAAAAAATGCGACGCCGTCTGTCCGATGGGGATATCCCCGTCTTCGGTCATCGCCGCTCTCAAACAACAAATAGAGGAGGAACATCATGATCTATGATCTTGTGATCAAAAATGCGAAAGTATATCTGAACGGAACCTTTCAGCCCTGCGACGTGGCAGTGTCGGGAGAGACCATTTCATGCGTGGCGCCGTGGGGAAGCGAGTGGCAGGCGGCACGTGAAATAGAGGCCGGCGGACAGTATCTTATCCCGGGGACGATCGACACTCACGTACACTTCCGCGATCCCGGCCATCCTGAGCGCGAGACCTTTTACACCGGCTCGATGGCGGCGGCGGCCGGCGGCGTGACGACCGTTCTTGAGCACCCGATCTCCAATCCGCCGCAGCATAACAAGGCCATTCTCGATCACCGTATTGAAGTCGCCAAGCCGCAGGCATGCGTAGACTTCGCCTTTTACGGAGCGGCAGGCGGACGGAGTCTGGAAGACATCGTACCGCTCTCGCACGAAGGGATCGTCGCCTACAAAACGTTCCTGCATGAGGCTCCCGAAGGACGCGCCGCCGAATTTGAAGGCCTCACGATGGGAGACGACGCCCAGCTCTATTACGGAATGCTCGAAGTGGCTAAAACAGGCCTCATGCTGGCCACGCACGCGGAAAACAACGACCTTGTGACGGAGATGACCAGGCGTATGCGCGCGTCCGGGCGCAGCGATCCCATGTCCCACAATGAAAGCCGCCCGCCGATCGTCGAGATCCAGACTGTCGAAAAACTCATCCGTTTCGTCCGCGAGACCGGCGTCAAACTTGAGCTGGCCCATATTTCGACCGACGGCGCGATGGAGCTGGCAAAGCGCGCCAAATATGAGGGGCTGCCGGTATTTCTCGAGACCTGCCCGCATTACCTGTTCCTCGACGAGAACGCCATCGTCGAATACGGTTCGTTCGCCAAGTTCCAGCCCGCCCTTCGTAAACGGGAAACTGTCGATAAACTGTGGGACTACATCAACGACGGCACCGTCGATTATATCGGGAGCGACCACGGCCCATTCACGCTGGCGGAAAAACTTCGCGGCGGCGGCAATATCCACGACGCCTTTGCCGGCACGCCGGGGATAGACCTGCGGCTGCCGCTGATGCTCGACGCGGCCTATAAGGGAAAGGTCTCTTTGGAACGCTGTGTGGAACTGCTTTCCGTCAACCCAGCCAAGTGCTTCGACCTCTACCCCCAAAAGGGTTCGGTCTCTCCCGGCGCGGACGCCGACTTCGTGCTTTTCGACCTGGACGGCACGACGACGGTCCGCTGGGAAAACAGCTACTGCAAATCGAAAGACGCGGGCCACGTATACGAGGGCTGGGATCTGCACTGCCGCCTGCACAAGACGATCGTCCGCGGGCGCGTGGTGATGGACGAGGGCGCCGTCGACCCTTCGGCGCGCGGCTGGGGCGCGCTCGTCAAACCGCTTACGAAGCGTTAACCGGCATCAGGTTTTAAAATAGGAGGGTCCGTGTGAAAAGCAAACGCTTCACACGGACTCTTTTTTAGCGGGAAGGGACGAACATGATATGCCTCTCAACGAAGGGAAACGGGGAGCTTAGCCGTCCCGTCAGAAGGGGCCTCTCAATTAATGGGAGGCCCCCCGTTCGATCAGGCCTCCCGCCGTTTATTTTGTCCGGCCGCTGTATTCGTCCAGTTCCATAATTCCGGAGATTATCATATCCCTGGTGACCTCGTACGGATATTTCCGCACGTCGATCCCCGCGAGCGCCTTCTCCGCCACGGCGGGGAGGTCCGCGGGCGATGCGTGGATGTCGGCGAGGCGCGTCGGCAGTCCGATGGAACGGCTGAAACGCAGGATCTTGTCGCGTTCGTCAAATTGCCCGTCGACGGTGAGCATCGCCAGGACGCCGAAGGATACCACCTCGCCGTGAAGATGATGGTTCGCCTCCGTGCCTGGCAGAACGGTGAAGCCGTTGTAGATCGCGTGCGCCATGCCGGTCGTATAGTCCACCTGTACAAAATTTGAGACAAGGCCGGTGGAGACGATGATGCTGAGGATCACCTCGGACAGCTCATAGGTCACGCGCCCGGCACGGCAGTCGGCGAGGGCTTTTTCGCCCCAGCGCAGGATCGGCGCGGAGCACATGGGGCTGAGAGCGATGCCCATGGCGTCGGAATGAGAGGGGGTGTCTCCGCGGGAAGAGATCGTGCATTCATAACACTTTGCCATCGTATCGCCCATCCCGGCCCAGAGATAACGGTCGGGAGCGTCGGCGATGATCTGCGTATCGATAAAAATATGGCAGGGCGGGACCTTGGAGAAGGAATAGTCCCGCAGGCTCCCGTCCGGGTGATAGACTATCCCCAGGCTTGTGCACGAGGCGCAGGTCGAGGCGATGGTGGGGAATGTGAAGAAAGGCCTCCCCGTGCGATGCGCCAGCACCTTGCAAGTGTCGATGGCTTTGCCGCCTCCGACCGCGAAAAGCATGTCGGCCTCCCGCACCTGCGGCTCCAGCATATCCACATTTTCATAACTGCATTCGCCGCCGTACCAGAAACAGCCTAAAGATTCGATGGGGGAACCGTCGATGGCACGGAGGATCTTATCCCGCGCGGCGGCAAGAGCCTGCCTTCCCCCGATGATCGCGGCCTTCTTACCATATTGAGCGCAGATGTTCACGATGTCGTCATAGGCGTCGGCCCCGATGGTATAGCCGGGGATCAATGTTCTTTCCATGTATAACCAGTCCTTTCAGAAACTTGTCTTTTATTCCGCTTTTCCGGGTTCCGCCCTATCAGGGGCAATTCTCCCGCCTATCCCCAGAGAACCGGCCCGCGCGGCGGAGCCGCGATATTCAGGGTGGACCTCCAGGAATTTTCTGTTTTTGTATATGCCGGCCGTCATAAAGGGAATGATGACGACGGCGATGGCATAATAGCCGCAGTAGCCGTAGCCGTATTTGATGATGTTGGTCAGCCCCGCTAGGGAGATGCCCATGGAGAGCGCGATGATGAACGCCGCTACGATGGCGCTTCTGGCCGTTGAGGAGGAGATGCCGTGAAAGAGCGGCAGCTTCTCAAACCTTGCCACAAAGCCGAAGGTCGTTGTTACTCCGGTGGAAATCAGACACAGCAGCAGGCACATCCCGTACATCGCCGTCAGCCAGCCGATACCCATCTCTCGGCAGGAGGTCAGCGTGGGGATGACGGAGCCGCCGTCCACCGACGTATAAAAAGACTTCCAGGAGAGCAGCATGAGAACGGATAGTACCAGCGCCACGGTGTTCATGGCGAAGGATATCCACATGGAGCTGTCACAGGCCTTTTTGTTTATCAGCGGCGTCCCGCAGGCGACCATCGTCGGCAGCGTCACGCACTGGAAGGCGGCATAGGTGAAGCCGTTGAGGATCGCCTGGGGAAGGTCGGAAAATCCGCCGGCCTTAAAATCCGCGGAGAGCACCGTGCCGATGCCGCCGTTTTTAACGATGCCTATAATGTAGATCGTAATGGCGGTCGCGAGGATGGCGATCCCCATGTATGTCGTCGCCATTCGCACCAGCCGAGCGCCGAATATGGTGAGCGCCAGAACGAGGGCGCCGACGAGGGCGATGCCCAGATAGTAATTGAGGGCGAAGTACTCGCGCAGCGCGGAGGCCGCTCCCGAGATCGCCGCGGCTACGGCCATCAGCACCATGATGTAAAAGAATATCTCGAACATGACATACAGCCCGTCAAATGGGTGGTAGAGGGTCTGAAACAGCTCCTTGTAGGAGGAGAGCCCCCGTGAATTGTACATAAACATCGCCTCGCGCATGGTTATGGCCAACAGGAGCATGGCGAGGACGGCGGAAAAAGGTCCGAGCCAGCCGAGGCTGACATAGTAGGTATTCGCCTGGTTTCCGGTGGCGAAACCGCCGCCGGCGTGGGCGGAAAACAGCACCGAGCCAACGGAAAAGGCGACGGCAAAGGGTACTTTCACAGATACGTCTTTGTTCATGTTAAAAATCCTTTCTTTCTTCTTTTTTCTTGCGCCGCACTGCGGCGCCTGGCCGAGTCCGCAGGCCAGGCCGAATCAGTTTTTCGGAACAAAAAAACCCTTCCGTCTTTTCTGTTCCGAAACGGACAGAAGAGACGAAAGGGGAAGGCTTCCGCGGTACCACTCTTCATTCATTCTAAAAAGAATGCTCTTATAGGGGATACAGACATATCCCCGCCGCTGTAACGGGCGGCCGCCCGTCTGCGCTTACTGAAAAACTTCTGCGCAGCCGCTCCGTGACGAGTTCGGCAGCATACTCTTCGGATACCTTGCACCAACCGGCACCTCTCTGGATCGGTATGGCCGCCTACTACTTCACATCATTGCGTTGATCTCAACGACGACTGATTATAATAATTTATTTTTGAAAGTCAAGAGAAGATATTAATGTTTTTACGTGTTTTTACGATAATGTTATCTTTTAAAATTTCACGCGCGGCCGTGCTGTCGGCGGCGATGGATGCGTCCCGGGACAGCCCCGGCCTGTGTCCGCCGCCGGAACTGGCCGGTGGCATAAGCAAGAGGACGCGGCCCGCAGCCGTGCCCTCTTGCTTAACGTTAGATCATCTCAGTTGTCATGCGATGGCATATGCCTACAGATATCTTGTACTTCTTCTGTATATATTTTCCCTGTAGCTCTGCTTGCCGTCGTTTTCCGCGGCGGCGAGCCGCTTTTCCGTGAAGCGCGCGAAGCGCACGAAGGGCAGGCCGAGGATCAGGTAGATGATCGCGACGATGATGCCGGGGCCGAAGTAGTCGTAGTAGGTCGCCGAGACCTGGCCGTAGACCTTGGTGAGGTCTACCATCGTGATGATCGAAACGAGCGAGGAGTCCTTCAGCAGCGAGATGAAGTCGTTCGTGATCGGCGGAATGACGACGCGGACGGCCTGCGGCAGGATCACCTCGCGCATCGCCTGCCAGCGCGTCATGCCGAGCGCGAGAGCGGACTCCCACTGGGTGCGCGGAATGGCGAAGAGCCCCGTGCGGTAGATCTCCGCCTCGTAGGCGGCGTAGTTGAGGCCGAGGCCGATCGCGCCCGCCCAGAAGGGCGAGAACTTTATCCCCACCGAGGGCAGCCCGTAGAAGATGAAAAAGAGCTGTATCAGCACCGGCGTGCCGCGGACGATCTCCACGTACCAGGTGGCGATCAGCGCGAGCCAGCGGGGCGCGAAGACGCGCGTCACCGCGAGGAAGAGGCCGAGCGAGATCGCGATCACCATCGCGACGATGGAGACCTCCATCGTGACGAGCGCGCCCTTTGCGAAGAGCGGCATCGCGTCCCAGTATCTTTCAAGGCGCTTCTGCATCGTCAGGTCTGGCCTGTGGGCCTCGGCCCACTCGTTGTAATAGACCGGCTCGTACTTCGGCGGGTCGAAGTCGTTGAACTCCGTCGCCATCACCGGTGTCCAGAGGTTCCACTTGTCATATATCTCGCGCAGCTTGCCGCTGTCGCGCAGCGCCACCAGAGCGCGGTTGATCTCCGTGAGCAGCTCTTTATCCTGCTTGCGGATGGCGATGGCGTAGATTATCTCTCCGATCGGCGGTCCGACGAATTTGATCTCGGGGTTGAAGCCCGCCGAGTAGAGCGCGATCGGCTGGTCGAAGAGCGCCGCGTCGAGACGTCCGTTGGCGAGGTCCTCATAGGTGTTGGCCTCGACGATATAGGTGCGGATCTCAACATTCCCCACCTCTTCGAGGACCATCTGCGCGTAGCTTTCCTTCAGCGTCCCCGCGACCTTGCCCTTCAGATCCTGAAGGCTCTTGATCGAATCGTCCTTGCGGCGCACGGCGAGCTGAAGGTAGGTCTTGTAGTAGGGGATCGAGAAGTTGACCGTCTCCTCATGCTCTGGGGTCACCTCAAGGCCGTTGATGGCGATGTCGTAAAGGTTGCGGTCGAGGCCGGGGATCAGGTTGTCCCAGGCGTTGTTGACATAGACGGGTTTGCGTCCCATCTCCGCGGCAAGCGCGTCGACGATGTCCACCTCGAAGCCGATGAGTTTCTTCGGGTCCTTCGGATCGGGGAACATATAGGGGAAGCCGCCCTCGGAGTCGCCGCCCCAGCGTAAGATCTTTTCCCCTTCCCCGGCGGAGACGGCCGCCTCGCCGGCAAAGAGCGCCGCCGGTGAGAGCAGCGTGAGAATAAGCGCAAAAAGCGCAATGAATTTTTTCATCAGCATGTCACCCCCGCGTTGACGAATAAGCGGCGAACCAAAATCTTCGATTTTGTGCGAGCGCTTAGTCCCTTCATGTACAGGCCTGTTTGTGTATGAACAACGTAGGCTCTCATCAGCATGTTACCCCCGCGTTGACGAAATGGCGCAGGAACGCGCGCGTGCGGTCATTCTTCGGATTGGCGAAGAGGATGTCCCCGTCCTCGTATTCGACGATCTCGCCCTTATCCATGAAGATGATATAGTCCGAGGCGTCCTTTGCGAACTTCATTTCGTGCGTGACGATGATCTGCGTCATTCCCTCGGCGTCGAGGTCCTTCATGACCTGGAGGACTTCGCCGACCAGTTCGGGGTCCAGCGCCGAGGTCGGTTCGTCATACAGCATCACGCGCGGATTCATCGCGAGAGCCCTTGCGATCGCCGCCCGCTGGCTCTGGCCGCCTGAGAGCGTCGAAGGGTATTTCTGCGCGAAACCTTTCAGCCCGACTTTTTCAAGCATCTTCATGCCGAGCTCGTGGGCCTCGTCCTTCTTCATCCCCTTGACGACCATCGGCGCGAGCATGATGTTCTGCAGCAGGTTCTTGTTAGGGAAAAGGTTGTAGCTCTGAAAGACCATGCCGACCTCTGTGCGCAGCTCGTGGACCTTTTGCAGCATCGCGTCGCTCGGCACCTCCCCCGGTTTGCGCGAGACGGTGACCCCCGCGACGGTGACGGAGCCGGAGTCCATCAGCTCAAGACAGTTTATGCAGCGCAGGAAAGTCGACTTGCCGCAGCCCGAAGGCCCGATGATCGAGGCAAGGTCGCCTTCGCGGATGGTGAAACTGATGTTCCTGAGCACGTCGCCATCCTCGAAACTCTTACAGAGATTTTCGATTATTATCAATGGTTTGTTGGTAGTGTTCATCTATATGCCCCCCTCTGGATTTTTATGTGAAGACCAAAGGAGTATGTCATATACGAAGATATTCGCCATATAACATCAAAGCTGACAGGCTGGCAGCTTTAGCCATAAAGCCGAAAGCGGTTCGGCGGGAAGTTAGCATGCGGAAGTTTTGGAGTTTCGCTCCATGTCTGACACACCAGACACCAGTGTTTTTTTTCAATTTACGTCTCACGTCCCTTCCGTGTAGCGACATAGGATGCATAAAGCAGGAACAGTTTAATTGTTTTCCCGATTAAATGCAAGGATTTGTTGGGACTGTTCCCGACGATATTTGCAAAATGAGAGAAAACATTTTGCAGTGCGGACGGCTGATATCTTTCGCGCGAAAACTGAGTATAATAATGAAGAAAATAAAAATCGCCGGGGAGGCGCCGCTCATGAAAGAAATCATCCTAAAGACGGAACTGCACAGATTCAAGACCTGTAAGGAGTTCGCGGAAGATTTTGCCCTTGGACGCGGGGATTTTATCTTCACCATCCGCCCCATATACGAGAAATACTTCGCTCCGCTGGGGCTGCCGCTCAAGAGCCTCTTCATGGAGGATTTCGGCGCGGGCGAGCCCACCGACGTGATGACGGACGAGATAATCGAGGCTGTGACGGCGCTCGGCTTTGAACGCCTCATCGCCGTGGGCGGCGGCTCGATCGTAGACATCGCGAAGATCGTCGCGGCCTCCGGCGGCAAAAAGACCGACGAACTCTACGCCGCCCCTTCCGAAATACGGCGCGGGCGCGGCTTCGTCATCGTGCCGACGACCTGCGGCACCGGCAGCGAGGTGACGAACATCTCGATCGTCAACCGAACGCGCGTCGGCACGAAGATGGGACTCGTTGCGGACGCCCTCTTTGCCGACCAGGCGGTCCTCATTCCCGAACTTCTGCACGACCTGCCGTTCGACGTCTTTGCCGCGAGCTCGATAGACGCGCTTGTGCACGCCGTGGAGTCCGCGCTTTCACCGAAGGCGACCGCCTTCTCCAAACTGCTCTCCTGCAAAGCCGTAGAGATAATAATAAAAAACTACCTTAAAATAGCGGAAGAGGGCCGCAAGGCGCGCATCCCGCTGCTCGATTCCTTCCTTACCGCCGCCAACTACGCCGGCATCGCCTTCGGCACCGCCGGCTGCGCCGCCGTCCACGCGCTCTCCTACCCGCTCGGCGGAAAGTACCACGTTCCGCACGGCGAGAGCAATTACGCCGTCTTCACCGGCGTGATGAAGAACTACATCGAGATAAAAGAGGACGGGGAAATAGCGGAGATGATGGGCTTCATATCCTCCCTGCTCTGCTGCCGTAAAGACGATGCCTGGGAAGCGCTCGAAGACCTGCTTAACAAGATCCTCCCGAAAAAATCGCTGCACGAATACGGAGTGGAAGAAGAGGAACTCGAAGAGTTCACCGACTCCGTGATGCAGCGCCAGCAGCGCCTGATGTCGAACAACTTCGTCCCCCTCGACAGAGACCGCGTGCTGAAGATTTATATGGAGCTGTATTAAAGGCATAGAAAACCATATAAGATACACGTTGGAATTTTGAAAGAGCCTCCTTTAAGCAGCGGCCTGGCAACAACCTATCTTGACCGGGGCGGTGCGTATTATGCCGGGTGACTTTCTGTCATGCGCCTGTTTCCCGTCTGCAATGCCGCATTGATCTTAACCTTTTATAAAGTCCGCATCGATGTGAAGGATGGGCGCACTTGCCTATGATCTCTTTTGCCCGTTCGGTTCGAGTGAGTCCTCTTAAATCGGCGACGCCGTATTCTGTAATGATCACGTCGACATCGTGTTCCGTATGGTCGACATGTGAACAGTTAAATACGATATTTGAAGAACCGTCTGTTTTGTACAAAGACGGGCAGACGAATATAGTCAAATACGCGTTCCTTGCGAAATCACCGCTGCCGCCGATGCCATTTACTATGTCATAACCGTTATGGCTCGAGTTTACATTGCCGAAGATATCGGCTTCCAACGCGGTATTTACGGCGATCACTCCCAGTCTGCGGATTATTTCCGGGCTATTGCTTATCTCTTCCGATCTCAGGAGTATTTTTTCTTTGTAATCTTCAAGATGCTGAAATAATCTTTGCAGGCCGCCTTTTGTCATCGTAAGAGAGGTGCCGGAGGCGAAAGCTAATTTCCCCGCGTCTATGAGGTCCAATACGGCGTCCTGTAAAACCTCGCTGTAGATTTTTATGTCACCGCGAACAGTCTTTGCCAGTTCCGACAAAACTATATTCGCCACCCTGCCGACGCCAAATTGAAGCGGCAGCTGATTTATGGGAATTATCGGCCTTTTATTTTCCAGGTCTAAAAGGTTCAGTACGTTGGCGGCAATTTTTTCACTGACTGGGTCGCAGCGTTTGTCGTAGAGTACGCCGCAGTCAGGTACAGAAGAGGGAACGATTCCCAGTATCTTACCTGCGCCGCACTCAATAAACGGAACGCCTATCCTGTCTCGTACCGATCTCAATGGAAGAGGTTTCCTGTAAGGAGGGTCTTGGGGAATAAATATATCATGCATACCCTCTAATTCGGCAGGCTGTGTCAGGTTTATTTCAATAATGACCTTATTCGCGCAGCGAACATAAGCGGCGGCGTCGCCGACGGCCGTGCTTGGTACGATTCCGCCGTTTTCCGTTATGGCGGCGGCCTCTATCAGCGCGACATCCATCTTTCCGTAGAATCCGTACCTTAAATTTTGTCCTCCCATTGAGAGGTGGATGTCCGAATATTCTATTTTCCCCTCGTTGATCATACTTCTCATTACCTTGTTCGATTGGTATGGGTACCGGCGCTTGATACAGCCTGATGAAGCAAGCTCTTCGTCTATCTCGCGTCCGGACGAGGCTCCGCACCATAAGGTCAGCGGCACAGGTCCTTCCGTTTCCGCTCTCTTTGCGAGAGCCGCGGGGATTACTTTAGGATATCCTACAGGGGTAAACCCGCTGCATCCGATGAGCATGTTCGGTTGAATATACTGAGATGCTTCTTCCGGCGACATGATTTTAGACAACAGAGATTTTTTTCTGATCCTATCCTTGAAGTTAGACAAGCTGTCCATAAAAACTCCTTCTTTGTAGTCAGTTCCGTTTGTCATTAACCGGTTTCAGCGAGCCCCGCCGCCGGAAATCCTCAGCGGCGGAGCTCGCGCGTTTTAAAAGGCGAGTATCACGAACTTCATGATCCACAGGGCGATCAGGCCGTTGCAGATTGAAATCAGACAATGCAGGACCCAATATTTTTTCCTGGCGTCCGCCGTCCCCAGGCAGCGTCCCATATACTGGACCATTGCCCCGGAAAGCAGGACACAGGGAAGCAGCTGCGTCATATTATCCATACTCAGTTTACCGGCAGCTGCAAGGGCGGCGGCCGCGCCGCAGCCTCCTCCAATGCTCATGAAACCGGTAACCAGAACGATCATCGCGTCGCCCGGCAGGCCGAACAGCGCCATAACCGGAGCTGCGGCCTTAGATATCAGCGGCAGGAAACCGCTCATGTCGAGAAAACGGATTATAACAAATGCCATAACAACATTTGGCAGCATACCTGTCATACTGATGTTGAAACCGCGCCGCGCCCCGCTGACAAACAGATCTATGATTCCGGGCCTCTTTTCAGCCATATCTTTTACCTCCTTCTATCCTCGTGTCCTATCTTCCAGCCTGTCTTTTTAAATCCCAACGGATGGCAAACCTCATGACATTCGCTCCGAATATCTTCATAATGAATACCATAAGCAGAGGAATTCCCAGCGGCACGGCAAGAAAAGGGAAGAACGCCGCCCCCGAACCGAAATAATTTGTGATCGTAGCGCCCGCGCTGAGCTGCAATTGACAAAATATCGACCGCTCCTCGTCTGTGATAAAGTTATTGTCAAAAAGCTCTTTCGTCATACCTGCACCGGTATCCGTGCTCTGCAAACTCGCGATAAACGCCAGCCCGCAGATTCCGGGGATTCCCAAAAGCGGTTTGAAAAAGGGAGACATCAGCCTGTTGGCAGCCAAAAGCCCTCCGAACCCCTCGCAGACGGAGACTATCCCCAAAGCCAGAATCACGGCCGGCGTCAGTGTTATTGCCATCATAAAACCATCTCTGGCCCCGGAGCCGCCCACCCCTTTGAAATTGAATCCTTTTTCAAAGGGGATATTTCCAAACTGGCCGTTAAGCTGACTGAAATCAAAGGCCTTCAAAATCCCGCCGCTGTTGGCGAATATCCCGGAAAACATGATTACCACGATAAACAGCGCCACATAACTTGCCCACGTCACTTTAGGTTCATTATTTATATTTTCCATTGCCAGATTCTCCTTTACGGCATGCCAACATCAAGGGTAAGAGAAGAAGACGCCTGCCTGTTCGGCTTCACTTACCCTTATATCAATAAACTTATTACCGCTGCTTACTTAAGTTGCGTATATTATTCGGATTTTTCGGTGGGGTAGGCTACTCCATCCTTCATTACGAAACAGCAGTCAAGGAGAGCTTTGGAATCCGTCATTAAATCACGGGGCCACGCGGAAATATCGGCGAATTTTCCGGGTTCTATCGTCCCTATCTCGTCGGCCATCTGCAAAATCCCGGCGTTTATGGAGGTGGCGGCCTTTAAAATGCGGAAGGGATCGATCTTGCTCAACATCCACGATTCATATTCGTACCCGCTGTCATACGGGTGGTGTACGGCGACAAAATCTGTCCCATAGCCGAGCCGCAAATTACTCTCCAGAATTATTTTGCGCCCCTCTATCAGTCTTCCCTGATATTCCCGCAGCTTCCGCTGGAAAAAGATTGGCTTCTTGGCAAGGGACTCCTCATTGATATCGATCACGTCGTCATAGACCGCCATATTGGAAATCAAATAAATGTCGCGCTCTTCCATTATCCGGCAAGCCTCTTTATCTATCATTGCCCCGTGTTCCATGCCGTCTATCCCCATGAGCGCCAGCTTTTTCATCAACGGGCCGGCATATACGTGCGCGGTGCAGGTCTTGTGAAGCTCATGTGCCGTGTCTATGATAGCCTTCATTTCGTCGTCGCTGAGCTGCTGGTCTTCGGGAGAATCGTTGGGTGTTGAGAAACCGCCGGTCGCCATGATCTTTACAAACTCCGCGCCATATTTGACCTGCTCTCTGACGGAATTCCTGAAGAAATCAACGCCGCATCCCATTGTCGGCGCGGTCTTTGCCATCAATTCCGAAATGGCCGGATTCTCCGCGAGATACTGGCTGTGGTCGCCGTGGCTTCCCGGGCTGTAATGATAATGCGGCAAAGCGACAAGCCGCGAGCCCTCAAAATATCCCATATTGATCAGCTTCTTAGCGTTGACCACTCCGTAAGCGTCATAGGTGGAACTGCCTACGGTCCTTATCGAGGTAAAGCCGCGGTGCAGGCTCTTGCGCGCGTTATAAAGAAAAGCCATCGCCTTCCATGACGCGTTGTGAAATACGATCTCATTGCGCCGCTCCTTCCAATTGAAGTGCTGAAAATGGACATGAGCGTCTATCAGCCCCGGCGTTACTGTAACGGAAGATAGGTCTATTACATTTACATTGTTGGGGACGCTTAAATTTTTGCCGACCTCTTCGATCTTGTTATCCTTAACGACGATTTCAACATTTTCTTGGAGCTCTTCTTTTATCCCGTCAAAAAGTTTCCCGCATTTGATCAGCGTGTAGTTACTCATTTTTGTTCCCCCTATTTGTTCTCTTCGTTGAATACGCATGAAATGCATATAAAAAATGGATGGGTATAACTAGCTTTTTACCGACAGCGGTTAAAAACAGAAAGCCGCGCCGGTTGGAAAATAGGCGCTGTCCTTGCCCCGCGTATCGGCGGTGATAAAAAAAGATGCCTTGATAGCCGAATCTTTACGTCAAACCTCTCCATGATGCCTACGCCTCCTGTGAGATAAAGATTTCCAACGCACGCTGCTTTATCTTTAAGAAACTGTTTCTGCGGAGCGTTGATAAAAAATAATTGTTAACACTCGTGTCACAACTGCCGCATTCTCCCGACAGTAGCCGCGTATTTTGTGTTCCTTCGCAATAGTCGTCTGCCTTAAGGACATACCTCCTTCCAATAAACGACACATCCATGAAATTTTGAGGATTTTTTGGCACCTATTTTTGAGACAAAACGTTCCTTACAGCAGGCCGCATCGCTTCTTGTCTCGGTCCAAAGTGTTGTTTTTATTAAATCCTCAAATTGATAATAAGTATATTTGCAAATTGAAAAAAGTCAATCCTATAAAACATATTTCATGGTTATCTAAATATAGAAAATTCTTATTTTGAGAATAAATCAGGAGGAGCTTTGAATGATTGGCAAGGAAATTATAGTGAGAAGGAAAAGGATGAGCCTCACTCAGCGTGAACTTGCGAGATTAATAAACGTGAAATCAACGACGATGCACCAATATGAAGTTGGTTTGCGTAAAATCCCTCTCGAAGCGCTCGGAAACATCGCGAAGATACTGCAATGTTCCCCAGAAGATTTGGCCTTTGAAGAATTTGGGTTGCCGGCTCCATCGGAAACTACAGCGGGAGATTCGGAAATAAAAGGTAGTGCGAATGATGACGGCGGCAAACTAATTTTCGCCGACCCTCTGGATAACGAAATAGTGGCCCTATTAAAAGACCTGGACCAAATAGCGAAAGAAAAGGTAATTACATACATGAGAGACCAGAAGGTGATAACGGGATATTATCGGGCGGTGAGGGAGAGGAGGTGAAAGCTAGGAGGCTCATTATAGGGCCTTTTTGCTCGTCGATCGGCAATAGTGTTAAAATGCAAGGGGATCGACAGACTTTGTGAAGAGTCAGATTAATTGCTGGCTGCCTAATGTTGTCGTATTTTGCCGGATCCCTATATCAAATGTAAAGGCAAGTGGTGAACCATGAAAATTGTTGCTATGGCTATGTTTTTGGGGGAAGATAAAGTTCCTTTGAGGATTGGAAAGCGGGCACCGGCTCGATATGGTATTTGTGCTGTCGGGAAGATAAAGTTCCTTTGAGGATTGGAAAGTGCCCTCGCGCGCGGCCTGTACGACCAGCGGTATAGAAGATAAAGTTCCTTTGAGGATTGGAAAGAGATAGGTCTGTCCCAGCCAGCGCGAGAAGGTTTCTTGAAGATAAAGTTCCTTTGAGGATTGGAAAGTAACTCTGTACAGATGCTGGCTTGATACCCCTAACATCGAAGATAAAGTTCCTTTGAGGATTGGAAAGACGGCGACGGCGCGCCACGCAAGCTCGAGCTGAGCAGAAGATAAAGTTCCTTTGAGGATTGGAAAGTCGAGAGCCGTCCCGTGTCCGATACTGAGCATGTCAGAAGATAAAGTTCCTTTGAGGATTGGAAAGAATTTATTGGCCGCTGCGGTTCGGCTACGATGTCGCGAAGATAAAGTTCCTTTGAGGATTGGAAAGAGCGGCCGATCTGCTCGGCGAAGCCGTCTGTCGCTTGAAGATAAAGTTCCTTTGAGGATTGGAAAGAGCTGCTCGGTGATCGCCATCTCCGTCACGTCGTCGGGAAGATAAAGTTCCTTTGAGGATTGGAAAGGCACCTGCCGCTCGCGCGGCGTCCACGCCTCTTTGGAAGATAAAGTTCCTTTGAGGATTGGAAAGACACGTGATGGTGTTGCTTCTCGGCGGCTACCATGGAAGATAAAGTTCTCTTAATCTCCAAGTTATCGGTTAAAAACTATTGCTGAAAGCTGTAATAGCCCGACAATATGAGTTTTTACGGATTCACCCATTGGGTTTTATATAAGGATTTATGGACGTTGACCGGCACAGATAAGCCACTGGTATACGATGCGGAACTTGGAGATTAAGGATAACAGTTGACCTTGACACGCACAGACAATTATCATAAACTATCCACATACAATGAATAGAAGATGGCGCGTGGTACGTGGTAGAATTTGTAGGCTTTGTCCAGGTAATTGTTGATGGCTGGAGCTCTTGGCTTCTACTTCTTTGTGCGGCGAACATATTATTACGCTCTTGTAGAAAAGAAACGACAAATAGCGATAATAATCATTGTATATTTTTATCTTTTAATTATTGTTTGTAGTGACAATGATTTTTTGTCGTTATAATATATAGCGGTATTCCTTATTAGGATTGGAAAGTTGCTCGTAGAAAGTTTGTGCCCGATTTTCCTAGAAGGTTTGTTGTCTTAAAACACAAATATCTTTAAGAACATCAACATAAGATATCAGTTAGTATCAGTTAGAAAATTTTTGTTGCGTTATCATTTTAATAATTTGCATTCCTGATACAAAGGTACAGAGAGAAAAATATCGCTTGGAGGTGAAGGATATAGATTATCTGTTCAAGCTCCGCAACCATTGGTGGTTTGATGCCGGAATCGCGGCGTTTTATGATATTGCTGGCAGACTTAAGAAAAGTGACCGGCAAAAGTGGTCGGAGGTTAAGGTAATAGTGCGTCCCGACGGTATCGTCGTCTCGGCGCCGGATAGATTGCTGAAGCCTTTCGTAGATGCGTGCTATGAATATTTGGGAGCCCAGTGGTGGAATGTTTCGTCCTCTAAGCAAGAAGAGGCGAAAGACCTTGTTGTTTATAATAAGAGTAAAAAAACTTTCTTATGCGTTCCGCGGCGTAATCCAACGCCTGTCGCGGCGCTTTCTGTCGGCGGCAGCAGCTGGAAGGCTGATTATGATATATACGATGATCTCCCTGATGAAATGAAGAAAAAAACGGATGAATTTCTGAAAGAGAGCGGTAAAAGTCTTTGGGGGATAAAGAAGGACAAGCTCCCTTATGAACAACCGGTGTGCCATCCGCATATAGAAACTTTTCCCGTTAAGGGCAAGAAAAGGGTCTGTTCTGTTTGCGGACAGGAGTTGGTCTGTGAGGGTGTGAATCAAACGGTCTTTCCTCTCTTTTCCAGCCAAAGCGCGGCCTTTTCGTTTAATTCAAAATTCGGCACGCCGGATATCGTGTGCTGGGAGTGCGCGATGCTGGGGAAGTTTGCCGTTCACAGCGCCCTTTATAAGGTTGCTGATCCTTATACTCAGATTATGCAGATATATTCCAACAACATGGAGGCGTTGATCAACGCGCACGATGTGATGGGAAATTCCAGCGATATCCGCATTTTTGAAAGAGATAAATTGTATTTCCGTGATTTTGGCACAAGTGAATCACTCGTAGAACTGGCAAGGCTGCCCTATGAGGTATTATGGAGCTTCTTCCTGGTTTCTTTTGATGAATTGGATAAGCGGAAAAAGAATGCCATCGACGCTGAGGATAAGCTGAAGCGGGTCGGGAGTCTTAGTGAAGAAGATTTGGATTGCCTTGCCGCAACTGGCGTGGTGACGATGTCGCTTGAAAAGAAGGGACAGACTTTCATCACGAAAGAGCTCGTTGACTTTCATGATTCGGTCTATATCTTCCGCCTGATTGATTATGTCGAAAGGGAGATAAGAGAAGATAAGATCATAAATAAGGACAAGGGTGATTTCTGGAAAAATTTGTTCTGGGACCTCCTTTTGGTACAGAACAAGCAGAAAAAATTTGACCCTGTGAATGGGCTTTACCGCAACAGAATGCTGCAGAAAGTTTTTGAGAAGAGTTCTATTTTGAGGGATGCCGAAAACTTTGTCTTTAAGAAATCTTTGATCGAGAACTATCCATATTTATATCGTATCTTATTTTTTGTCACACTGTATGAACGCGTAATCAACAAAAGAGATGGAGAGCATGAAGGGGGAAAGGGTATGACGAAGGAGCAGGTTGCGATAGCGACGAGCCTTGGAGCGCAGATTATCATAGGTGGTAAGAAAGCGCTGATGGAGGATAGCAAAGACGTCAATAAATTAAAGCCTTTAAAGGGAGATTTGTTCTCTCTGCGAAAAACGAGGAGTGCTACGGATTTTTTAGAACAGCTTGGGAGATTGCAATTTAGATATGGCTTGGTGCTGAATCAAGAGATAATCAAGGGTATATTGGTCGAAAAAGATGTAAAATTTGAAGATTTTAAAGCCTATTGCATGATTTCCGCTCTGAATGGTTACAACAGGGAGTTTGGGTTTGCGGAAAAATCAAACAGCGCTTCCGGCGCTGCGGAAAATAAATAAGACTTTACGAGAGGAGATTTGCCAAGATGGAAGACAAGTGCCTAACGATAACATATTTGACCCGCGCCTCCTATGCTTCGCTTAACGGTTCCGATAAAGAGGCTGATAATATCTCCAGCATTAAAAAGATAAGGATGAATGACGGGCGGGAATATCCCTATAAATCGTCGCAGGCGATCAGACGCGATATCAGAGAGCAGCTGGCGGTGATGGGATGGGAGCTTTCCGAGGCTGCGGTCGCCAAGCAGGCGAAGGGCGCCTCTTCCACGATGGGCGAGCCGGAAAAGTACATAGACGACGATCTCTTTGGTTTTATGATCGCCGATACGAACACGACGAAGAGAACCGGCCCAGTACGCGTTTCCCCTCTGATTTCACTTGAGCCGTACCGCGGCGACTTGGATTTTGCCACAAATTACATGGGGGTAAAGGCCGGCGGCAATCCCAATATATTCGAGACAGAAATTCACTCCGGCGTTTACAGGGGGACTATCCTTGTTGAATTGGATAGGGTCGGAGTTGCCGACGCAGCCAATTATGATCTTGAACTTAAGGCGGATGAAAAGAGAAAACGTGTGGAGGCTCTGGTCGACGCGATTCAAAACTTGTGGGGCATTGGACGCCAAAGCCGTTTCCTCGCCGATATATCGCCCAAGTTTATTTGTGCCGCACTGATGAAGGTAAAAAATCCCATCTATATGGAGTGCCTGCGGGTCAAAGACAATTGTGTTGATGAAGAACTGATCAAAAATACGGAGGCTGATTTCAAGAACCAAATCAGCAAGTCTGTCATTGGCGAAAGAAAAGGCTTTTTTGAAAAGGATACGACGGGCGCGAAGCCGTTGGGCGAGGCCTTTGACGAAATCAGAAAGTGGGTCGCCGAGACCTATAAAGGCTAGACTCATGTATGGTTTTTCTGTGAGCCTTGCCGCGCAGACGGCTTCATTTCGTGAGCCGTCGGCGCATCTATACCAGAAAACTTATCCTCTGCCGCCGATTTCGACTATCGCCGGTATAGCTGGCGCCGCCTGTGGGTTGGAGTTTTCGCGGGCTTGGCGGTATCTCAAGGAAAATAACCTTTATCTAGGCGTCACCGGCAGCTTCTGTGGCACTGGCATTGATCTGTGGCGTTACAATAAGATAGCCGTACCCAAAAGTAAGGAAGAAAGAGATAGCGCCAAAAAACTAAATCTGGCGAAAATACTGAGAAATGACATCCTTAATAGAGAGTTTCTCTATGATACTAAGTTTACTCTCTATTACGCTGCTCAAAACAGTGATTTTGTGTGCCGTCTAGCCGAAGCTTTCAAAGATCCGGGATATGCAATCTCTCTCGGAAACAGCGACGATATAGCAATGGTGCGATCTGTCTCCGATATATATGAGGTCGGCACGTCTGCCGCCACATCGTTGAAAAATACTGTCATTGAGGGAGACCTCTCAAAAGAAGTCGGTTTCGACTGGGATGCTTTGCAGAAAACCAGCGTGTCGCAGACTTTAAGAGCGCCGGTTATCGGCAGGTTGATAGTGGACTTTGAATTTAATGATATGGAGCGAAAGCCCAAAGCTTATCAGCAGTTCACTTTTTTGTTCGGCGAACATGTTTTGCGCACACCGCGGCCGGCACATTCTTTCTGCGGCACGAATGTCTCTCTCTACTGCATTGGCGATAGGCATCCGTGATGACGCGTTATTATGCGAAGCCTCTGGTCGGCGAAGAGGGAAGTTACGAATATCATGTAACGAGATGTCTTGAAGTGGCTAACAATTTTTTCAAAGTGAATCGCCAAGCCATCGAATCATTTTGTCAGATCAACGGTCTTTCCTGCGATGTCATGAAGCGTATATGCTTCATGGCAATTTTTTTACATGACCTTGGCAAACTGGGGACTTCATTTCAAAACCGGATGGAACATATTGTAAACAAGGTGAGTGGCAAAGAGCTCGTCTATTTCAGGCACGAATTGATTTCGGCGTTGATTCTGTGGCAGCGCTATGAATACTTTGGCGGCAAATATTCCGCCGAGGATTTTCCTTATGAGATATTTGCCGTTTTGGGACATCACAAAGGGCTCGATAAAAAATGGCAAAGTTTTGAGAGAGAAAGAGAAAAACAGGCCGATAAAATTTCACGCGAAGCTTTAGCTTTTGCTCTTGCTGTTGAATTTCCCCATAAAGATTTAATAAAGGAGTTGCTGGACGGAATCTGTTTTGATGAGAACCTGTTTGCTTACAGGGAAGAT
Source organism: Cloacibacillus evryensis DSM 19522 (assembly GCF_000585335.1). Lineage (NCBI taxonomy): Bacteria > Thermotogati > Synergistota > Synergistia > Synergistales > Synergistaceae > Cloacibacillus > Cloacibacillus evryensis. Next base: position 872,072 of record NZ_KK073872.1, read on the forward strand.
ACGAATGAAAATTGGGTAGAATATTTTTTCCGCCATCTCGACAAACATTTTAAGAGAACGTCGTTAGATAGATTAAAAGATAAAGACAGGCTGACGAGAATCTGTACGTTTGTCAGAGGGGTGCTTTGCTATTGCGATTGGCAGGCATCGTCGTCGGGAAGCGAAAGATTGAGCTTTTCTCACGGCTATGACAGCGAAATAATGGAATCAAAGATAAACGCCGCCATGCTTGCAGAGAATGGAAAACCGTTTATTAAAAGGAATTTCCAGTGCCGGTGCTGTCGGAAAAAAGGAAATGTGCTGGCTATCGCACCGACTGGAAGCGGTAAGACTGAGGCGGCCTTGTTATGGGCGACGTGCGTAGCGTCGAATAAAATTATCTTATTGATGCCGACGAAGGTTACCTCCAATAGTCTGTATGAGCGGATGATAAAATACTTTGCCGAGGCAGACTGCGGCATCACCCATTCAGGCGCGGCGATGTATCTTTCCATGTCTAAAGGCGATTCTTATGGGGCTTCTGATGAAGAGCACGGAGATGTATTTAAGCTCTTGAATAAATATCGCACTTTTATGGCACCGGTCACAGTCGCTACGGTTGATCAACTGCTTTCGGCCAATTTCAGAGTGGGACACTGGTATCTGAAAGAAATTGCGACGTTGGGAGCCTCCGTTATCTTTGATGAAATACACTCTTACGATCCATATATGCTTGGCCTGATAACGAAAAGTATCGAACGTATCATGCGTATGCAAGGGCGTGTAATGGTGATGAGTGCCACAATGCCAAGGGCACTGAGGGAACACTTTCAGGATTTGTTGGGCGTAGATGAACCGATAACAGCCGATGAATTGATGGGACGCAGTAATTGCACCTGGGAATATACCGACAATAGCATCGAAGGGTACATGGCTGAGATAAAAGATGCGCTGGCGGCGGGGCGGAAGGTCGCTGTCGTGGTAAATTCCATAGGCAGGGCGCAGGAGCTATATAGGATGTGGGAACGCGAACTTGAAGGTACCGAGTTGGCGGATAAGATCATGTGCTATCACAGCGCCTTTATTATGCGGGACCGCATTGCGAAGGAAGAGAAGCTGATAGGTACCGGCAAACGCGATGAATATGGCAGGCCGAAAGAGATATCTCTCATCATCGCAACGCAGACGATAGAGGTATCGCTCGATATCAGTTTTGACTATATGTACAGCGAACTGGCGCCGCTGGACAGCCTTATCCAGCGGGCGGGAAGATGCAACAGGAAGGGAAATATTGAGGGAGCTAGGTTTATTGTATTTCCAATAAGCGACGTAGCCCAGAAATATGTATATAAAGACGCTGTCGCCATTATTGGCAAGACTGATGAGATATTGAGGAAACGGCAAGGTAAACTGAGCGAGAATGAGATCGGAGCAATGCTCGAAGATGCCTACCAAAACTACAGCTTTACCGACCATAAGGATTACAAGACGGCGCGTGATAATATAGAGGTGATTTGGGATGAGAGGGCGCCAATATTTGATACGGTTGATTACAATGAAGAGTGCGTGACTCGTCTCATAAGTTATGTCAAGGTACCGATAATTCCACAAAAGTTTTATGGTGAAGTTACAGAACTCTGTCGTAGCGGTGAAAAGAAGGATAAACTGAAGGTCGCGCTTTATGAGGTGCCTGTTGGAATGAAAACCTTGAAGCTATTTAACAATAAAAAATGTGTAATGCCTCCGGATTTGGCGTATTTGGATATATATGAGATTCCGTATGATGAGAAAATAGGTGTTCCAAGCAACAATGATGATCCGCTCTTATACTGATGAGGTGTTATCATGTTCTCTGAGAAGGCCAGAATAACCGGAATGATTTTACAGGCGTATGGTATATGCCATAGACAGGTATGGTTCTTAACGCACAGTGTGTTTGCCGACCAGGAAAACGAACTCCTTTCGTTGGGGCGCATTGTTGATGAGAATAGTTATGCCAGAGAAAAACATCAGGTAATGTTCGGAGGAAACAAGTTCGACTTTATGCGAAATCAAGATGGCCTCCTTGTCATCTCTGAAATAAAAAAGAGCAGCCGTGCGGAAAAATCCTCAATACTACAACTTGCGCATTATCTCTACGAACTTGAAAAGGAGGGAATCGCGTCAATGGGGGTGCTGTTATATCCGACAGAAAAGAAACGAACAGCGGTTATTTTGACAGAAGAATTGAAAAGAGTCCTTGATCAGTCATATGCCGTTATAGAAGAGCTTGCGTTGTCAGAGAAACCACCGCATCTGGTGCAATGTAAGTATTGCAAAAAATGTGCCTATGGAGATTATTGCTGGAGTTAAGCAAGGCAGGGGGGAATATTGATGGGAAAGACACTTTACCTCTTAAGTAACGGTGAATTAAAAAGAAAAGACAACACGCTGTTTATCGCCAGAGAGAACGAGAATCCTAAGTTCCTGCCGGTAGAGACATTAGATGAGATAAATATATTTGGTGAGGTGGATTTCAACAAAAGCCTGCTGGAATTTATATCGCAAAAAGAGGTCATCCTGCATTTTTATAATCATTATGGGTATTATGTCGGAACGTTTTATCCAAGGGAACACCTAAACTCAGGGGCAGTGATCCTCGCGCAGGCGGCGTATTATATGGACGCTGCGAAAAGAATAGAAATAGCTTCTTCATTTGTTATTGGTGCTATAGATAATATGAAGAGGGTGATGGAATATTACCAGCGCAGGGCGATGGTGGAGATAAGCGATATCGTCGAAGCTTTAGACGTTTACAGCGAGCGGGCGCCGCAAAGTAAAGATGTGGCTGAATTGATGGGAATAGAGGGCAACTCGCGGGAGAAGTATTATGAATTCTTCGACCGTGTCGTGAAGGATGACGCCTTTAAGATGGTAAACAGAACCCGGCGTCCGCCGTCAAACCGCATGAACGCTTTGATAAGTTTTTTAAATACGATGTGCTATACACTGGTCCTATCCCAAATCTACCGAACGCATCTGGATCCGAGGATCGGTTTTCTACATGAGACGAATTTTCGCCGGTTCAGCCTGAATCTTGACGTCGCGGAAATCTTTAAACCGATTTTGGTGGACAGGCTGATATTCTCACTTATCAACAAACGTGAGATCCAAGAAAAGCATTTTGAAAAACAGAGCGGCGGAGGGATTTATTTAAGCGAAAGCGGCCGCGAGATCGTCTTGCGCGCGTGGGAAGGGCGGCTCAATGAAACGATCGAACATCCGGCGCTTGGCAGGAAGGTCAGTTACCGTGGCCTGGTACGCATGGAGATATATAAACTGCAAAAGCACATGATGGAGAATATAAAATACGTGCCATATACGAGCAGGTGGTAAGATGTTTGTCATCATGTTTTATGATGTGGGGGAAAAAAGGGTAAATAAAGTTTTGAAAACGGCAAGAAAGTATTTGACGTGGATTCAAAACTCCGTGTTAGAAGGCGAACTGACACCGGCGACGCTCGAAGCGCTGAAAGTCGATGTAAAAAATATCATTGACAATGAATATGATAGCGTACTGTTTTATGTGTGGAGGACAGAGCGGTATATGACGCGAGACACTATTGGCATAAAACGTGGCAGCGTTGACTCATTTATTTAGAACCTCGTCGATCTGCAATAGCGTAAAAACCGCCGGGGGGCGACAGACTTTGTGAAATGGCTGTTTTTATAGCAATGCCCCAGCATGTTTAACTTTACCTTGTTCAAAATATAGCGCATGGCGCTATGTTTGGCATAGTCAAAGATGCAGTTAAAATCATAGTTGGGACGGGCTTAGGATATTCCTGTAAGGATTGGAAACCGGATACCATTATTCCGCATGAAGTATCCGAACGCCCGCTTAGGATATTCCTGTAAGGATTGGAAACAAATATGCGTCAATTTGTCCATAGTTTTGGCGCTGGCTTAGGATATTCCTGTAAGGATTGGAAACAAAACAAAATTGGCCGAAAGCGCTTTTTTCGGGTTGGCTTAGGATATTCCTGTAAGGATTGGAAACTGTTCCTGCAAATTCACATCAGCCCCGGCATCTATGCTTAGGATATTCCTGTAAGGATTGGAAACGTTATTAGCTCGATCCTTGCATAGAACTGAGGTTTTTGCTTAGGATATTCCTGTAAGGATTGGAAACTAAAACCTTGTAATACATTATTATCCATAGTAACACGCTTAGGATATTCCTGTAAGGATTGGAAACTACGATATGGGCCAGCTGGGGGCCCCGACCCCGGGCGCTTAGGATATTCCTGTAAGGATTGGAAACCCATGACGTCCATGTCGATGATAGTGAGCTGAACTTGCTTAGGATATTCCTGTGAGGATTAGAAACTTTCCAGCGGCCTACAAAAAGCACTTTCGCGTTGCGCTTAGGATATTTCTATAAAGATTGAAAATTACACCTAAAAACGCTGCTCCTCCGGGCTGACCCTAATTTCGAACCTTCCTATGAGGAGTTTAATCACTGTGGTTGGTATCGTGCCTTGAGATGTTCATCTTGTTTTTTGTTTTCAAAAGGAGCCGGTCATGGTAATCTTGGGGTAGGTAAAAAGTATAACTACGGTAATTGGAGGTGTGGAAATGCACATATCGCTGTTTATTAATTCTCATGAATCGAGAGTATTAAGGCTGCCATGCTCCAACTTGCATCTTTTCCAATCGTTGATATATAAACTTCTTCCTCCTGACAGGGCTGCGTTTCTCCATGATCAGGGCTATATAATCGATAACCGTCCGCTAAAATTATTCGCGATGAGCTGGCCAATAGCGGAAAAGCCCCCAAGACTTGCCGGAGGTTTTTTAGAATTTGATTTGCCGATTCGTTTAGTAGTATCCACTCCGATAACGTCGACAATGGATGGCATTGCGAGCGGTGCGTTAATGAATAAATATATGCATATAGGGGCAAATACTGTGTGCTGCGAAAGGGTTGAGGTGAATTGTTACAATGCCGCATCTGATGAAATAATGATCAGGACGCTTTCTCCGATTAGTTGTTATTCGCAGATGCTGCGGCATGACGGGCGTAAATACACGGCTTACTTTTCTCCATTTGAAAAGGACTTTTCAAATTCTATACATAACAATCTTAATCGAAAATTTCGGGCAATACACACAGCGGCCGAAGTTCCGGAAGGCGTTGTTGAAATACTTCCAATAGGCGTGCCAAAAGAGCGAGTTGCGAAATTCAAGGAGGACAACTCTTTCCCCATAAAGGGCTGGGAGGGCAGATTCAAACTGAAAGGCCCCAAAGAGTTGCTTCAGGTGGCTTTAGACTGCGGCCTGGGGGCAAAGAACAGCCTGGGCTTCGGCTGTATCATGCCAGCCTGTTAGGCAGTGTCGATGTCCACTCGTATAAAAATACGCAAATAGACGTACATTAAACATTAAATTTCAGCTGCAATCACCCCTCTCACGAGATTCTGCCTGCACAATATCTGATGTCATTCCCCCGGTTCCTCTGCGCAAAATACGCAGGGGGACCGGTTTTTTTTGCCTACCTTCCGTTGCGTAGATAGACCGTGGTGTGGCCGTCTTTTATTCTTATACTTAACTTACGTATGATAAATAGATCTCCGGTAATGTTTAAGGAGGAAAGTTATGGAAAAATTTTCTTCAATTACCACTATATACATGGGAAAAGACGCATTGGCCGATGCCGTAGGCGGCGCGCGGCGGGTCTTCATCGTCTCCGACCCTTTTATGGTTTCAAGCGGCAAGGTATCCTATGTCACCGATTATCTTCAGGGCTCCGGAGCGGAATATGAGATTTTCTCCGATGTGCAGGCCGACCCGGATATAGAGACCGTCGCCGCGGGGATGGCGCGCATCGTGGAGTTCAAGCCAGATCACGTCGTCGTGCTCGGCGGCGGTTCGCCGATCGACGCGGCGAAGGCGATCGTCTTTTTCGCGCACCGTCAGGGGGCTATTCCTCCCTGTCCTTTCACTGCGATCCCGACTACGAGCGGCACGGGCTCCGAGGTGAGCAGTTTCGCCGTCATTACGGATCATAAAAAGAATGTCAAATACCCGATGGTAGACGACAGTTTGCTGCCGACCTCGGCGGTGCTGAACGCGGAGCTTGTGATGAGCGTGCCGCCGAAGGTGACGGCCGACGCGGGGCTGGATGTGCTGACGCACGCCATAGAGGCTTTTGTCTCAACGAACCGCACGGATTTTACGGACGCGATGGCGGAGAAGGCGATCAAGCTCATTTACCGCTATCTGCTCACCGTCTATCGGGAGCCGGGCGATTATGAGGCGCGGCAGCGCGTGCACAACGCCTCCTGCATGGCGGGCATCGCCTTTTCCAACGCCGGGCTAGGCCTCAACCACGCGATGGCGCACACGCTCGGCGCGAAGTTCCATATCGCCCACGGGCGCGCGAACGCGATCCTGCTGCCCTATGTGATGAGTTTCAACGCCGGCTGCGCGACCCAATTGACGGATACGGCGAAGCGTTACGCGAAGATAGCCTATCTTTGCGATATTTCGACGGTCAGCGTAAGGCAGAGCGCGCTGAACGTCATCCGCACGATACGTTCGTGGACCAGGAAGATGGATATCCCCCCGACGATCAGGGAGGCCGGCGTCAGCGAGGCGGATTTCCGCGGGAAGCTGCCGGAGATGGTGGAGGACGCCCTGGCCGACGGCTGTCTCACGACCGCGCCGCGCCGCTGCACCGGGGATGATATCCGTCAGGTCTTTGAAAACGCCTATAACGGCAAACTGCCATGACCGGTGAATTTGAGAATAAACAGCGGATAATCCAGGAGTTTGTGCCGGGTAAACAAGTCACCTTGGCGCATGTCATCGCTCATCCTGTGGCGGATCTTTACGGGAAGCTCGGCCTCTTCGAGACGGAGGGGGCGATCGGCATCTTCACGATCACGCCGAGCGAGGGCGCGATGATCGCCGCCGATATCGCCTCCAAGGCGGCGAATATCTCGATCGGCTACGTGGACCGTTTCAACGGCTCGCTGCTCATTACGGGAGATGTGGCGGCGGTGGAGGCGGCGATGCGCGACGTCATGTCGGTGCTTTGCGACCTGATGGCCTTTACGCCGGCGCGCATAACGCGCACCTGATGTCCGTCGCCGGCAAGGGGCGGCGCGTCATCTTTATCGGAGCCTCGATGGCGGGCAAGACGACGCTGACGCAGGCGATGATGCGCGAAGAGCTGCGCTACCGCAAGACGCAGACGCTCGACATCGTCGGAGGCTTCATCATCGACACGCCGGGCGAGTACCTTGAGAGGGGCGGCCTGCGCGGGGCGCTCTCTGTGGCGTCCGCGGAGGCGGGGCTCATCGTATTTCTCCAGAGCGCGGCCGCCGTACAGAGTTTTTTCCCGCCGGCGTTCGCCTCGATGTTCGGCAAGCCGGTCGCCGGAGTGGTGACCAAGGCCGACATCGCCTCGCCGGAGGAGATCGAAGAGGCGAAGCGGCGGCTGGCGCGCGCGGGAGTGAAGCGGGTATTTGTTACCAGCGCCTATACGGGCGAGGGTATTCAGGAATTTATAGATTTCATTGATTCATTAGATTAAGAAAGAGGTGGGCAGATTGGGCGGAGAGACGATCACAAGCGTCGGCATAGATGTCGGCACATCGACGACGCAGCTCATTTTCAGCAGGATCAAGATAGAGAACCGCGCCAGTTCTTACACGGCTCCGCGCATTTCCATTGTCGGCAAAGAGGTCTTTTACCGGAGCCCCATTTACTTCACTCCGCTGCTCTCGTCGACGGAGATCGACGCGGAGGCGGTGAAGAGGATCGTCACCGAGGAGTACAAACGGGCGGGAATGACGCCGGCCATGGTGAATACGGGGGCGATCATCATCACCGGAGACACGGCGCGCAAGAAGAATGCCAACCAGCTGCTTTCGGCGCTCTCCGCGCTGAGCGGCGATTTCGTGGTGGCGACGGCGGGGCCGGACCTTGAGTCCGTCCTGTCGGCGCGCGGCGCGGGTACGGACAAGATATCCGAGGACAACCGCGCGGTGGTCGCGAATCTGGATGTCGGCGGCGGCACGAGCAACATCGCGCTCTATGAGAAGGGCAGCCTGCGCGGCGTCACCTGCCTCGACATCGGCGGCCGCCTTGTGAAGGTGGAGAACGACTTCATCACCTACGTCTATCCGAAGATAGAAAAGATCGCCGCCGACAACGGGCTCGCCGTCAAAGCGGGCGAGAGGGCGGACGCGGAGCGGCTGCGCAGCCTCTGCCGCCTGATGGCGGGATACCTCGCGGAGGCTGTCGGCCTTCTGCCGCGGTCGGAGAGCTGCCGTTACCTTTATACGAACGACGGCAAGGGGCTCCCCGAGGGGCTTCCCGCTATCACGGGAGTGACCTTCTCGGGCGGCGTGGCAGACTTTGTTTACAGCCCTTCGCAGGGCGACCTTTTCCGTTTCGGAGACATCGGCGTCATCCTAGGGGACGAGATCAGAAAGCAGCCCGCCTTCTCGCAGGTGAAGCTCTATACGCCGGCGGAGACGATCCGGGCGACGGTGGTCGGCGCGGGGACCTGCGCCACGGAGATCAGCGGCAGCACGATCGCCTACACGCCGGGGATACTGCCGATACAGAATATCCCGATCCTGCGCGTGCCGGATGAGGATGAGGCTACTCCCGAAAGGGTGGAGCGCTCGATAAAGTTCCAGCTGCCGCTCTTTATGCCGGAGGGGCGGCAGGAGCAGATCGCGATCTCGCTCTCGGGCGACCGCTATAAGTCGTTTTCCGCGGTACAGCGGCTGGCCGAGGCGGTGATCTCCGGAGCCCGCACGCTGATAGACGGCCCCTTCCCGCTGATAGTCGTCGTCGAGACGGATATCGGCAAGGCGCTGGGGCACGCGCTCAATGTAAAGCTTGATCACAAAAAGCCGGTGATCTGTATCGACGGGATACATTCAGCCAGCGGTGATTATATAGATTTAGGCGAGCCTGTATTTGGAGGACATGTGCTGCCGGTCGTGATAAAGACGCTTATTTTCAATTCCTGAGCGGAAAATTTTTCTTCCGGCCTCAGATTTCGTAGTTACATCAAAAATGGAGAGGTGATAGCTGCATGAAGCTCAAGACAAAACTTTTGGGCCATACCTATGAATTTAAGTCACTGCGCGAGGTAATGGCCAAAGCGAACGAGGAGAAGTCGGGCGACAAACTTGCCGGGATCGCCGCGGAAAACGCGGAGGAACGGGTCGCCGCGAAGGTCGTCCTTTCCGAAGTGACGCTCGCGGAGCTGCGCAACACCCCCGCCGTGCCCTATGAGCAGGACGAGGTTACGCGCATCATCCAGGACGACATCAGCGAAAGGATCTATGACGAACATAAGAATATGACGGTCAGCGAATTCCGCGAATGGCTTCTGGACGAGGAGACGACGACGGCGATGATCCGCCGCGCTTCGCGCGGGCTGACGTCGGAGATGGTCTCCGCCGTCTGCAAGCTGATGGGCAACCTTGATCTCATCTACGCGGCGAAGAAGATCCCCGTCACGGCCCACTGCAACACGACGATCGGCCTGCCGGGGACCTTCTCGTCGCGCCTTCAGCCCAACAACACGACCGATGATCCCAAGGGCATCATCGCCTCGGTGATGGAGGGTTTCAGCCTCGGCTGCGGCGACGCGGTGCTCGGGCTCAACCCTGTTGACGACAGCGTTGAGTCGGTGGCGCGCATCCTGAAGATGTTCGACGAGTTCAAGAACAAGTGGGAAGTCCCGACGCAGATCTGCGTTCTGGCGCACGTTACGACGCAGACGGAGGCGGTGCGCAAGTTCAACGCGCCGATAGACCTCATGTTCCAGTCGATCGCCGGCTCCCAGAAGGGCAACGAGGCCTTCGGGCTCACCGCCGCGATGCTTGAGGAGGGGCGTGAAATGATGCTCCGCCACGGCACCTCGACGGGGCCGAATGTAATGTATTTCGAGACGGGGCAGGGCTCCGAGCTCTCCTCCGACGCGCATAACGGCTGGGACCAGCTGACGATGGAGGCGCGCTGCTACGGCTTCGCCCGCCATTACCACCCGTTCCTGGTCAACACCGTCGTCGGCTTCATCGGGCCGGAATATCTCTATGACTCGAAGCAGGTGACGCGCGCGGGGCTGGAGGACCATTTCATGGGCAAGCTGTCCGGGATACCGATGGGCTGCGACGCCTGCTATACAAACCATATGAAGGCCGATCAGAACGACATCGAGAACCTCGCGGCGCTGCTCGTGGCGGCCGGCTGCAACTACATCATGGGCGTCCCCCAGGGCGACGACTGCATGCTCATGTACCAGTGCACGGGCTATCACGAGGCCCAGACGCTGCGCGAGATATTCGGCCTGCGCCCGATCAAGCCCTTCGAGAAGTGGCTCGAGAAGATGGGCTTCCTCAAAGACGGCCGCCTCACGCCGCTGGCGGGAGACGCCTCGGCATTCGCGGGCAGATAGGAGGCTTTGAAAATGGTAGATCAGAATATGCTTAAAACGATCATAGAGCAGGTACTGACGGAGATGAATCTTGGAAACGCCGCTCCGGTCCGGTCGCCGGCCGCCGCCGAGGTCGCGGACGTCGTTAAAAATTCCGACGGGCTGACCACGGAAAGCGTCGTGAAGGTGGACGACGGCTTCATCCCCGACGTTTCGGCGATCGATATCCGCAAACAGTATCTGGTGGAAACCCCGCTGAACCGCGACGCCTATTACGACCTCAAGCAGTACGCTCCCGCCCGCCTCGGCATCGGCAAAGCGGGCGCCCGCTACAAGACGCTGCCGGTGCTTGAGTTCCGCGCCGCGCACTCCGCGGCGCAGGACGCGGTATTCTCGCCGATGGATCTGGAGTTCGTCGAGAAGCTGAACCTCTTCGTCGTCCGCACCATGTGCACCAGCAAGGACGAATACCTGACGCGGCCGGACCTCGGCCGCAAGCTGACTCCCGAGGGAGTGGCGATGATAAAGGAAAAATGCAAGAAGAACCCCACGGTGCAGATATTCGTCTCCGACGGGCTCTCGTCGGCGGCGGTAGTGGCGAACATCCCCGACCTGCTTCCGGCTCTCATGCAGGGACTTCAGAGCTACGGCATCGACGTAGGCACTCCCTTCTTTGTGGAATATGGGCGCGTCGGCGTCGAGGATGAGATCACGGAGATCACGGGAGCCACCGTCACCTGCGACCTCGTGGGCGAACGCCCCGGCCTGATCACCGCCGAATCGATGTCGGCCTACATCACCTATAAGGGTACGGTCGGCATGCCCGAGGCACGAAGGACGGTAATCTCAAACATCCATAAAGACGGCACGCCGCCTGTCGAGGCGGGGGCCCACATCGCGGAAGTCATCAAGATAATGCTGGAAAAGAAGGCCAGCGGAACAGACCTGAAACTGTAACAGGGGAGGCACGGGCTATGAAAAGAGATCCTTTAAAGGCTAATGTACTTGCAACACAGATAATTCCCAACGTTGACCCCTCTCTCGCCAAAGAGCTGGGGCTGTCGCCCTCTCAGCGTTCGCTGGCGCTCATCACCTCGGACTCCGACGACGTCACCTACACGGCGCTCGACGAGGCGACGAAAGCCGCCGACGTTCAGGTCGTATACGCGAAGAGCATGTACGCCGGGGCCGGCAACGCGACGACGAAGTACGTGGGAGAGATAATCGGCATCCTCGCGGGGCCGAACCCCGCCGAGGTCAAGAGCGGTCTGGCCGCCGCGGTGGATATGATAGAAAATGTGGCGCACTTCGTCTCGGCGAACGACGACGACTCGGTGCCCTACTACGCCTTCTGCATATCGCGCACCGGCTCCTATCTCTCGAAGGTGGCGGGCATCGCCGAGGGAGAGGCGCTCGCCTACCTCATCGCGCCGCCGCTGGAGGCGGTCTACGGCATGGACGCCGCGATGAAAGCCGCCGACGTCAGCATGTGCGCATTCTACGCGCCGCCCTCCGAAACAAACTTTGGCGGCGGCCTGCTCACCGGCTCACAGTCGGCTTGCAAGGCGGCCTGCGACGCCTTCGCGGCGGCGATAGAGTACGTCGCGGAGAACCCGAAAGTATAGACGATGAAAGCGTTGGGGCTGATGGAATTTCTCGGATACCTGCCCGCGGTAGACGGGTTGGACGTCGCGCTGAAAGCGGCCGGCGTCCGGCTTCAGAGCTGCCGCCGCGACGGAGGCGGCCTCGTCTCGCTCCTGATAACGGGCGAGGTGGCCGCGGTCAAGGCGTCGCTCTCCGCGGTGCGGGCGGCGTCCGGAAAGGCGCTGCTCTCATCGTCAGTGATAGCGCGCCCCGCGGATCAGCTTGCCGCGATGCTCGAGGGGATGTCTCCCTCTCCTCTGAGAGCTCCCGGGGCCGAAAAGAGGGAAGCGGGCGCGGATAAGTCCGAAAAAAAGTCACTCCTGCCGGCGGCGCTTCCGCCGGAACGTGAAGAAGAGGCGGCTCCATCAAAAGAGCCGGAAAAGGAGCTGAAGCGCGAAGAAAGCTTCGTCGATAAGGAACTCGGCGCAATGACGCTCAGAGAGCTCCGCGCGCTGGCGCGCCGGCTGGGGCTCTCCATGGGCGAGGAAAAGATACGGACCTCCAACAGGAAGACCCTCATTGCGGCGATAGAAAGGGAACAGGGGAGATAATATGCAGCTGCGTGACAAAGACCTTCTGTCCGTTCAAGAGGTGCGCGAACTGGTGAGCGCGGCGAAAGAGGCGCAGGCGGAACTTGCGGGCAAGAACCAGGAATACGTCGACCGGCTTGTGAAGTCGATCGCCGGCGCGGGCGTGAGAAACGCCGAACGCCTGGGACTCATGGCCTGCGAAGAGACCGGCTTCGGCATCCCCGCGGACAAAAAAATAAAGAATGTATTCGGAAGCCGCGCGGTCTATGAATATATCAAAGACCTGAAGACCGTCGGCGTAATAGACTGGGATGAAAAGAAACGGGTGCGCACGATCGCCGTCCCGCTCGGCGTCATCGCCGGGATCATCCCCTCGACGAACCCGACCTCGACGACCTTCTACAAGGCGCTCATCTCGCTGAAGGCGGGAAACGCCATCGTCTTCTCGCCGCACCCGCAGGCGAAGCGCTGCATCATGGAATCCGTCAAGGTGATAAAACAGGCGATCAGCGAGGCGGGCGGCAACGAAGACCTTGTCGGCTGCATCTCCATGCCGACGATGCAGGCGACCGAGTCGCTGATGCGCCACACGGACGTCGCGCTCATCCTGGCGACGGGCGGCGCGGCGATGGTGCGCGCGGCCTACTCCTCGGGAAATCCGGCGATCGGCGTCGGTCCCGGAAACGGGCCCTCCTTCATCGAGCGCTCCGCCGACCTCAAAGAGGCGGTGGCGCAGATAGTCGCCTCCAAGACCTTCGACAACGGCACGATCTGCGCCTCGGAACAGTCCGTGATCTGCACGGACGACTACTTTGAGGAGGTCAAGGCCGAGATGGAGCGGCAGGGCTGCTGCTTCCTCGACGACGGCGAACGGGCGAAGCTCGGCAAGTACATCCTCCGCGCGAACGGAACGATGAACCCCGAGATCGTCGGCAAAAGTGCGCAGGTCATCGCGAAACTCGCGGATATCACGATCCCCGCCGGCACCAGGATAATCGTAGCGCCGGAGGACGGCGTCGGCTACGGCCACCCATACTCGAACGAGAAACTCGCGCCGATACTGGCCTTCTACCGCGCGCCCGATTATAAGCAGGTCTGCGAAAAATGCGAAGAGATCCTTTGCTACGAGGGGGCGGGGCATACCTTCTCCATCCATTCGCAGAACGAGGAGATCATCGCCCACTTCTCGGCGCGCATCCCCGTTTCGCGCGTCATCGTCAACGGGGGAAGCACGCTGGGAGGGATAGGCGCGACGACGGGACTGGTGCCCGCGCTGACGCTCGGCTGCGGCGCGGAGGGCGGCAGCTCCACCTCCGACAACGTCGGGCCGCTCAACCTCATCAACAAGCGCCTCGTCGCCTATCCGCTGAAAACGACGGCGGAGGTGAGGGCCTCGATGCCGCCGTGTCCCGACGGCATCTGCGAAAGCGGCATCGACGAGGCGGCGCGGTTTGACAACGTGGACGTGAACGCGGTCGTGGCGGAAATACTGAAAAGATTAAGAGCCTAGCCGCCGGACGATACCGGACAGCGGTCAGGCAAAGTTTAAAAAATAAACTGACGGAGGAATGTAAAGATGATGAATCAGCAGGCGCTTGGAATGATAGAGACAAAAGGGCTCGTCCCCGCCATCGAGGCGGCGGATGCGATGGTAAAGGCGGCTAACGTCAACCTCATCGGCAAGGTTCAGGTGGGCGGCGGCCTCGTCACCGTCATGGTGCGCGGGGACGTCGGCGCGGTCAAGGCGGCGACTGACGCCGGCGCGGCGGCGGCGGAGCGCGTCGGAGAGCTTCTCTCCGTGCATGTGATCCCGCGCCCCGCGGAGGACGTGGACTACCTTCTGCCCACACTTAAAACAGAGGCGTAAGCGCGCCGAAAACATCGTGAGCCTCCGCCCGGCCGTTCACGGCCCGGACGGAGGCCCATATCGGAGACTGTCAGCGAGACAGGATTAAAAAGACAAAAGGAGTGGCGAAAATGGCAGACCAGCAGGCGCTTGGAATGATAGAGACAAAGGGGCTCGTCCCCGCGATAGAGGCCTCCGACGCGATGGTGAAGGCGGCCAACGTGAAACTTATCGGCAAGGTGCAGGTGGGCGGCGGCCTTGTGACCGTCATGGTACGCGGAGACGTCGGCGCGGTCAAGGCGGCGACTGACGCCGGCGCGGCGGCGGCCGAGCGTGTCGGCGAGCTGCTTTCCGTTCATGTGATCCCGCGTCCCGCGGCGGATGTCGACTACCTTCTGCCGACCTTGAAGTAAACCGGGACGCTCTTAGGAGTTGATTCCCTTGAGAGTTATTACAGAGGCGATGCTGCGCGACGAACTCAAAAGAAGCGAAATCGCTGAATATCGCGTGCCGGCGGGCATGATGCTCTCGCCCGCGGCGCGCGAGTATCTGCAGCAGCGGAAGATAAAGATAGGCAGGGAGTCCGCCTCCGAGCGCCCGCAGGCGGCGGCTCCCGCCGAAAAAAAGCCTGAGACGGCGCTCCCGCCGCAGGCGAAATACAGGGATTACGAGACGGGCGCGCTCTATCTTGAAAAACCGGAGTACATGACTCAGATCGAGGGAGACATGCTGGTGGTGAAAAACCATCCGCGGATAGCCTTTCGCGGCAAGCTGGACAGCCTCCAGGCGCTCATCGTGCTCGACCAGGCGATCTTGAGCGAAAAGGCGGGCTACGGCAAAGTGATCGCGGACCTTGACGACATCCTCGGCGTGCTGCGCGAGATAATGCGCTGCGACGCCCTGAACGAGCCGCTGCGTGTGGAGAAGATAATCGGCTTCACATCCGCAGAACTGCGCGAGCGTTCGCACGCGCCGATGAAATTCTTCCATGTGAAATACATGCGTCTGCCCGATTACAAGATGGGTGTCGCATACGCCCTGCTGAACCAACTGCGCGCGGCGGTGCGCGAAGCGGAGGTGACGGCGGTGAACGCCTTTAAGAACGGTACGAACTATGAGCGGCAGGATATCCTCGAAATATTCAACCGCCTCTCGAGCGCCGTACACATCATGATGTGCCTCTATTTGCAGGAGAACAACATATGAGCGGCGCGATGAACGGAATAACGGCGGAGATCGTGAACCGCGTGCTTGAAGCGATCGCGGAGGCCGGGCTCGTCGAGGTCGAGGTCTCGGCGCGCCATGTGCACCTCTCGGAAAAAGACTGGGAGATACTTTTCGGCTCCGCCCAAAAAGACCTGACGCCCAAGCGCCCCCTGTCCCAGCCCGGGCAATACCTCTCGGAAGAGCGCGTCAGCCTCATCACTCCGAAGGGCAGGATGGACAGGGTCGCGGTACTCGGCCCCTTCCGGGGCCAGACGCAGGTCGAACTTTCAAAGAGCGACTGCGTCTCCCTCGGCATCGACGCGCCGATAAGGGAGTCTGGGCATATCGACGGCAGCGGCCGCATCACGATAGAGGGGCCCAAGGGAGCGGTGACGATCCCCCAGGGCGTGATCATCGCGAAGCGCCACGTGCATGTGCCGGAGGCCGCCGCGCGGCACCTCGGCTTCAAAAACGGCGAGATCGTCAGCGTGCAGCTCTTCACCGACAGGCCGGTAATATTGCAGGACGTCGTGCTGCGCGTAAGCGATAAATTCAGCTACCGTATGCACATAGACTTTGACGAGGCGAACGCCGCGGACGTGCGCGGCTTCACGCTGGGACAGATATTGAAACAGGGGCCCGTCAAATGATGGACCTGAAAAGGGTGAACGCCTGCATGGCGAAGGTGGCGGCCTCCGAAAAGAGATGCTTCAAGCCGGCGGGGAAAAAACTCAAGGCCGGCCTCGATCTCGGTACCGCCTACATTGTCATCGTCGTGCTCGACGAAAACGACGACCCCGTGGCCTGTGAAAAAGAGGGGGCAAGCGTGCTCCGCGACGGCGTCGTCGTCGACTACCAGGGGGCGCTTGCGGTAGTGCGCCGGCTCAAAGGCGAGCTCGAAAGGCGGCTCGGCACCGAGCTCGGCAAGTGCGCGATCGCGATGCCCGCCGGGACCGAAAGCAGCGCCCGCACCCACCGGTACATCGCGGAGGGCGCAGGCTTCGAGGTGACCGAGATACTTGACGAGCCGACGGCGGCGAACTCCGTCTACAAGATAGAAAACGGCGTAGTCGTGGACATCGGCGGCGGTACGACGGGGCTCGCGATATTCAAAGACGGCGTCGTGGAGAAGATCTACGACGAACCGACCGGGGGGACGCACCTCAGCCTCGTCCTTTCGGGCAACTACCGGATACCTTTTGACCAGGCCGAGGTGATAAAGCAGGACTATCGGAAGCACGCGGAGATATTCCCCATCGTGCGCCCCGTGATCGAGAAGATGGCGACGATCGTCGCGCGCAACATAGACACGGACGAGACCGACACGATATACCTCTGCGGCGGAACGAGCTGCCTCACCGGCATCGAGGAGGTCTTTGAAAAGGTTACCGGCGTTCATACGGTGAAACCGGAAAATCCCTTCCTCGTCACCCCGACGGGGATCGCGATGAACTGCAAGGTATAGAGGGAAGGAGGCCTGCTTGAAAATGATCAACGAAGAGCTGATCGCGGAGATCGTGACGCGCGTCATTGAGAAACTGGCGGCGCTGGAAAACGCGCCCTGCGCCGCGGCCCCGGAGACGGGGAAAGACGCCGGCGAGATAAAGATCGAAAAACGCGTGATAACGGAAAAAGACATCATCGCCGCGCGCGGCGGCGGGGCCTCGGCGGTCTGTGTCGCGCGGCGCGCGATAATGACGGACCTGGCCAAAGAATACGCGCAGGCGCACGGGATCGTTATAAAACGCTGCTGACGGAGGGAAGATACGATGAAGGTCGCAAGAGTGATCGGCAATATATGGGCTACGCGCAAAGAACAGAAGCTCTCCGGCTTCACGCTCTTGATCCTTCAGCGCATAGATATAACGACGGGTCAGGACGACGGGGCGCCGATAGTCGCGGTCGACCTGATCGGCGCGGGCTGCGGCGAGATGGTGATATTTGTCGGAGGAAGCTCGGCGCGCAGCGCCGCGGGCGACATGTCAGTCCCCGTGGACGCCACGGTGGTGGCGATAGTTGACAACTTTGAACTGCCCGGCTGCAAGAGGGAGTGAAAAGATGGAATTATTAGAGGCGATAAAATGGGCGGGGGTAGTCGGCGAGGGCGGCGCGGGCTTTCCGACCTACGCGAAGCTTGATACGCGGGCCGAGTGCTTCATCGTCAACGGGGCCGAATGCGAGCCGCTCATCGAGACGGACAAATACCTCATGCGCACCTTCCCCGACGAGATCGTCGCGGGGACGGCGGCGGTGTCCGCCCACCTCGGCGCCAAACGTACCGTTATCGCGCTCAAGTCAAAATACAAGGCGGAGTCGGAGGCCCTCTCGCGGGCGATCGAAAAAAGCGGCGCGGCAATCGAGATCGTGAAAATGCCCGCCTTCTACCCGGCGGGAGACGAGCATACAATGGTCTACTACGTGACGGGCCGCAGCATCCCCGCGCGTGGCATCCCGATCAGCGTCGGCTGTGTCGTGGACAACGTCGGAACGATGCGGAGCGTTTACGAGGCGCTTGAGGGCAGGCCGGTGACGGACAAATACCTCTCCGTCACCGGGGACGTGCGCGAGCCGGTCATGCTGCGCGTGCCGATCGGCACATATTTCCGCGAATGCGTGGCGCTCGCGGGGACCGGGCTCTCCGAATACGCGGCCGTCAACGGCGGCCCGATGATGGGGCTGGTCCTCTCGGAAAAAGAAAAGATCGACGCGGCGGTGGTGACGAAGACGACGGGCAATATACTCGTCCTGCCGCCCGACCATTACCTTGTGGAACGTTCAAAACTCAAGATGCAGCGGATACGCCTCCAGTCACGCAGCGCCTGCATACAGTGCCGCTACTGCACCGACCTCTGCCCGCGCTGGCTCATCGGGCAGGAGATGGAGCCCCACCTGGTGATGCGCGGGCTGTGGATGGAGAGCCGGATAAAAGACGACGCGGAATTCGTGCGCGCCTTCGGCGACGCGATGAACTGCTGCAGCTGCGGGATATGCGAACTCTACGCCTGTCCGATGAACCTCTCGCCGCGCCGCGTCAACGAATACTTCAAAGGAGTATTGCGCTCGCGCGGCCTTGAATCCAAAGTCGAGCCGCATCCGGCGGCGCGCGGCTCGTTCGGCGACAGGCTGATACCGACGGAGAGGCTCGTCGCGCGCCTCGGCCTCCGGGACTACTATCCGGGACACGCCGGCCGGTGTATCGAATACCGGCCGAAAGAGGTCTTCATACCATTCCGGCAGAGCATCGGCAGGGCGGCGGAGGCGGTGGCGGAGAACGGCGCGCGGGTGCGCCGCGGCGACCTTATCGCGAAGGCGGCCGAGGGCCTTTCCTCGAATATCTACGCAAGCATAGACGGGACTGTAACAGATATCGGCGTGCAGGGCGCGCGCATAGTAAGCGGGGTGTAAATGAAGATGGGAAACGCTATCGGAATGATAGAACTATCGAGCATCGCGGAGGGCGTCAACACCGCCGACGTGATGGTGAAGGCGGCGAACGTCGAACTTATCCATGCCTCGACCGTCTGCCCCGGGAAATATGTGGCCATCGTCCACGGCGAGGTCGGCGCGGTGCGCGCCTCGATGAAGGCGGGGCTGGGCGCGGCGGGGCATTACGTCGTCGACGACCTGCTGATACCGAACATCGACCCGCAGATATGCCCGGCGATCATGATGACCACCGAGCCGGGGGAGATCGAGGCCGTGGGCGTCATAGAATACTTCTCCGTAGCCTCGGCGATAATGGCGGCCGACGTCGCGGTGAAAGCGGCTAATGTGAGGCTCATCGAAATACGCATCGGCTTCGCGATCGGCGGCAAAGGCTTCGTCACCCTCACGGGGGACGTCGGCTCGGTGCGCGCCGCCGTCGCCGCGGCTGCGAAAGAGGAGGCGCTGCTGGTTTCAAAGACGGTCATACCGAAGCCGTCGCGCCAGCTCGTAGAGAAACTTATATGAACCAAAACCGGAAACGCCGGGCCACGGCAGTGCCGGCGTCTTTGTAAAACAGGAAAGAGGGAATGAAAAATGTTCGACGAACTGATCAGCAACCTTTCAAACATACAGGTATTCACGGAAAGCCTGCATGGCTGGGTCAGCGGCCTCTCTGTCAACTCGGCGATCATCTTCGTGATGATGCTGTTCATGCTCCTGGGCGCGGTCGACAAGATCCGCGGCAACAAATGGGGCTACGGAGAGGAATTTGACAACGGATTCAACGCGATGGGCCCGCTCGCCATCGCGATGGCCGGCGTCGTCGCCGCCGCGCCGGTGCTCGCGATAATCCTCAAACCGATCATCGTTCCCATCTACGGCATGGTCGGCTCCGACGCCTCGATGTTCGCGACGACGCTGCTCGCCTGCGACATGGGAGGCTATCCGCTCGCGATGAAACTTGCCGCCAACGAATCGATCGGCAACTTCTCGGGGCTGATACTCGGCACGATGATGGGGCCGACGATCGTCTTCACGATACCCGTAGCGCTGTCGATCATCAAAGTGCAGGACCGCCCCTACCTCGGCGCGGGCGTCCTCGCGGGACTCATCACCGTCCCGCTCGGCTGCATCGCGGGCGGCCTGCTGATGAACATGACGCCCTACAAGATAGACCTGGGGACGATCCTCGTGAACCTCATCCCCGTCATAATAATCGCCGGCCTCATCTGCATCGGCCTCTGGTTCAAGCCGCAGAAGATGATAAACGGCTTCAACGTCTTCGGCACGGCGGTCACGATCCTGATCACCATCCTCACCGCCGTCGCGGTATTCGAATACCAAACCGGCATCCACTTCCCCCTCTTTGATAAGATGGTAGTTCCCGCGGAAGAGGGCGGCAGCGTGCCGCTTGAAGACGGACTGCTGATATGCGGACAGATCGCGACGGTACTCATCGGGGCCTTCCCGATGGTCAAGTGGATCACGCGCACCTTCGGCGGCGCGCTTGAGACGGTAGGACGCCATCTCGGAATGAACGAGGACGCGGCGGCCGGCATGGTGGCCAACCTCGCCAACAACATTGCGATGTTCAACATCTTTGAGAAGATGGACCCGAAGGGCAAACTGCTCAACGTCGCCTTCACCGTCTCCGCGGCCTTCGTCTTCGGCGACCACCTCGGCTTCACCGCCGGCGCGAACCCCGAGATGATATTCCCCGTCGTCGTCGGTAAACTCGTCGCCGGCATCACGGCGGTCATCCTCGCGAACTTCCTCGCGCCGATGCTGCTCGCGAAAATAAAGGAAGCAAAGGCCTGATGAAATGCCGGCCCTTTGCGAAGGCGGCTGCGCGGGCTGCCCGATAGCGAAACAGGAGGCGAAAAAAATGGAAAATACCAGCGGAATGAACGTAAGCGAAAAAATGCTGCGCGAGATCGTGACCGAGGTCGTGCAGAGCATGGCCGCCCGCCAACCGGCCACAGGCGGCTTCACGAAGATCGTGGACCCGAGCGGCATAATCCTCATAAAAAGCGAAACGGTCAAGTGCGAGCCCTTTCACGGCGAGGCGGGAGTGAAACTCAAAGACGTCGTGACGCTCGAAGAGGCGCCGCGCATCGGCGCCGGGATCATGGAGCTGGACAGGACGAGCTTTGAGTGGACCCTCACCTACGACGAATACGACGTCGTATTCGAGGGCGTTCTCGAAATAGAGATAGACGGCCGCGTAGTCACGGGCAAGCCGGGAGACATCATCTACATCCCGAAGGGGAGCCACATCCACTTCCGGACGCCCGACAAGGCGAGGTATGCGTACTTCGTTTATCCCGCCAACTGGCAGTAACACTGTAAATCGGCGTTTATAAGCACGATTTGCGTCATAACTTAGGGCTCTGGCGTCCTCGCCGTATTAATATACGGCTCCGGTTCCAGAGCCCTAAGTTATTTAGCAACTCGCACTTCTAAACGCCGATTTACGCGATTGCGGGGGAAGAGAAACTGGGATTTAGCGGGCACCCACAAAAAACAATATGTCGATATTCAGCGATTTTAATTTATGCCTTTAAAGGCCCCCTCCCCGAGGCGGCCAGGGAGCCAAATCAGTGTTTTTCTGATTTGTGCGAATCGGCTGGTAGTTACACCAGGGCTGGCTCGGCGGTGTTTTTCCGCCGAGACTGGAGGAGTTTTGACCTTGGGTTTTGTTTTAATTCAGACCAGAAAAACAAAACTCAAAGTCAACCCTCCTCCACCGGCTTCGCTGGAGCTAAGCGACTCGCACAAAACGAAAAAACATCGTTTTGGCTCCCTGCTTATCGGAGAGGGAGCCAAAGGTCTTAGATAAATCGCAGTTTATCTTTCTCCTCTCCCAAAGGAAATCAACAATAGCAGTTTTGCATAATAACAAAAAATCGGCGCGAAGAAGTGCCGTAGGCTAAATAAGCCGGTCTCTGAGTACCGGAGCCGTATTCTCCATACGGCGAGGACACTCAGGGGCCGGCTTATGACGCATACGGTGCTTATTCGCGCCGATTTTTATAAACGCCGATTTACATTAGAAGGCGGGAATGACCCCCTTGGAGCCCAGCTTTTCGGTGATGAACTTTTTCACTTCGGGCGAATTTAACGCCTTGGCGAGCGCCTTTATCTTCGCGCTGTTCTTGTCGCCGCTGCGGCAGGCGAGCACCACCGCGTAGGGGGAATCCTTCGATTCGAGCGCGAGGGCGTCTTTTGAGGGATCAAGTCCCGCGTCTACGGCGAAGTTCATGTTGATGACGGAGATGGTCGTGTCGGGGAGCGTGCGCGGGAGCTGCGGCGCTTCGAGCTCTCTTATTTTAAGCTTTTTGGGGTTCTCGACGATGTCGGCGGCGGTCAGCTTGTTGCCGGGCTTCATCTTCAGCAGTCCCTCGCGTTCAAGCAGCTTATAGGCGCGGAAGCCGTTGGTCGGATCGTTGGGGACCGCGACGACCGCCTTTTCTTTGACATCCTTCAGCGACTTTATCTTCTGCGAATAGATGCCGATGGGCAGGAGGTGGACCTTCACGAGCGGCACGATGTCGAGCTTCTTTTCGCTCTTCATGTTCTCAAGGTAGGGGATGTGCTGGAAGAAGTTGGCGTCGAGGCTTTTGTCCTCCAGCGCGTAATTCGGCTGCACAAAGTCGGTGAATTCTTTGATGTCCAGTTCGTAGCCCTGTTTCGCGAGCACCTCTTTGGCGACGTCGGCGATCTCCTTCGCGGGGAAGGGGGTGACGCCGAGGACGATCTTTTCCGCCGCGCAGGCCGACGACGATATTACCAGCAACGCTAAAACCGCGAGAAAAACTTTTTT
Source organism: Cloacibacillus evryensis DSM 19522 (assembly GCF_000585335.1). NCBI lineage: Bacteria > Thermotogati > Synergistota > Synergistia > Synergistales > Synergistaceae > Cloacibacillus > Cloacibacillus evryensis. The sequence continues at coordinate 894,973 of NZ_KK073872.1, forward strand.
CACAATGATACCTCCAGTAAGATTTAATATATTTATCTGCGTATTTATATTGAAAACCGCTTCACCGTCTTTTGAACCGCAAAGTCCCCCTTCCGCCAAGACTTCAAAAGACATAAAAAAGGACCGGCCCCGCAGCGGCGGACCCGGTCCTGTAACGACAACGCGTGCTTAAGCGCCGGCCATTTCAGGAGAGGACCCGCAGTGAGCGCACATCATCATGTACATTATCGAAGAACAGTTTATCAAATACACGGCGTTTCCTCCTTTCCTCCAAAATGGACGCTGAAAAATCATTGGGGATGATTTTATACTCAACGGTCTGGAAATGTCAAGCACGTCGATCATTATTTTGGCGGGCCGGTGTTAAAAGTCTTTAGCAGAAGAGACTGAGCATGCAGTGCTATGCCTGAAAAGCGGATTTGTATTATAATAGAAAAAGTTATAAAAAATTAGGAGTGTTCTTATGAAAAAGATATTCATCATCGCGTTGTTTTTACTTTTTGCCTGCGCGGCGGCCGCTTCCGCCGCCTCTCCGTGGTCGCCGAAGGCGGGGGAGTATTGGATCAAGGTCAACAAGCAGCAGCTGCGGCTCACGCTCTTTAAGGGCGGGGAGGTCGTCAAGAGCTGGCCTGTCTCCATCGGCAAGGGGCGCGGCAAGGTCAAGAGCTCGCGCCTGGATCTGATCACGCCGACGGGGACTTTTACCATTTACAGGGTCATTCCCGACGCCACAAAGCTTGTATTTGACCCCGCGTGGTTCGATGAACCGGGAAAGGCCGCCCCGGGAGCCTATGGCTCAAAGCTGATCTCTTTTTACAACAAGTGGGAGATCGCGATCCACGGGACCAACAATCCCGGCTCTGTGGGGCGATGGGCGACGCACGGCTGCATCAGGCTCAAAAATCCCGATATCGAGGACCTCGTAAACTATGTCAAGCCGAAGATGAAGATCGTGATCGTCGAAAACAACGATATACCGTTTTTGAAGGAGACGATATAATCAGCGGATGGATCGGCGTCGCTTATGAAATAAAAATTGAAAGGAGGCGGTACGCCCATGAGTCGCGCATTTGTGAAAGAGGATGACGGAGAACGCGGAAACGCCGTCGCCGACATACAGTTCCGCGAGGAGAAGGTCGAGTGGCTCCGGATACAGGAGAAGAAGCTAGACACGTTGCTGAACGACCCGAAATCAAAAAAGATAAAGCCGGAGACGCTCGCCCGCTGGATAAAGGAGACCGAGGCCGACATTACTAAGACGAAAAAAGAGCTAGGTTACTAGTGAACCACTGATTATATGCACCATCCGCGTCACAAGCAGCCCCCGACCGAGGCTCCAACGTATTAATATACGCCTCCGCCCCGCTCGGGGGCTGCCTGTTTAGCGGCTGGTACATCTAATCAGCGGACGATACGTCAGGTTTTATATGGCAAAGAGAATTAATCAATAGTTCTATAGGGATAAATAACTATCTGACAAATAAAGGCTCCCGCCCGCAAAACTGCGGCGGGAGCCTTTCGCTTTTCGCGCGTTTATCTCTCCCAGTCCACGAGTTTGCCGGGGTTCAGGATGTTTTGAGGGTCGAAGGCGAGTTTTACGCGCTTTATCAGCTCCAACTGCGCCTCGTTGAGGAAGAATTTCATGTAGCCTTTGCGTTTGAAACCGATGCCGTGTTCGCCGGAGAGGGTGCCGCCCATTTTGAGCAGCTCCGCGTATATCCGTTCCTGTACCGCGTGCAGCCGTTCGTGCCAGTCCTCGCAGTCGGGGGAGATTATCGTGCAGTGCATGTTGCCGTCGCCCGCGTGGCCGTAGGCGATCCATTCGAGGCCGTCCGCCTCGGCTTTTTCGCGGATCATTTCCAGCAGCTGCGGCACCAGCGCGGTGGGGACGACGAGGTCTTCTTTCGTGTAGCGGCTGTAGAAGAAGGAGACCGCCTCCGGCACGGCTTTGCGCGCCTGCCAGATGCGATCTTTGGTAGTGCGGGTGTCGGCGACGTAGACTTCGCTGGCCCCGTGTTTCTGCGACAGTTTGCCGATCTCCTCGAATTCTTTCTCAATGAGGCCGGCGTCGTTGTTTTCCAGTTGGATGATGAGGGCCGCGCCCGCGTCTCCCGCCGGTACCTGGGTGTTGAGGTATCTCTCCGTGAGTTTCAGAGCTTTTTGATCGAGGAATTCTATGGATGCGGGGATGAGGCCGCCCTCGGTGATGATGCGCGGCACGAAGTCGATCGCGCTGCGCGCGTCGGGGAAGGCGGCAAGCAGGTCCACGGAATGGCGCGGCAGCGGCATCAGCTTGAGCACCGCCTTGGTGATTATCCCGAGTATCCCCTCGGAGCCGGCCATCAGATGGACGAAGTCCAGCCCAGTGACGTCCTTGCGGCGTTTGCCGCCGAACCAGGTGACCGAGCCGTCGGCGAGCACGACTTCCAGGGCGAGCAGCTGCGCGCCGGTCGCGCCGTATTTTATGACTTTGTTGCCGCCGGCGTTTTCGGCGATGTTGCCTCCGATGAAGGAGGCGTCGCCGCTGCAGGGGTCTCCGGCGTAGAGCAGGCCGTGCTGCGCCGCCGTGCGGCTGATCTCCGCCGTCACGACGCCGGGCTCGGCGGTGATCGTGAGGTTTTCCTCGTCAAGTTCGAGGATGCGGTTCATCTTCTCAAAGCTCATGACGATGCCGCCCCAGGCCGGGAGCGCGCCGCCGGAGAGGCCGGTGCCGGCCCCGCGCGGCGTGACCGGTATCTTGCGTTCGTGGGCGATTTTCATTATTTCGGAGACATGCGCGGTGCTTTCGGGGAAGAGAAGCAGCTCCGCGGTATATTTTTTCTCGTAGGCGCTCTGCGGCACTTCGTCGTGCGAGTAGGTTTCGAGCTTTTCCTCGTCGGCGCAGACGTTGTTCGCGCCTATTTTTTCCTTGAGGGCCTCTATGATTTCCACTGTGATTTTATTGTAAGAAAAGAGATCGTTCATTGACATACCTCCGAACCTAATATCAGGATATAATAACATAAATATGGCTGGAGGCGATGTGTATGCAAAACGAGATAATTTATGGCCCGACGCTTGCAGGCGAGGAAGACGTTTATCTCTTCCGTGAGGGGACCCACAGACGGATATATGATTTTCTCGGCGCGCATCCGCTGGAGCACGAGGGGCGTCCGGGCGTCCTCTTCGCTCTCTGGGCTCCCGGCGCGAAAGACGTCTATGTCATGGGCGATTTCAATTCATGGGACCGCGAGGGCTGCCCGCTCTCGCCTCGGTGGGATTCGTCCGGCATCTGGGAGGGGTTCGTCCCCGACGCGGCCCCCGGGCACCGTTATAAATACCTGATAAGGACCGCCGGCGGCGGGATGCTTGAAAAGAGCGACCCCCTGGCGTTTGGTACCGAGCTGCCGCCCGCCTCGGCCTCCGTGGTCTGCGACCCCGCGCATGAGTGGCTGGACGCGGAGTGGATGGCGAAGCGCGCGGGGCGGAACGCCGTGGACGCGCCGCAGTCGATATATGAGATGCACGCCGGTTCGTGGCGGCGCGGCGACGGCGACGGCATCCTCTCATGGCGCGACCTCGCGGGGGAGCTGCCGCCCTATCTTGAGGCGAACGGCTTCACTCACGTTGAATTCATGCCCGTCATGGAGCATCCCTTTTACGGCTCATGGGGCTATCAGACGACGGGATATTTCGCGCCGACCTCGCGCTACGGTTCGCCGGAGGATTTCATGGCGCTTGTAGACGCGCTGCACGCGCGCGGCATCGGCGTCATCCTCGACTGGGTGCCGTCGCATTTCCCGACGGACTCATACGGCCTCTCGCGCTTCGACGGCACGGCGCTCTACGAACACGAGGACCCGCGCCAGGGTTTCCACCCGGACTGGAAGAGCGCTATCTTCAACTACGGACGCAACGAGGTGCGGAGCTTCCTCATCTCTTCGGCGCATTACTGGCTCGACCGCTATCACGCGGACGGACTGCGCGTCGACGCCGTGGCCTCGATGCTCTATCTCGATTATTCGCGCCGCGGCGGCGAGTGGATACCGAATAAGTACGGCGGCAAAGAGAATATAGAGGCGATCGCCTTCCTGCGCGAGATGAACGGCGCGCTCTACGCGGATTTCCCCGGCATCTCGGTGACGGCGGAGGAGTCGACCTCGTGGCCGATGGTGACGAAGCCGGTCTGGCTGGGCGGCCTGGGCTTCGGCTATAAGTGGAATATGGGCTGGATGAACGACTTTATCTCCTATATGTCGCAGGACCCCGTCTACCGCAAGTACCGCCACGACCAGCTCACCTTCGGCATGTGGTACGCCTACTCGGAGAATTTCGTGCTGCCTTTCTCGCACGACGAGGTCGTATACGGCAAATGTTCGCTGCTGGAGAAGATGCCCGGAGACGGCTGGCAGAAGGCGGCCAATCTGCGCCTGATGTTCGGCTGGATGTTCGGCCACCCCGGCAAGAAGCTTGTTTTTATGGGAGGGGAGTTTGGGCAGAGCCGCGAATGGAACCACGACCGCAGCCTCGACTGGCATGAGCTTGGCGACCCCCGGCACGCCGGGATCGCGCGCTGGTTTGCCGACGTCAATAATTTTTATCGGAGCAGGCCGGAATTGTGGGAGCTCGATTCGTCTCCTGACGGTTTTGAGTGGATAGACTGCAGCGACCGCGACGCGGGGGTCGTCTCATTCATACGCCGCGACAGGGAGGGGCGCTCCGTCGTCTTTGCCGCGAATTTCACGCCGGTAGTGCGTTACGGCTACCGCGTCGGCCTACCCGCCGGCGGACGCTGGGACGAGGCGCTTAACAGCGACGCGGAGATCTACGGCGGCTCGGGAGTCGGCAACATGGGCGGCGTCGAGGCAGAAGAGGTCCCGTTTCACGGGCAGGATTTTTCCGCGGCGCTGACGCTGCCGCCGCTTGGAATAATAATTTTGCGCGCTCCGGCGCTATGTTTATAATGTTGGTCTTCCCTTAATGTTTCAGTGTATAATATGTTCCAGCAATTTTGTGTAATACGGAGGGCGCTTTTTTGGAAAAAGGACGCAGAAGCGGAGTGTTGCTGCATATATCGTCGCTGCCGGGGGCTTTCGGCGTTGGGGACTTCGGCCCGGAGGCGTTTGCTTTCGCAGATTATCTTCACGGCGCGGGCTTTTCCGTCTGGCAGATACTCCCGCTTTCTCCGGCGATTTCGATATTCGGTTATTCGCCCTACAGCAGTCCCTCCGCCTTTGCCGGCAATATGCTTTTTATCAGCCCCCGCCGACTGTGCGCGGAAGGGCTCATAACGGAGGCGGAGCTTTCTTCTCACATGCTGCCCGCGGCTTCCGCGGCGGATTTCGACGCGGCGGGGCGCTGCCGCCGGGATCTGCTCTCCCTAAGCTGGAAAAGATTCAACGGCGACCCCGAAGCCTTCTCCGGCCTCCGCGGGCCGTTTGAGGATTTTCGCGGGAGAGAATCCTTCTGGCTCCGCGATTACGCCCTCTTTACACTGCTGAAAGAAAGATATGGGGACCGCTGCTGGCCCGAGTGGCCACGGGAGTTTGCGTCCCGGGACGAGGGGGCGCTGGCCGCGTTCGCCGCGAAAAATGAAGAGGCGCTCTCCTTCATCGAATTCACTCAGTTTATCTTTTATCGGCAGCTTGAGGCCCTCTCTGAATATTGTGCCGCGCGCGGCGTGACGCTGATGGGGGACCTGCCGATATATGTCGCCTGGGACAGCGCCGACGTATGGTCGCACCCCGGCGCTTTCGATCTTGACGCCGAAGGACGGCCGCGCTGCGTGGCCGGCGTGCCCCCGGACTATTTCAGCGCTACCGGGCAGCGCTGGGGCAATCCTCTGTATAACTGGGAGGCGATGCGCGCCGACGGCTTCGCCTGGTGGAGGGGAAGGCTGGCGCACAGCCTTAAATACTGCGGGCTGATGCGCATAGACCATTTCCGGGGATTATGCGCCTATTGGGAGATCCCCGCCTCCGAGCGCACGGCGCAGAACGGATGCTGGCGTCCCGCGCCGGGGCGCGAGATGCTCGAGGCCTTTTGTTCCGACCTCGGCGCGGGCGCGGGAGAGCTGCCGTTTATCGCCGAAGATCTCGGGGTCATAACGGACGATGTGCGCGCGCTGATGGAGGAGTTTTCTCTTCCGGGCATGAAGGTGCTGATGTTCGCTTTCGGAGACGGCGTCGCGGACAACCCCTACGCGCCGCACAACATCAGGCCGCGCAGCGCCGTCTACACCGGGACTCATGACAACGATACGGCGGTCGGCTGGTGGCGCGGCAGCTCCACCGTGCGCGAGCGCGTCAACTTCGCCGCCTACGCGGGGCGGGAGGTGACGCGTGAGAATGTCAGCCGCGTCATGATACAGATGGCGCTCTCTTCAGTCGCCGATCTCGCCGTCATCCCCGCGCAGGACCTTCTCGGCCTCGACGGCTCGTGCCGCATGAACAGGCCGGCGGCGGCGCGGGGAAACTGGAGCTGGCGGCTGCTCCCCGCGGAGTTTTGTTCGCTCCTGCCCGGCGGCCATGATTTCTCTGAAAGGCTCAGAGAGCTGAATATATTATACGGGCGTTTTAAAGAGGCTGATTAAATGAACCATCTTCTGAATTCAAGGGCCGTCTACCGGGCGGCCGGACGTGATTACCGCGAGCTGATATTTTTCTCCTTTATGATCCTGGCCATCTTCCTCAAGTTTTATTTTCTTGAGTATGAGGTCTCAAGGGCGGTCACGCGCGTGCCGTTTTCCGTCGCCGCCTCTTTGGCGATCGCGGCGGCGCTGGTCCTTCCCGCGTCGCTCTTCTGGCACAGGGGACGCCTCGCGCTTTCGCTGCTGCTGGATTTCATGCTGACGGCGCTGGTGATAACCGACATTCTGCACATGCGCTACTATTCTGACCTCTTTACCTTTCACAACCTTGGGCTTTCCGCGCAGGTGGGAGAGGTCTCGGAGTCTGTATTCGCCCTTTTTTCGGCGAAGGACCTGCTTTACTTTTTTGACATTCCGGTGCTGTTCGGTTATTTCCGGATATTCCGGCACATTTCCGTGCATCCCTTTTTCCACCGGATCACCCGCCGGCGATTTTTCCGGACATGCCTGCTGTTCGCGGCGGCGGTCGCCGTCGTCGCCTTTCATATCAGCGGCTATAATAAAAAAGTGCCAGGCGTTCTGCGTTCTATGTGGGACCGCCCCGCCGTCTGCAACAACGTCGGCGCGCTGACCTATCACCTGGCGGACAGTTGGAATACGCTGACCGACAGGGCCGCCCGCCCGAAATTGTCGGCGTCGGAGCTTGAAGGCGTGCGGGAATGGTTTGAGGGGCATCTCTCCCGGCAGCGCCGCCCGCAGGGTGTATTCGGCATAGCCAGGGGCAAAAACCTCATCGTGATCCAGGTGGAGTCGCTTCAGAGCTTCGCCGTCGGCCTCAAGGTCGGCGGGCGTGAGGTGACGCCGAACCTCAACGCCTTTGTAAGGGAGGCTTCGCTGGCTTCCAACGTCTATAACCAGACCGGCTCCGGCAACAGTTCCGACGCGGAGTTCCTCGCGAACGCGGCGCTCTACCCGGCGGCCTCTGGCGTAGCCTATACCCGCTTTGCCGGCAATCATTACGCGGCTCTTCCCGGAGTGCTGCGGGAGAACGGCTATCGCGCGGTCGCGATGCACGGAGACCGCGCCGGCTTCTGGAACCGCGGGCATATGTATCCAGCGCTCGGCTTTGAGAGGTTTATCAGTAAGAAGGATTACGTGAACGACGAATCGATCGGCATGGGGCTAAGCGACAGAAGCTTTTTCCGCCAGTCGCTCGCAATGCTTTCGCGGGAGCGACAGCCCTTCTACGCCTTTATGATAACGCTCACCAGCCACTATCCCTATAGTTTCCCGAAACTTCTCGAGCAGGCCGCGTTTGACGCCGGCGAATATAAAGGTACGGTCGTCGGCAGCTACCTCGCGGCGATCCATTATCTGGACCGGGAGTTCGGCGCTTTTATCAAGGGGCTGAAAAAGTCGGGACTTTACGATAAGAGCGTCATCGCCCTTTACGGCGACCATAACGCGATCCCGCGCTGGGATTCCCCGACGCTCTCCAAGCTGCTGGGGATAGACTTCACAAAGGATCATAACTGGCGCTATGTGCAGCGCGTGCCGCTGGTGATAAACGTTCCCGGCGTAAAAAAGCTTGGCTGGAATCATAAGATGGCGCTGGGACTTGTCAACCTTCCCCGCTCTCTGGCGCTGCTGCTGGGAATAGATTTTGAGAGCGGCCTCGGAACCGACATCTTCGACGGGAGTGATGCCCCCGTGATCTTCCGCAACGGCTCCTACGTCACGGGCGAGATATTTGTCGAACCGGCGAAGAAGAGCGCCGTCAACGTCAGGAGCGGCGAGCCCCGGGACTATTCGGTGTATGCGGAGATGACGGAGAGGGTCAAAAAGACGCTCGATATAAGTGACAAGATATTGGAATATGACCTGATGCCTCAAATTTACAATAAATAGGTGATCGTTGACTGATGTTTTTCCCGCATAAGGATAAACCGGTTTCCATAAGCGGATATCTGTTCGCGGCCGTCGTCGCCGCGGCGGTCTGGCTCAAGTTCCTCTCGGTGGACTATGCCGTCGCCGACGTGCTCAACTGGCCCACCTTCGGCGTGCTGACGATGCACGCGCTGCGCCATACGGCGCGCGCGCTCGCCGTCTCGCCGTCCTCGCTCGGGGCCATCCTCTGCCTGCTGCTGCCGCTGATGTTCTTCCCGCCGCGCCGGCGGGCGGCTGCGCTCGTAGTCATGGACCTGCTGCTTTCGGCGCTCGTGCTCACCGACAGGCTCTTTATACGCTATTACGCCGATATCTTTATCTTCCACGACCTGATGCTCGTGCCGCAGACCGGGCTCATCGCGAAGTCGATCTGGGCGCTGCTGAAACCGTGGGACCTGCTGATCTTTGCCGATATCCCCCTTATCGTCTGGCTGATGCGCGGCGGCAGGCTTCGCGTCGTCTTCAAACGGGAGCGGAGGCGAGACGCGGCCCTGCTGCTCGCCCTCTTCCTCTGTGCGGCGGCGGTTCAGGGAGCCGCCGTATGGCACATCATAAAGTTCCGTCCGAACATCATCGACGCGATGTACGACCGCCTCTCCGTCTGCGCCTGGGTCGGCACCGCCACCTTCCACTGGTGGGACTTCTTTTCTCTGACGCGCAAGGCGCTGAAGCCGCAGAATGTTTCGCCGGAGACGGTGGACGAGATACGCGGATGGTTCGCGGCGCACCGCACCGTGCCGCACGGGGGCACGAGCGCGAAAAACCTGATCCTCGTGCAGTGCGAGGCGCTGCAGTATTTTGCCGTTGATCTGGAGATAGGCGGCGTGCCCGTGACTCCGAACCTCAACCGGTTCAAAAACGAGTGCCTCTATTTTCCCAACACCTGGAGCCAGGCCGCGGGAGGCAACAGCTCGGACGCGGAGTTTATGGCCAATACCGGCCTTTTCCCCGCCGCCTTCGGAGCCGCCTATACGCTCTACGCGGACAACGATTATAATTCCCTCGCGCGCGCGATGCGCCGGCGCGGGGCGCGCGCCGTCGTCGTGCAGGGCACGCGCAGCGCCTTCTGGAACTGCCACCGGATGCACCCGAAGCTCTGGTTCCACCGGCAGTACAGCCAGAATACCTTTCCCAACGACGAGGCGATCGGCCTCGGCCTGAGCGACGAGGCGATCTTCTCACGGGCGCTTCAGATATTCAGAGAAATGAAAGGCCCGTTCTATGGCTTCATCGTCACCCTCTCGAGCCACCACCCCTTCGACTTCGCGGAGCTGCCGCGGGATACGCTGCCGCTGCCGCCCGAGCTGCGGGGAACGCTCATCGGCAGCTATCTGCTGTCGATAAACTATTTTGACCGGCAGTTCGGAATGTTCATCGACGGGCTTCGGAGCTCAGGGTTGCTCGATAAGAGCCTTGTCGTGGTCTACGGTGACCATCCGGCCATTCCGATCGCCTATAAAGAGGACATGGAAAAACTTCTCGGGAGAAAGATAGAAGAGGCGGTCGACTGGAAGGCTACGCGGCGCATCCCGCTCCTCTTCCGCACGCCGGAGACGGCGAAAGCTCCGCGCGTCGATGAGAGAAACGTCGGGCAGATGGATATTCTGCCGACCGTTTCGGGGCTGATGCGGCTCGATATCGGCACCGCTTTCGGAAATGACCTGCTGGGCAAGGATGCCGTCGGCCCGGTCATCTTCCGCAACGGCAGTTATATCGAGGGGAACGTCTATGTCGAACCAGCCGCGGGGCGCGCCACCGATCTGAATACCGGCGAACGCCTCGACTGCTCCGCCTATGACGGACTGACGGACGAGGCGGAACGCCGCCTCCGATACAACGACCTGATCCTTGAAAAGAACCTGATCGAAAAAATTATCGGGAAACAACAGTAGCTTTTAAGTTGTCATCCGCCCATTCTGAGGGTATGATTACTTCATGTGTGAAAAATAGACAGAGGTGGCCTTATTATGGATAAGACGGAACTTTTTTATTGGCTGATATGGTGGGGCTGGTGGCTGGTCCAGTTCGTCCTCTACATATTGCTGGGAGCTCTGATGTGCGACGGCGTATATCAGATAATAGTCAGCCTGCGCGGTTTCTGGAGCCAGAAAAAAATGCCCCAGGCAAAGCGTTACCGCCGCTTTGCGGTGCTGGTCCCCGCCCACAACGAGGCGATGGTCATCGTGCCGCTTCTCAAAAGCCTGGCGGGACAGAATTACCCGAAGAACTGTTACAAGGTCTACGCCTCCTGCGACAACTGCACCGACAACACCGCGGAGCTTGCGCGCGAGAACGGCGCCGTGGCGCTGGAACGCTTCGACGACGAACACAACGGCAAGACCTGGAACGTGCGCTGGGCGCTGACGAAGATACCGTTTGAGGAATACGACGCCCTCGCGATGTTCGACGCCGACAACCTCGCCGAGCACAACTTCCTGATGGCGATGAACAACTACATGGAGCTGCACCCGGAGGCCGAGGCCATCCAGGGCGTGCTGGACGTGAAAAACCCTGACGATAACTGGCTGACGCGCTCCTACGCGCTCGCCTACTGGTTCACGAACCGTTTCTGGCAGCTCGCGCGCGGCCTTTGGGGGCTCTCCTGCACGCTCGGCGGCACGGGGCTCGTCATCCGCACGGCGACGCTCGAACGTATCGGCTGGAACCTCCAGAGCCTCACGGAGGACCTTGAAATGTCGACGCGCCTCATCCTTTCCGGCAGCCGCGTCCACTGGAACGACGCCGCGGTCATCTACGACGAAAAGCCGCAGGACATGGCCGTCTCCAAGCGCCAGCGCACGCGCTGGATGCAGGGGCACTACTGGGTCTTCTGGACTTACGGCTGGGATTCTTTGAAGGCTTTCTTTGTAACGCGCAGGCTGCAGTACCTCGACCTCTTCCTCTATCTGCTCGCGCCCGCGAAGTCCTGTCTCGGCATCATCATCATGATCGCCGGCATGGCCTTTACCCTCGTGAACAACATGGTGCTCTATCCCTCGTCGGATATCCCGCAGTCGATGCTTGAATGGACGCTCTTCTTCGGACTGCCGATCTTTTCGATCATCGCCTTCTGCCTGCTCTGCGCCATCGCGGGGCCCTCGATGCATGAAAAAAAATTTACTCTGCGCTACGTGAAGGATACCTTCGCCTACTTCTGGTTCGGCCTCACCTGGATACCGATCCTCTTCAAGGCGGCCTTCCTCGCGAAGGATCAGGGCAAGTGGGTGAAGACGGAACACACGCGCGGCATCTCGCTTGACGATGTAAAGCCCAAGAGTTAAGGGGGGATCGTGATAGAAACACAATTCTCCCTCCTTGCGAAGCGCCGCTTTCTGCCGCTCTTCCTGACGCAGTTTCTCGGGGCCTTCAACGACAACCTCTTTAAGAGCGCGCTTGTGATCCTCATCACCTTCCGCCTTGCGGAGACCTACAACGTCAACGCGCAGATCATGATCACGGCGGTGGCGGGACTGTTCATCCTGCCGTTCTTTCTCTTCTCGTCCCTCGCCGGGCAGATCGCCGACAAATACGAGAAGTCGTTCCTCATCCGCATAATAAAGCTTGTAGAGATAATCCTCATGTGCCTTACGGCGGCGGCCTTTGAGACGATGCACCTGTGGTGGCTGATCTTCCTGCTATTCTGTATGGGGACGCAGTCTACCTTTTTCGGCCCGCTGAAGTTCAGCATCCTGCCCCAGCTTCTTAATGACGATGAACTGGTGGCCGGCAACGGCCTGGTAAACGCGGGAACTAATATCGCGATACTGACGGGGACGCTTTGCGGCGGCCTCTTTATCCTCTCCCCGCTTGGGCGGCACTACATATCGGCCGGCGTCGTCGGCGTGGCCGTCGCCGGATATGCCGCGAGCCGCTTCATACCGACGGCGGAGCCCTCCTCCCCCGGGCTGCGGATCGACCGCAACCTCTTCCGCTCCACCTGGGAGATGCTCGTCTATCCGTTCTGCAACAGGGACGTCTTTCGTTCGATAATCGGCATCAGTTGGTTCTGGTTCCTCGGTTCGGTCTTCCTCGCGCAGTTTCCCTCCTTCGCCAAAGACGCGCTCGGCGGCGACGAACAGGTCTCGACCCTCTTTCTCGTCCTCTTCTCCGTCGGCGTCGGCGCGGGCGCGACCTTCTGCAACAAGCTGCTCAAGGGACGCGTCTCCGGAAAGTACCTCTCCTGCAGCCTTATCGGAATGAGCCTGTTCATAGTGATGCTCTATATATTCAGCGCAGCCGCGCCCGCGGGAGGCGAATTGATCTCGGCCCTGCAGTTCATACGCGGGCCGCGGGCCGCGGGCATCGTCTTCGCGATGTTTATGATCGCCGCCTGCGGCGGTCTCTACAGCGTGCCGATGTACGCGATGATGCAGAGGATGACGCCGGAGTCGCACATGGCGCGTGTCATCGCCTCCCTCAATATAATTGATTCTCTCGGGATGGTGGCGGCCGCCATGCTTACGGCGCTGATGATTTCCGCCGGCGTGTCCATATCGGGGATATTTCTTTCCATGGCCTTTCTCAACCTGCTGATGCTGCCGCTGACGATAAAATTATCGAGGATAAGCTATGACTGATCTTGAAATAAGAAAAGATATCATCGAAACCGCCCGCCGGATGCTGGAAAAGGGCCTTGTGCAGGGGACCGGAGGCAATTTCAGCGTCCGCTGCGAAGAGGGGTTCATAATAACGCCCAGCGGGATGGATTACGCGACGCTCACGTCCGGAGATCTGCCGAAGCTGTCGCCAGGCGGAGCCGTGCTTGAGGGCGAACGCCGCCCCTCTATTGAAAAAGAGCTCCACCGGGAGGTCTACCTCGCGCGCCGTGACGTATGCGCCGTCGTCCATACCCATTCCGTCTACGCGACCGCCGCCGCCGCGATGCGCCTCCCGCTTCCGGTCCTGACCGACAACCAGGCCGTGCTGTTCGGAGGTCCCGTCCCCGTTGCGGAATACGCGCCGATCGGCACGCCGGAGCTCGCGCGCGGCACGGCAAGGGCGCTGGGAGATGGAGCCGGCGTGCTGATGGCCAACCACGGAGCGCTCTGTGTCGGAGCGACGCTCCGCGAGGCGGCCCAGAGATGCGAGATGCTGGAAATATTCGCGAAGATATTCTTCCTCACGAAGAGCTGCGGCGGGGGAGTCTGCCTCACCGCGGAGCAGGCCGGCAGCGAGGCGGCCGACCTGGCGGAACGTTACGGCCAGCGCTGAACCGCCGGATTTGCCGGACCGACATAAAAAAACAGGCCGAAGAAATCTCTCTTCGGTCTGTTTTTTATTTTTTTCCGTAAGATAAATATAACTTACTGGGAAATCGCGCTTACCGGGCAGGTAGCTACGCAGGCACCGCACTCCACGCATGTATCGCCGTCAACGTGAGCCTTGCCGTCTTCCATCGATATCGCCGATGTGGGGCATACGCCTACGCAAGCCTCGCAGCCTACGCAAACCGACTGATCAACTGATGCTTTAGCCATAGTAAGAAGTCCTCCTTCAATTTTATACTCCCTTGATAATGCGGGACTGTTTCCCGCATACCGTCCTATTCTAGCGTGAAACCCCAGAACCTTCAACTATTTTTTGACATATTTGAAAGATGAACATAATCAGACAAATAGTAAAGATATATCAGATGTATTTGCTGTATTCATTGTACGAAGTATAGACAAACTAGATAAAAGAGTTATAAAATATTCACATAGGTTGAGTCAAAGTTTTTTAATTCTCAGTTTTCTGTTTTTTCAGTTACAAATTCTTACATCTTTCTCTTTGAGGAGGTGGTAATTGAAGGTGTAAGGGTCCTGTATTTTTGTTTTGCTTTTGCGTTATCTTCACAAAACGAAAGGAGAGTTGCTTTATTATGGAACAGGTCAAGGAACCGAAAATACCATCGTTGGGTTTATCTATTCTGGTTTTTCTCGCAGTTGCGGTTATGATTGCGGCGGCTGTTCTGGTATGGGAGACTGATATTCATATCGTTCTCATCTTCGGCGCGCTTCTCGCCGGTCTTGTCGGAGTATTTTATCTCGGAAATCCCTATTCAAAGATCGAGAAGGGAATCATTGACGGCATCATGGTCGGCATGCAGGCCTGCCTTATCCTTTATACGGTCGGCCCGCTCGTCGGTACCTGGATCTGCAGCGGCGTCGTGCCGAGCATGATCTACTACGGGCTGTCGATACTCTCGCCGTCGATCTTCCTTCTCGCGACGCTCATCATTTGCTCCATCGTCTCGCTTGCCACAGGAACCTCGTGGGGCACGGCGGGAACGGTAGGCATCGCCCTTCTCGGCATTGCTCTCGGCCTCGGAGTCCCGGCGCCGCTGACGGTCGGCATCATCATTTCCGGCGGTTATTTCGGCGACAAGATGTCCCCCCTCTCCGACACGACGAACCTCGCCCCGGGCGTGGCCGGCACCGACCTCTTCCAGCATATCCGCGCGATGTGCTGGACCTCGGGCCCGACATACGCCATCGTCGTCTGCATCACGCTCTTCCTCGGGTTCCAGTATTCGCAGGGAGATTTGGATTATACGAAGATCGAGGCGCTTAAAACCATCCTCGCCAGTGAATTCTGGATCAGCCCGATATCGCTGATCGCCCCGCTCGCGGTCATCGTCCTCTCGGCGATGCGCAAGCCCGCCCTGCCCGCACTCTGGGTCGGCGTTTTCATCGCCGTCGTTTTTGCCCTTGTACAGGGAACGAACTTCGGCGATATCCTCAATATCATGCAGAACGGCTATGTCCCGATGCTCTCGGCGGAGATCGCCGGGACCGGCGAAGACGCTGCGGCGCTTGCGAAGATACTCGCCGACAACAGCATCAGCCTTGACCCGAAGATCGCCCTCGAGGCGGCCAACGACATCGTCTCCCTTATGGAACGCGGCGGCCTCCAGTCGATGAACTGGACGATCTCCCTCATCCTCTGCGCCTTCACCTTCGGTTCGACGATGGATGTCTGCGGATTCCTCAAGGTCATGCTCCAGGCGATCATGAAGCCGATCAAGTCCGTCGGCGGAATGATCACGGCGGTCATCCTCTCCTGCTTCGTCTGCGACATCTTCCTCGGCGACCAGTACCTTGCGATCGCGATGCCGGGAACGATGTTCAAGAGTGAATTCGATAAATCCGGACTTCACCCGAGGATGCTCTCCCGCTCGCTCGAAGACGCCGGCACGCTCCTCTCCGTCCTCGTTCCGTGGAACACCTGCGGAGCCTACCACGCCGGAGTTCTCGGAGTGCCGACCTTTGAATATCTGCCTTACGCTTTCTTCAACTACCTGAACCCGATCGTGGCCATCGTGATGACCTTCATGGGCATAGGCATCTTCTGGCGCGGCAAGAACGGCGAACCTGTGAAGGGCGGAAAGACGCGTCCCGCGGAGCTTGGCCCGAAGGTCGATCTTTAGTATAATATCCGTATGATCCGTCGATATTAGATTGAAAGAAGAATGTAATTGGCAGAAAAACTGGCACCTTTAGAGAGCCTTCTGGTCTCGGCCTCCGGCAGAGAGGCGGGAAAATGGAAATCGATCACCTTCGCGATGATCGCCGCCTATTTGTTGCTTACGGCTGTGTGGCAATTTTCGCACGAAGAAGTGACCCAGAGGGCTCTGCTCAACCTTTTTCTCGGCTGCTGCAGCGTGGTGGTGATCAAGTACGAGAAGCTGATCTATGTCTCTCCGCTCGGTTTTGTGAAGGAGACGCATACTTGGGTATCGCACCATCGTGAACTCCTCCCCTGGAACGAGGTGAAGTATGTCACCCTGACCACGAGGGGCAGCCGCCTGATGGCTCTTATTGAGAAGGATGAAATAGGCTGGAAGCTCTTCTTTAAGAAGGATGACCTGCCGGAGCTCAAGGAGATCCTCAAGAAGCACGCGCCCAAGGTTCCCGTTAACGATATAAGCCCCAGGTTCTGAAGAGGCCCGGAAGCTTAAAAACACATAAAAATGGCTGCCGTTCCGGTGAACCGGAGGGCAGCCGTTTTTATATCCGGTCGACGGAATGGGCCCGGATCTATTTTGCGAGATAGGGCCCGACGACCTTTCGCGGCAGCTCAAACTCCGGGCTGCCCGCGGCTCCCGGGGCGACCTCGTATTTATCGAAGCAGATGACGATGTTGCCCTTGTCGTTTATGAAAAAGTTCTGCTTAGGCTTTATCGAGCGGAACCCCTGTTCGTCCTGCGGCGCTATCCAGAAGATGCCCTTTTCCTTTTTGTTGCGGCGGCGCATCTCGCCGATGATATAGTTGTTGATCACCTTTGTGTAATCGGCTTTGCCGTTGAAAAGTTCGCCGAGCTCGATCAGCTTGCCGCTCCTCTTGTCGAAGTTGTAAAAGGAATGCACCGTAGATGATGAACCGGCGATATTCATCTCATAGAGATCGACCGCGAGCACTTTCCCGTTGTCCGTGCGGACTTTGTAGTCGAGCACGACGCCCATGTGTCCCTGAAACTCTGGGTCGTCCTTCATCATCTCGCCGACGTCATTCTCGTAATCGGCTGTCAGCTTGCGGGCCCGCTGCATGAAGGAATCGTTCAGCTCGTTCTGTACGGCGGAGACGGCCAGGCCTGTGACGACGGGAGTGACGATCTTTGCCTCAAACCCGCGAAATTCGGAGCTGTAGGTGCTCAGCGTCTCGAAACGCACATCGGCCTCCTTGGCGGAGGCCGTCATGGCCGCTCCCAGCAGAAGCGCCGCCGCAAACGCCGCCGCGGTCCCTCTGAGATATTTCATGCCCGCCACCTATTTAGCCTCGGCGGCTTTTACGGCCTCGGCCATATTCCTGCCGAGCTCGCGGCAGAGTTCGAGATCGGCCTCGGTCGGGGAGGATTTGACCTCTATCGTCGGTTCTACGAGTTTCCAGTCGCCGCCCTGTTCCGCAAAGACCTGCAGCTCGGCGAGGGCCCCCTTGCTCCAACTGTAGGAACCGCAGATGCCGAGAACGCGGTTTTTCATCATCTTGTTTTTCAGCGCGCGGCAGAGCGTCGCCATCGGCGGGTAGAGCTCTGTGTTGTATGTGCAGCTGCCGAGGACGAGGCCGCGGTATTTCCAGATGTCGCGCACGATATACGAGAGGTTGGAGCGCGAGGCGTCGTGTACGATGACGTCCTTCACTCCGGCCTCGCAGGCGGCGCGCGCGATGGTGTCCGTCATGAATTTCGTATTGCCGTACATCGAACCGTATACGACGACGATGCCCTCGTCGGTATTGTGGCTGCTCCACTTGTCGTAGAGATCGACGATGTGCCTAGGGTTCGAGCGGAGGATCGGGCCGTGCGCCGGGCATATTATTTTCAGGTCGAGCGCGCGGACCTTCGCGATCGCCTTCTGCGCCGGACCGGAGTAGCGGCCGACGATGTTTGCGAAGTAGCGCAGCGTCTCGTCCTCGTAGAGCGCCATATCGAGCTCGTCGTCGAAGATGCCGCCCTCAAGCGCGCAGAAGCCGCCGAAAGCGTCGGTGGAAAAGAGCACCTTTTCCGTCGTCTCATAGGCCACCATGCTCTCCGGCCAGTGGACCATCGGTATCATCGCGAAGGTCAGCTTATGGCGTCCGAGGTCGATAACGTCGCCCTCTTTTACCTCCACCAGCCCCTCTGTGATGCCGTAAAAGGCGCCTATCATCTCAAGTGTCTTTTTGTTGCCGAGGATCTTCATCTCCGGATAGAGCTTGCGGAGGATGCTGATCGATCCGGAATGGTCGGGCTCCATGTGGTTGACGACGAGGTAGTCGATGGAACGCCCCTCCGGCATGATCGAGACGAGCCGCTCCATATAGGCGGAGAGCTTGTCGGCCTTGATCGTGTCGATGATCGCGCACTTTTCGTCGTTGATGAAATAGGCGTTGTAAGCCACGCCTCTGGGAAGTTCCCAAAGCCCCTCGAAGAGGTCGGTCTCGCGGTCGTTGCCGCCTATCCAATATATAGAATCCGTTACCTTGATTGCCTGCTGCATCATTTTTACGGTTACCTCCTTAATGATATTGCCTATGCGTCTCATATTATATAACAATGAGTTCAGTCTGCATGATGTAAAATCATCTCAAGATTTGAGTAAACGAAGCTTGATAACTTTGATAAAAATAGAATGGATTGACTTGTCTGAAATTAACGGTCAAATGTTGCAATTTCGGCGGAGTTGGGCAATAATATTACGGTGTGGTTTTTTGTAATATCTACTAGTGTGCTGACGGTCATTCATACGATGACCTCATATGTTTCGCAAGGAGGCGGAGTAATTGTTCGAACCAACACAGCTCCAGGAAGTAGCAGAAGGAAAGAAGGCCTACGAGGCGGCTGTCGCCAAGGCGCTCGCCAAGGGTCCCGAGAGAAAAGAAAACTTCACCACAAGCGGCGGTATTCCTCTCAAGAGGACATACACTCCCGAAGATGTCAACGGCGTCGACTACGCCAAAGACCTTGGATTCCCGGGCGCTTATCCCTATACCCGCGGCGTCCAGCCCACCATGTACAGGGGCCGTTTCTGGACGATGCGCCAGTATGCGGGCTTTGCCACGGCGGAGGATTCCAACAAGCGTTATCGTTACCTGCTGAGCCAGGGAACGACGGGACTTTCTGTCGCGTTTGACCTTCCGACGCAGATCGGCTACGACTCGGACGACCCCATGGCGGTGGGTGAGTGCGGTAAAGTCGGCGTCGCCGTCGACAGCCTTGCCGATGCGGAGATCCTCTTCGGCGGCATCCCCCTCGACAAAGTTTCGACCTCGATGACGATCAACGCTCCCGCGTCGGTGCTTCTTTCAATGTACATCGCCGTCGCTGAAAAGCAGGGCGTGCCGATGAACGCGCTTTCGGGAACGATCCAGAACGACATCCTCAAGGAATACATCGCGCGCGGCACATATATCTTCCCTCCCAAGCCGTCGATGCGTCTCATCACCGACATTTTTGACTTCTGCTCGAGAAACATCCCGAAGTGGAACACCATCTCGATCTCCGGCTACCACATCCGTGAAGCCGGCTCCACCGCGATCCAGGAAGTGGCCTTCACGCTCGCCGACGGCATCGCCTACATCGAAGCGGCCATCAAGGCCGGACAGGACCCGAACGTATTCGGAAAGCGCCTCTCCTTCTTCTTCAACGCGCACAACGACTTTATCGAAGAGGTCGCGAAGTTCCGCGCGGCGCGCAAGGTTTGGGCACGCATCATGAAGGAGCGCTTCGGAGTCACCGAAAAGGGAGCCCAGATGCTCCGCTTCCACACGCAGACGGCCGGATGCACGCTTACCGCGCAGCAGGCGGAGAACAATATCGTCCGCGTCGCCGTTCAGACGATGGCGGCGGTATGCGGCGGCACGCAGTCGCTGCACACCAACAGCCTTGACGAAGCCCTCGCCCTGCCGACGGACAAGAGCGTCCGCATCGCCCTTCGCACGCAGCAGATCGTTGCTTACGAATCGGGCGTCACGAACATCGTCGACCCGCTTGCGGGCAGCTACGCCATCGAATCCCTTACCAAAGAGATCGAAGAGGGCGCGTGGGAATACATCAAGAAGATCGACGAGCTTGGCGGCATGATGACGGCCATCGAAAAGGGCTATCCGCAGAAGAACATCCAGGACTCGGCGTATCAGTATCAGAAATCGATCGAATCAGGCGACCGTATCATCGTCGGCGTCAACAAGTTCCATATCGAAGAGGACATGTCAGAGCGCAAACTCCTGAAGGTCGACGCAAGCGTAGGCGTAAACCAGATTAAGAAGCTCCGTGAGATGAAAGAGAACCGCGACAACGTCAAAGTCAAGTCGACACTCGACGCGATCCGCGACGGCGCGAAGGGCGACGCCAACCTCATGCCGCTCATCCTCGACGCCGTACACGCGTACGCGACAGAGGGCGAGATCTGCGGCGTGCTCCGCGAGGTCTTTGGCGAGTACCAGGAGAACGTGGTTCTTTAGAATCGCGTGTGCTTTTTAAGGAGGAAGAAAAAATGGACCGTAAAATTCGCGTAGTTGTTGCGAAACCCGGACTTGACGGCCACGATCGTGGCGCGAAGGTCATAGCAAGAGCATTCAGAGACGCCGGCATGGAGGTCATTTACACCGGACTCCGCCAGACGCCGGAACAGATAGTTGCCACAGCGATCCAGGAAGACGCTGACGCGATCGGCATCAGCATCCTTTCGGGAGCGCATGAGTACTGCTTTAAAGCCATCATCGATCTTCTCAAAGAGAAGAACGCGGAAGACATCATCGTCTTCGGCGGCGGAGTCATCCCCGAGACCGACTATCCTACGCTTCTCGGCTTCGGCGCGGGCGCGATCTTCGGCCCCGGAACGCCGACCTCGGAGACGATCGAGTGGCTCGAAAAGGCAGTAGCCGAAAAGAGAGCGAAAGAGGCGTAAATAAACTATGGAAATCAAAAACGTAGACCATATCGGAGTCGCCGTAAAGAGTATCGACGAAGCCCTTAAATTCTGGGAAGATACTCTCGGCGTGAAGTGCCACGGAATAGAGGAAGTCGCCGAACAGAGAGTCAAGACGGCCTTCCTGCCCATCGACGACACGGAGTTCGAGCTCCTTGAGGGGACGACCGAGGACAGCCCGGTATCAAAATTCATCGAAAAGAACGGACAGGGCATCCAGCATGTCGCGGTCAGAGTCGCCGATATCGAAGCGGCGCTCGCCGAGCTCAAGGAAAAGGGCGTCCGCCTCATCGATGAAAAACCGCGTATCGGCGCGGGCGGCGCGAAGATCGCCTTCGTTCACCCGAAGGCCAGCGGCGGAGTGCTTCTCGAACTCTGCCAGCGCGATTAACTAAGGAAAAAGGCTCCCGTGCCAGGGCGGCACGGGACGCCTTATACCATAGCACTGCAAGTGGGACAGAATCCTGACGGCGTTTTCCCGAGGCAGGGCGCCGAGGGAAGGCAGTCAGGCGTTCCATCTGAGAGATTATGAGGAGGTAAGAAGTAATGGCGGACAAAACGATCGACGAACTGTGCGCTGCTCTGGTTGCCAAACGCGAAAAAGCGGCTCTTGGCGGCGGAGAAAAGGCCATCGCCAAACAGCACGACAAAGGTAAGATGACCGCACGCGAGCGCATCGACGCAGTTCTTGACCCCGGCAGCTTCGTGGAAATCGATGAATTTGTTGAGCACCGCTGCACCAACTTCGGGCTCGAAAAAACAACATTCCTCGGCGACGGCGTTGTAACCGGCTACGGCACGATAGACGGACGCATAGTCTACGTATTCAGCCAGGATTTCACGGTAATGGGCGGTTCGCTTGGCGAAATGCACGCCAAGAAGATATGCAAAGTTCTTGACCTTGCCCTTACGAACGGCGCTCCCTGCATCGGCATCAACGATTCGGGCGGAGCACGTATTCAGGAGGCGGTCGACGCCCTTTCAGGTTACGGACAGATATTCTTCCGCAACGTCAAAGCCAGCGGCGTCATCCCGCAGTTTTCAATAATCGCCGGCCCCTGCGCGGGCGGAGCCGTTTACAGCCCCGCGCTGACAGACTTTATCTTCATGGTCGACAAGGTCGGCATCATGCACATCACCGGCCCCGCCGTCATCAAGTCCGTGACCGGCGAAGACGTGACCTCCGAGCAGATCGGCGGAGCCCGCGCCCACAACGCGACCTCCGGCTGCGCCCATTTCTTCGCGGCCAGCGAAGCCGAATGCTACGCTCAGGCCCGCAAAGTGATGAGCTACCTCCCCAGCAACAACATGGAAGAGCCTCCCTTTATGGAGACCGGCGACGATCCTTCGCGCACGGAAGCCGAGCTTCGCGAAATAGTCCCGACAAACCCGAACAAAGGCTACGACGTCCGCGACGTCATCAAGAAGGTCGTTGACAACGGAGACTTCTGCGAGGTACAGGAACTCTATGCCAAGAACATCGTCACCGGCTTCGCGAGAGTCGGCGGACGCGTCATCGGCATCATCGCGAATCAGGCGAAGTTCATGGCCGGATGCCTCGATATCGACGCCTCCGACAAGGCGAGCCGCCATATCCGCATCTGCGATGCCTTCAACATCCCCATCGTAACATTTGAAGACGTGCCCGGATACCTCCCCGGACTCAACCAGGAGATGGGCGGCATCATCCGCCACGGCGCGAAACTCCTCTACGCCTACAGCGAAGCGACCGCTCCGAAGATCACCATCGTCATGCGCAAAGCATACGGCGGATCATACCTCGGCATGTGCAGCAAAGACCTTGGCGCGGACGTAGTCCTTGCCTGGCCGCAGGCTCAGATCGCGGTCATGGGCGCCGAGGGCGCGGCGAACATCATCTTCCGCAAGGAGATCGACGCCGCCGAGGATAAGGTAGCCAAGCGCGCCGAAAAGATAGAGGAATACAAAGAGTCATTTGCGAACCCCTACCGCGCGGCGCAGCGCGGATTCGTCGACCGCGTCATCCTCCCCGAGGAGACGCGTCCAGCCCTCTATCAGGCGCTTCTTATGACAGAGAGCAAGAGCGAACTTCGTCCGAAGCGCAAGCATGGCATTCTGCCCAACTAAGGCAGGGGGAAGCCAATTATGACAACAGGATCGATCAGCTCATACTTTGTCGGCGTCCCTGGCGGGCTCATAATGTCCTTCATCGCCTTCAGCATCGTCTTCATCGTCATCGTCGGGCTTATGCTCGTAATGATGGGGATGAAGCACGTCTGCTCCGCGATAGACAACATGAACAAGCCGAAGCCGGCCGCTCCGGCGCAGTCCTCCGCAGCTCCGGCGTCTGCGCCCTCCGCACCGGCGGCTCCCGCCGCGGCGGTCTCCGCCGACGACGAACTGCTCGCCGTAATATCGGCCGCCATCATGGCAGCTTGCGGATCAACAGCGCGCGTAGTTGCCTTCAGTCCGGTAAAAGCCCCCGCATCCTCCGCATGGAAAAATGTGGGCAGGCTCCAGAACACAGAAGGCTACTAAGCCTCTGATAACAACAAAACTTTAGGAGGTTTTTTCTGATGTCACGCAAATACAGAGTCACCGTTAACGGAAAAGCATACGACGTAGATGTTGAAGAGATGGGTGCAGGCGCAGCTCCTGCTCCCGTAGCCGCCCCCGCCCCCGTGGCGGCGCCTGCCCCTGTGGCGGCTCCCGCTCCCGCCCCTGCGGCGGCCCCGGCACCCGCGGTTCCCGCCGGCGCCGGTTCGATCACCGCTCCGATGCCCGGCAAGGTCCTCAAGATACTTGTCGCCCAGGGCGCGGCGGTAACGGCAGGGCAGCTCGTCATCATCCTCGAAGCTATGAAGATGGAAAACGAGATCTTCACAACCGTAGCGGGCTCGGTATCACAGATCTGCTGCAAAGAAGGAGATACAGTCAGCACTGGCGACACACTCCTGGTCGTAGCGTAGTCTGCGTTCGTGCAGTCTTTTCCTAGGGAGGAAAACTGAATGGAACTTTATATGACCGCGCTAAGGGGTGTGGTGGAGCAGTCGGGATTTGTGGCGCTGAACGGGCCGACGCTCGTGATGCTTCTCGTCTCCTTCATCCTGCTCTACCTCGCCATCGCGAAGGGCTTCGAGCCTTTGCTCCTCATGCCCATCGCCTTTGGATGCCTTCTCGTCAACCTGCCGCTTTCAGGCATAGTTGATCCGGGCGGCTTCCTTTACTTTGTAAAAATCGGTATAGACCATGAGCTCTACCCCGTCATCATCTTCATGGGGATCGGCGCTCTGACGGACTTTGGACCGCTGCTTGCGAACCCCATCACCTTCCTTCTCGGTGCGGCGGCGCAGATAGGCGTATTCTTCGCCGTCATCGGCGCGATGTTCATGGGCTTCACGATCCAGGAAGCGGCCGGTATCGGAATCATCGGCGGCGCTGACGGCCCGACGGCCATTTACCTCTGCGCGAAGCTTGCCAAGGGCATCCTTCCCGCCGTCGCCGTCGCCGCCTACAGCTACATGTCGCTCGTTCCGCTCATCCAGCCGCCCGTCATCAAGCTTCTGACGACGAAAAAGGACCGTTCGATCAAGATGGAACAGCTCCGCCCCGTCACGCGCACAGAGCGCATCCTCTTCCCGATCGTTTCGACGATCGCCTGCGGACTCGTTCTGCCCGCCTCCGTTCCCCTCGTGGGAATGCTGATGTTCGGGAACCTCATGCGCGAGTGCGGCTGCACAGAGCGTCTTTCGCTCGCGGCGCAGAATGAAGTGCTCAACGCGACGACGATCTTCCTCGGCATCTCTGTCGGTGCTACGATGAGCGCCGACTCGTTCCTCACCGTGGCGACGATCAAGATCATTGCCCTCGGGCTTATCGCCTTCGTCTTCAGCACGGCCGGCGGCGTATGCTTCGGTCAGATCATGAAGGTCGTCTCCGGCGGCAAGATCAACCCGATCATCGGCGCGGCCGGCGTATCCGCCGTCCCGATGGCGGCGCGCGTCTGCCAGAAAGTGGTATCGAAGGAGTTCCCGGGAAGCTATATCCTGATGCACGCGATGGGCCCGAACGTAGCCGGCGTTATCGGCACGGCCGTCGCGGCGGGGGCTATGCTCACCCTCCTCTCCAAATAGGTAAATCGGCGTTTATACGCACGACTAACTTCATAACCGAGGGCCTGCCAATGCTCACCGCACACTAGTGCGCCTCCGCTTGGCAGGCCCTCGGTTATTTCGTTATTCGCACGTCTAAACGCCGATTTACGCGATTGCGAGGGAAAAGATAAATAGCAATTTAGCGCCCTTCCGTCGCTCCGGCCTCCGAGCCGGAGCCGAGTGGCGTTGGTTTTTGCTTTACAATCGATGTTGGAACAAACCTGAAGCCACTGGATGCCGGGTCAAGCCCGGCATGACAAGATAAATCGCAGTTTACCGTTCACTTCCAATCGCGTAAATCGGCGTTTAGAAGTGCCGGATGCTAAATAACTTGCCCTCTGAGTACCGGAGCCGTATTGGTCATACGGCGAGGACACTCAGGGGGCAAGTTATGACGCAGACGGCGCGTATAAACGCCGATTTACAGGGAGGTTGTATCGGCCCATCACCAGCAGGTCCTCGTACTTGCCGTCCTTCATGAAGGCGTATTTCAGGCGGCCTTCGTGCTGAAAGCCGAGAGATTCATAGAGGTGGATCGCCCCTTCGTTGCAGGCGGCCACTTCGAGTTCGACGCGGACCAGCATCAGCCATTTGTCGGCGATCTCCAGCAGCTGCGAGAGGATCGCGCGGCCGACTCCCATGTTGTGATAACCGGCGTGGACGATGAGCGCGACGGAGGCGGTGTGGCGCAGCCTGGCCTTTTCCGTGAGCCTCAGCACGCCGTTGCCGATGACCTTTTCGCCCTCCGGCGTATCGATGACTGCCGAGAGCGCCGGGTCATTTGGCCCGACAGACTTCATCACCTTTTCCGTGAATGCGACGCTCTCCGAAAAAAGCGTCGGGATCGTCTCCATAACTCCGCGCATGGAACGTATCTCATTGATGTCAGCGATATCGCTGTCCCTGAATGGTCTGATCCTGAATTCCATCTCTCCGCCCCCTCTTACTCTATCGCATAGTATAGTTCATGCGTGCAGGTTAGTCTTTACCGTGCCCGCAAAAAGCGCGGATTCCGCGGCGGATGGCGATTCACGTTTCGGGAGTTTCGCTGCGCATACGGCAAAGCGGCCCCGCTCGCTTCGCCGTGGAGGCGAAGGAGCGGGGCCGCTTTCTGTGATTTCTGCGTGCCTTAATCCCTGTTAAGCATCTCCAATATCCCGTCGCTGTAAGCCTTTGTGCGCAGGTATCCTTCTTCATAGCACTCTTTTACCGTGGCCTTGAAGGCGTTCTGTTCGAGGTTATAGAGCTGGCGCACAGAAATGCCTCCCGGCGTGCTGGTCTCGGCGAGCAGGCCGCCGATGTTGTCGATGTTGTTCTCCCAGACTTTGAGGCAGCCCTCAACGGTGCCGAAGGCCATCTTCGCCGCCGTTTTATGGTCGATGCCGAGCAGCAGCGCCGATTCCACGATTCCCTGGAAGAAGGCGTAGACCGGGGCGGGACCGGTGAGCGAGGTGATCGCGTTGATCTTTTCCTCTCCGAGGGCGAGGCAGGTGCCCATCGCGCCGAATATCTTCATCAGGTCGGCCTTCTGCGGTTCGCTTACCCTTGAGTTGAAGGCGACGGCGATGACGCCGTGGCCGATCCTGCTCGGAGGGTTGGGGAGGGCGCGCGCCACGGCCGCGCCGGGAACGTTGTTTTCATAGAGCGCCATCGGGATGCCGGAAGATATCGAGACGATAGTTTTGCTCGTGAAATCGTAGGCATTGAGCGTCTTCGCCATATCGATGGCGTTGTCCGAGCGCACGCACATAAAGACGTAGTCGGCGGCGGCGATCATATCTTTAGGCTCGCCGCAGATGGAGAGTCCGTATTTTTCGTTCATATAGGCGAGGCGTTCCACGCTTACGTCATAGATGAAAATGTCCGACGGTTTGGCGGTACCGCTTGCCGTTATTTTCTGGCTCAATATCTCCGCGATCGCACCGGAACCCATAAATCCTATTTTCATTGTCTACCACTCCTGTATCGTATTAGTTTTTCTATATACTTTAGCGCTCGCCGGCACAATGACGGCGGTCGCCAATAATACACTTCCGTAAATTATCCTGTAAGCCAGCGCGGCGCTTCCGGTAATGCCGATAAAAAATTCCATGATGACCGGCGTCAGGAAAAAGAAGCCAGAATATATCAGGCCGAAGACCACCGCGAGGCGTGTGACGTACCTTTTGCCTCCAAGGTCCAGTATGAGGCACATAAAGGCGGGGTAGCCGAAGCCCATGCCGATGCCGAAGAGGAAGCCGCAGAGCATGAGCGCCAAAGGCGAAGAGACGGCGGTCATCGTCAGCATCATCGCCGCCGTAACGGAGGTCGCTCCCGCGGCGCAGATCTTGCGGGGCAGAAGGTCTATGAGTTTTCCGCACAGGATGCGGAATAGCAGCGCGGTGGCGGCGGATACGCTGAAAAAGTACGAGGCGGCCAGGCCGAGCTCTCCCGCGAGCTGTACGAAGGTAAGCTGTCCCGCGTCCGTCAGTGCGAAGAGCGCTGCCGATGCGGCGAAGAGTATGATCTGCGGCTTTTTGAGCAGCGCCGTATATGAGAGGCGCGCGTCATCTTTTTCTTCCGCCTCCGCGTTTTCCCCGACGCCGGCCTTCGGCAGCCTGCGAATGGCTATCGTGCCCAAAGCGATCAGCAGGGGGAAGAAAAATATATAGCAGCGGTAAAGCTCTCTCGTGATGAGAAACTCCATCGCGGGGACGATTATCAGCGAGGGAAGGCTGTAAGCGGTAGTTATCAGCGCGATGCTGCGCCCCCTGATCTTTTCAGGGATGAACCTCCGCTCGTAGGCGGTGAGGGATACTCCCACCATACTCAATCCCAGGCCGGATATGCCCCGCCAGACGATGATAGAGCCGATCGCATCCGAAAAGAGCGCCAGGCCTGCCGCGCTCATAAAGAAGCAGGCGTAGCCTCCCCAAAGCATCTTATCGTCGCCAAAGCGCTGCTCGAAGAGAGGGACGAACGGGCGGATAAAAAATGACACGCCGTAGCATATCCCCATCGCGACGCCGCCGAGCGCCCCGATAGCGACGCCGCGCCCCTCCAGATATGGCAGCAAAAAGTAATAGCCGCTCTCCATAGAGGCGCTGATGAAGGTGATGGAAAAGAATATGAAGATATAGCCGAGTTCCGGGCTCAATATCCTCTTAGTTTCGTTCATTTCGCCATCTCTAATATCGCATACGCCATCAGTCTCGTGCTCTCCATGAGGTTGGTAATGAGAAGCCGCTCGTTCGCGCCGTGCGCCCGGTCGTCTTCATTCTCGAAGGTAGCGCCGTAAGGCACCATGTTTGGCATTCTTTTTGAATATGTACCGCCGCACATGCTGACTAAGTAGGGCTCTTTCCCGGTGGCGCCGCGGTAACCGCGCTGCAGTGTCTTTATCAGCGGGTGATCGGGGGCGTAGAACAGCGGCGCCGTTTTCGCGAATGGCTCAAAGCTGCCGCCAGCCTCGCGGAAACCGCGTTCGAGCGTGCCGCAGACCTCGTCGAAGGATATCGTCTCGGCGGGGATGTATATGCCGCAGGTGACGGTTATGGAATGTTCGTCGCCCTCGATCATCGCCATATTTACGGTGAGCGCCCCGCAGTGCCCGTGCGAAGCCTTTATCCCGAGCGAAGCCCCGTCCGCCTCCACCCCGATCTTATCCGCGAGGAATCCTGCAAACTTTCCCGCTCTTCCCGATATGCCGGCGGCGCGGATAAGGATCAGAAGCCTTCCCACGGCGTTCTCGCCAAGCTCCGGCAAGGTAGCGTGGGCCGCCTTGCCGTAAGCGGTGAGCGTTAATTGGTCGCTGCCGAGGTTTATTTTGATCTTCCAGCCGTTCCTGCTGGCCGTTTCGACGATCGCGTTCGAGGCCCTTTCCAGGTCGGCCCTTTTTCCTTTGAGCACGGCCTCCGCCTTTGCGGGTACCGAACCGACGCTCTCTCCGCCGGAAATTTTTGCCAGGGAGAGTTCTTCGGCGGACCTTTTTTCTAAGATGGCGGTGGAGGTAAATTTTATCGTTCCCTTCTCCGTATTGACCACCGGATAAGCTCCGTCAGGAGTAAAGGCGTATAGCGGCGGCCGCTCGCTCTTAAGATAGGCTTCAACGTCGCGCATTTTGCCGCTCTCCTCATCCATGCCGAAGATTATCCGCACCCTTTTTGAGAGAGGAAGGCCGAGATCGGCCACGGCCCTCAAAGCATAGAGCGAGCTGAATAGCGGCCCCTTGTCGTCCTGCGTGCCGCGTCCCAGGATAGCCCCGTTTTTAACGCTGCCGCAAAACGGTTCGAAATCCCAGCCTTCGCCCGGCGATACCACGTCGAGATGGCCCATTACCGCCACCGTCTCGTCGCCGCTGCCGTATTCGGCCCAGCATACCTTGCCGTCCAGATCGACGACTTTGAAATCAAGCTGCCTGGCGCAGGCCATCGCGTGATCGGCGGCGCGGGCTATCTCAAGTCCGTAGGGAAAGCCGCTGGCATCTTCCGTATAGAGGCTGGGGATGCGCACGCTCTCGCATACGCTCTGTACCAGCCTCGGAAGATATGACTTTACGATCCTGTCGAGCTTTTCATTCATTACGAGATCCTACAGGAAATCGCAGATATATTCCGAGATCACGCCGCAGCGGACTTTGAACATGGTATCGGCCGGCACGTCGTAGCATTCGCCGGTCTCAACGCGCCGCCAGTCGTTGTCTTCAGGGAACAAAACTTCCACCGCGCCCGCCGTCATTATTACCTTCTCCGGCCCCTCCGAGTGGAATTCAAACTCTCCGGGCAGATATACTCCGAGCGTCTGCAGCTTCCCGTCAGGATAACGGAGGGTGCGGCTCTGCACCTTGCCGTCACAGTAAATATTCACGAGTGTTTTTACGTCGACTGAATTTATGAAATCTGCCATTATGATTTGCTCCTTAATTTATGTGGGAGGGGGTCTTCCTCCTCCCACATCTTCAGATTGATTTTTTATCTATTTTACAGCGTCTTCTTCCGCAGTGTTCTTTGCCTTATTGAGCGCCAATGCCTTTCTCGCCGCCTTTTCGGGATCGAGGAATTTATCCTCGAACTCCCTGACCAGCTTGAATATCACCGGTGAGAGCAGCGTCAGCGCGATGACGTTGACGTACACCGGCAGGGCCGATTGTATGTCGAGCATCATCCAGACGATCGAGGGGACGGTGCCGTGATAGAAGAAGAACATCGATACGCAGAGCGGGACCATCGGGCCTGTGTAGCGGACGAACTTGACATATTTCATGCGCTGTTCGTGCGTCTTATCGGATACACAGTAGACGATGATCGATTCAAGGTACGAGAACCAGCCTGTAGTCGTCGTCAGCGAGAAGATTATCATGAAGAAGGCCAGCGCGTGCGGGGCATATCCGCCGAACACTATCCCCAAAGCCTCGCCGACGGAGCCGGCGCCGCCGCGCCCGGTCTGCCACGCGCCGGTGATGATGACCATCAATCCGGTGATCGTGCAGACTACCATCGTGTCCATAAAGACCTCCATCGCTCCCCAAAGTCCCTGGCGTCCGGGGTGATCGACATCGACCGCGGCGTGGATGATCGGCGAGCTTCCCCAACCGGCTTCATTGCTGTAAACGCTTCTCGCGACTCCGACCTGGACGACCTTCATCACGGTGACGCCGGCAAAGCCGCCGACCGCCGCATAGGGCTGGAATGCGTAGTAGAATATTGATTTTATCGCCGCGGCGGTCGCGGGGATGTCTTTGATGATGATAAAGATACCGGCCGCGAGGTAGCAGAGGACCATCGTCGGGACCGCTCTCTCGGCAAACTTAACGATACGCGGAATACCGCCGAGAACGATCACATAACACACTCCCGTGTAGGCGACGGCGCACATGATCGCCACCGAGCCGGGGAGTTTGAAAGCGCTTTGCAGAGCTTCGACAATTGTGTACGGTCCGGGCGCAAAGTAGAATGATCCGATCATCGTCACTGTGAACAGCATTGAAAGTATCTTGCACCACTTCCACCCCTTGCCCTCCACGAGCGCTTTGTGGATATAGAAGGCTGCGCTTCCGTAGGAGGTCCCGTCCTCATAGCGCTGCTTGTACTGCTGCGCGAGTACGATTTCGCTCATCTTAGTGATCATCCCGACGATAGCGGCCATCCACATCCAGAAGAGGGCCCCGGGGCCGCCGATCGCTATCGCGCTCGCGACTCCCGCGATGTTTCCGTTGCCGACCGTTCCGCCTAACGCCGTGGCGAAAGCTCCGAATGAAGTTACTTTACTGTCTGGTACGTTGGGACCCTTTTTGCGGAAGAGCCCGCCAAGCGTGTTATAAAAAATGTCCCCAAAACGGCGGAACTGAAAGAATCTGGTGCCGATGGTGAGATAGAGTCCGAGAAGAAGGAACATGACCGCGAAATATTTATTCCAGAGAACTGTCCATGCTATATATTCGAGTGCTGCTTCAACCTGTTTTGCTACTGTTGCCTCCATGCTGATACCTCCGTAATTTGTATAATCAATAAATAAGTGTTATTATTAAATGAAAGGTGTTCAAGGGCAGTAGAGCTATATATTTGCCGGAACTCTGACAGATCCGTCTGTCAGTTATTACGTGAACAGGCAGGAAGGGACAACTTCCTGCCTGCATTTATTACCTATAAACTTATTTTTCCCAGAGATTTACGTTCTTCTCAACTTCTACCTTTTCTTTGTAGAAAATGCCGCGCTTTGCCTGTTCGGCCATTACCCAGTTGTAGAAATCGTCGTCCTTAGCGAGCTTTTCCGCGGCCAGCATCCCCTTGCCGGTGAGCATTCCGTTCGTCATCGCGCGCGCGAAAATACCGCAGGTACAGGCCGTCGTCCAGGCCATTGAGGTGTATCCGGTCCCCGGGATCTCTTTCTGTGCGATCTCCCACGTATATGTCACTCGATCGCTGCCCTTGATGCCCTTGACGACGATCTTGAGCACAGACATATCGACCTCTCCCGGGAGCCTCTCGTACTTCTTTGAGAAGATGTCGATGAGGATGTCGCGCGGGACCTGCTTTACCTTGCCGAGCATCCTCTCTTCCTTATCGAATAGGTCAAGCTCGTTGAGGAAGCGCATCTGAGCGGCGAGGCCGGGCCAGCGAACGGTGAAAGCTGCCATCTCCGGCACGTCCTTGAAGCTGCGGAAAAGGCCGCCGAGGCCGTTGCTGGTGAAGCATTCGAGATTTTTGAATTCCTCTATCTCAAAGTGCATGACCTCGCTGAGCGCCGGGATGACCATTTCTTTGCCGCCGCGGACGACCGTAGTCGGCTGGTTGAACTGATTGATATTGTCCGATATTGACCAGGTCGTAAAATAATTGAAGGGAGGACGCGGATTCACGGGGAGGCCGCCGCCGACATAGACGTACATCTCTTCGCACTTGTCGAGCTTATAGTAGCCGCGTCCGCCGAAGAAGTTGCTCATGCCGGGTTCAAAGCCGATCATCGAGATGCCGAGGCCGCCGGTCTCCTGTCCGATCTTGTCATAGGGTTCATCGGAACGGCCGTGCATACTGGAGACGTTGGATATCTTTTTGCCGAGCTCCATCGCGATCTGAGTTACCAGATATCCGACCGTGCCGGGCATCGCCGCCGTGATAATGTCACAGTCCGCGGAAAGCTTCGCAATAAGGTCTTTGTCGGTTGCCGATCCGATCACCGTTTCCACGCTTGGATAGAGGCGTTTGGTCTCGGCGAGGTTCTCTTCGCTCATGTCGAGCACGACAAAATCAAAATCACTGATCATGTCATGCACTATGCAACGGCCAACCATGCCCGCTCCGATTTGTAGAGCCTTTTTCTTTGTTGCCATCTTCGTTCCTCCTAATTAATATGAATTTGTTTGGTAAACAATAAAAATTAAGAACATTATGGATACGCTGTATACCCTAAACCTAGTGTTGGTACTACCATAGGTTCATCCACCAGTACAATGTGAATATATCATGTCTTTAATATATCGTCAAGCACCGATTTTGCGTGGCGTTTACACGACAAGACGACTTACAGCCTTTAAAAAATATCTATGCGGGGCGTTGTTTTGTTAATGAACGGCAGGAAAACAGGCGGCAGCGCCGATGTCCTGCATATGGCAAACCTGAGATCGAATTGCCTCAAAACTTCTATTTATGACGTGACATCGCATGAAGCTTAACGGATACAGACGCCGCGCGCATAGGTAAGCACGCGGCGCCTGTATATGGTTTCAATTTAGGTATTTGTGTTAGCGCACCATTTCGGCGTCCCAGAATTTATATTCTCCGACTTTGTTCATCCATACGTCGCGTACCTTGTCCTGATTGACCAGGTAACAAAAGTTGCCATAGTAGAGCGGGGATACAGGGGCAGCGTCCATGAGTATTTTTTCCGCGTTCTTTAGGTGTTCGTCCCGCGTTTTGCCTGATGTTTTCTGTGCCATCAAGATTTCCTGTTCAAACGCCTTATGTTCGGGGTTGAGGACGGTGTCGTTGGGCGCCACCTTTGACCTCTTCCACCTCCACTGGCATTCGTTCCAGCTGCTGTCGACTGCATATGCGTCAAAGAAGGTCATCGGGTCGGCATAATCTCCGGTCCAGTTGCCGCCGCTGATTATAAAATCTCCTCTTTTTCTCTTGTCCACGAGTACCTGCCATTCCATATTGTCAAGCTCAACTTTAATATTAAGATTGTTTTTCAGCATTTCCTGGATGGCTTCGGACATCTTTTTGAGGGATTCTCTTGTTACATAGGTGTAGGTTACCTTTGGGAACCCTTTCCCATTGGGGTATCCGGCCTCGGCAAGTAATTTCTGTGCCTCTTTCACGCGCGCCGCATTTGGATCGATACCGTATTCCGCCGCGGGTTTGCCATTTTTGCCGAGCGTCCTGAAGCTTTCTCCGGTCGAGAGCGAAAGCACGGGAGGAACTACTCCCGTCGCGGGAGTCTCGCCGCCCTTAAGGGCAGACTCGCAGATCGCCTTCCTGTTCAGCGCGAGAGCGAAGGCTTTCCTGACGCGCACGTCATTGAAGGGAGGTTTATCTACGTTGAAAATGATATACGCGGTCTGCATTCTCGGAGTGAATACGAGGTTTGGTTCTTCGGCGATGAGCCTTGGGATCTCTGCCGGCGGTATCTCCGGGTTCACGTGGATATCTCCTGCGTTAAAGGCGTTGAGCGCGGTGGTCTGATCGGATACGAATACCATTTTTACCTTGTCTATCTTTACATTCTTACTGCCATAATATTTCGGGTTTTTGGCAATGGTGAGGTTGTCTCCTATTTTATAGGATTCCAGTACGAACGGTCCGTTAGAGATACAGGTCTTTGGGTTCTTTTCCCATCCGTCGCCGTGTTTTTCCACTATATCTTTCCTTACCGGCATGAAGGAGAAGAACGTCGTAAGGTTGAGGAAGTATGGTACCTTTGATTCCAGGATGACCTGAAACGTCTTTTCATCCAAGGCCTTTACGCCGACTTTGTCTGCCGTTGCCTTTCCGTCAAAGAATGCTTTCGCATTTTTTATATATGAAGTTCCCATATATGAATACTCTGAACCGGCTTTGGGGTCAAGCAGTCTCAGCCAGGCATATTCAAAGTCTTTAGCTGTGACGGGTTTTCCGTCAGACCAGGTGATATTCGGCTTCAGATAGAAGGTATAGGTAAGCCCGTCCGGGGAAATGGTATACTTCTCAGCCTGTCCGGGGACCAGCTTGCCGTCTTTTGTGTCCTTCATCAGGCCCTCAAATATATTTCCTATCACAAAGCTTCCGCCGGAATCGTCTATCGAGGGATCCCAGGCCTTGATTTCCTTGCCGTGGTTGAAGACGAGCACTTTGGGCGCCGCGTATGACCCGGCCGCCTGTGAGAATAACGCTGCGATTGCAAGTACGATAACTACTATTGACCTGACGCTTTTTTTGATTGACATGATGATGCTCCTTTCGACTAACTCCGGTAATGCCGGTTCCATGCATTATAGGGACAACTGTTTTCCGCCTGTGTCTCAGAGTTATTTTGTGTCGTCGTTTGCACGGCATTTCTCCTCTCTGTTTACGCCGTTAAAAGAGGTGGCAGGCTACGTAATGTTCCGAGCCTAAATTTTTAAATTCAGGAGCCGCTTCCGAGCAAATCTTTTTGGCATAGCGGCAGCGTGTGCGGAATCTGCATCCTGACGGCGGGTTGAGCGGACTTGGCACGTCTCCCTCAAGGATGATATTATTTTTCTCCGCCCTCGGGTTGGGTATCGGAATCGACGAGAGCAGCGCTATCGTGTACGGATGCTGCGGATTATTGTATAGTTCGTCCGCGGTAGTTACCTCCATAAGGCCTCCAAGGTACATAACGCCGACACGATTTGAGATATGCCGGACCATGGAGAGGTCGTGTGCGATAAAAAGATAGGTGAGGCCGATCTCCTGCTGCAGGTCTTCCAGCATGTTTACTATCTGCGCCTGCACCGAGACATCAAGCGCCGATATCGGCTCGTCGCATATTATGAATTCAGGCATGACAGAGAGCGCTCTGGCGATTCCTATCCGCTGCCTCTGCCCGCCGGAAAATTCATGAGGATATCTGTTCGCGTGGTTCTTGCGCAGGCCGACCCTTTTTAGCAGCTCAAAGATTCGTTCCTGGCGTTCTTTGCCCGAGGCGATCCTGTGGATGTCAAGCGGTTCGCCGATGATGTCGGCAACGGTCATCCGGGGATCGAGTGAGGCGTAAGGGTCTTGAAAGATCATCTGTATCTTCTTACGGTAAGGCATGAAGGATCTGGCGGGGAGTTTTGCGACGTCGATGCCGTCGTAATATATCTCGCCGGCAGTCGGTTCGTATAGGCGCATGACAGTCCGGCCGACGGTCGTCTTTCCGCATCCGGATTCACCGACAAGCCCAAGCGTCTCTCCCTTTCTGATATAAAAGCTGACGTTGTCAACGGCTTTTATCTCTTGTATTTTTTTTGAGATCAATCCTTCATCTTTATAGAAGTATTTTCTAAGGTTTCTGACGTCAAGAAGAATATTATCGTTCAATAGAGCTGATGCCTCCCTTCATCGCATCGTAGCGGCCGCAGCGCGGCGCATGTTCGTCAAGCAGCCAGCAGGCGGCCTTATGTCCCTCTCCGACCTGGTAGTACCCGGGACAGTGTCTCGTACATATATTCATCGTGAAGCTGCATCTGGGCGAGAATGGACAGCCTTGCGGCGGATTTAGGAGATCAGGAGGCGTTCCCGGTATCGGAATGAGCCTATGACGCGCACCTGTGGCCACATTGGGTATCGATCTCAGCAATCCCATCGTATACGGATGCGCGGGATTGAAGAAGACATCGTCGGTTTTCCCCTCCTCCATAACCAATCCGGCGTACATGACGTCTATTCGGGAACAGATGTCCGCCACTACGCCCAGATCGTGCGTAATCAGGATCGTAGAGGTCCCTGTGCTTTGTCCAAGTTCTTTTATGAGCCGGATGATCTGCGCCTGTATCGTTACGTCAAGCGCCGTCGTCGGCTCGTCGGCGATAAGAAGCTCCGGACGGCAGGAAAGCGCCATCGCTATCATCGCGCGCTGCCTCATTCCGCCTGAAAACTCATGAGGGTAACAGGCGGCGCGCCTCTTGGCATCGGGAATGCCGACTGTCTCCAGCATTTCGATAGCTTTTACCGCGGCCTCCTTTTTTGTGAGGCGCTGGTGCTGCAACAGTGCTTCCTCGATCTGAAAACCGACCCGCAGCACAGGGTTAAGGGAGGTCATGGGGTCTTGAAAGATCATGGCGATGTTGTTCCCGCGTATTTTTGTCATTTCGTGCTCCGCTTTTTTCAGAAGGTCTTCACCTTTGAAGAGGATCTCTCCTTTCACGACCCGTCCCGGGTGCAGCAGAAGACGCATTACGGAAAGAGACGTGACGCTTTTCCCGCTTCCAGACTCCCCGACAATGCCGAGAGTTTCCCCGCTGCCTATGCGGAGGTCGATGCCACGTATTGCCTTTACCTCGCCGAGGTGTGTGAAGAAAGAGGTATGCAGATCCCGTATTTCAAGTACGCTTTTATTCTCAGCCATGATCCAACCTACTTTCTCAACTTGGGGTCAAGCGCATCTCTCATTCCGTCGCCAAGCAGATTGAATGTGAGTATCGTAAGAGAGATAGCGGCCGCGGGGAAGAGCAGTTGCTGCGGATAGGTATATAATCCCTCAAGGGCGTCGTTGCAAAGCGTCCCCCATGAGGCTACGGGGGCGGAGACGCCGAGCCCTACGAAGCTCAAAAAAGCTTCGGTAAAAATCGCGTTGGGAATCATCATTGTGATGGTGACCATGATCGGTCCCATTATATTTGGCAGTAGGTGGCGTAAAAGTATATACCCGGTCGGCGCGCCCAATGATTTGGCGGCGAGGACGAACTCCTGTTTTTTCAGAGAAAGCACTTCTCCGCGTACCAGCCTTGCCATGCTCACCCAATAGGTAAGCCCGATCGTCAAAATTATCGTGAAAAGGCCGCCGCTGTCGAAGAGAACGCGAAGCAGGATCACATAAAGCAGCG
Organism: Cloacibacillus evryensis DSM 19522; assembly: GCF_000585335.1. NCBI lineage: Bacteria > Thermotogati > Synergistota > Synergistia > Synergistales > Synergistaceae > Cloacibacillus > Cloacibacillus evryensis. The sequence goes on from NZ_KK073872.1 coordinate 932,512, forward strand.
TCGGGATAGTATTTATTATATCGACGACTCTCATCATCGCATCATCCACCCTTCCTCCGCAATAGCCGGAGACGCCTCCAAACAACACCCCGATCACGAAACACACGAGAGCCGTTGCAAACCCGACGGCGAGCGATATGCGCGCGCCGTATACAATCCTGATAAAGATGTCTCTGCCGAGCGCGTCGTTGCCAAAGATATGACTCTTATTCCATACCCGAAGCGAGGGCTCCACCTCTTTACCGTCTACGGTGACAATGTATCTCTTCATATTTTCAAAAGCGCGCTCTTCTGAGGGCAGATCGACGTCATCACCGCGTTCGGCGGATCTCCTCAACGAATAGAGTTTTTTCTTGGCGGCAAAATATTGGCTGTAATCCACCTTTATATCCTTGCCGTCAAGTACGAAGCTTTTCTGACGCGCCATTAGATCGTCGCCGGTGTTTTCCGCCATTTTCCCAAGAGTGCCGTTACGTGACACCTGAAGGACGTTGTAATCGTTAGTGACATAAAAAGATACGCCTGTGCCAGGTATCTCGTATAGTTCAAGCCGGCAGGGAACGTTGGAGTATTCCAGATTCTGGTCTGAATAGGTATATTTCCAAAAATATGGAAGGAATATCGCCGTGATAGTCAGAAGCACAATAAAGACGAGAGAGAACATCGCCGTCTTATTTTCCCGGAATCGCCTCCAGACGTCCTGATAGAAGGTGAGGCTTTTGCGCTTGATATCCTCGGATTTTGTAAAATCATGTTCCGTTTCTTTCCATAGATCGATGTCATTGAGATCCAGTCTTTCTTCTATATTTGCCATCACGTTTCCCCCTCTTAGTCAAATTTGATCCTGGGGTCAATAAGGACATAAAGGATATCGACCAAAAGGACCATCAGAACAAGGAGTACGCCATAAAATACTGTGACCCCAAGTATCAGGGAATAATCGCGGTTAAGGATGCTTGTCGTGAAAAGACAACCTATGCCCGGTATGCCGAAAACCTTTTCGACGACGAATGATCCGGTGACGATGCTTGCCACACAGGGGCCCATATAAGTGGCTACGGGGATCAGCGCGTTGCGCAGCGCATGGCGCGTCATAACGACAAAACTGGTGAGCCCCTTGGCTTTGGCGGTACGAATGTAATCCTGCTGGAGCACTTCGAGCATCGACGTACGTGTGAGGCGGGTTATAAATGCGATGGAGAAAGCTCCTATCGCAAAGGCCGGGCCGATGTAGTCTTTGAAGTTCTCCGCTCCGTAGGACGGCACGAGCCCCAGCTTTTTATTGAAGACATAAAGATATAGTGTCGCAACGACAAAACTCGGTATCGTAGTCCCGAGTGTCGCCAGCAGCATCGACACCCTGTCCGACATTCTGTTATGCCTCAGTGCCGCGTAGACGCCGAAAAATATGCCGAAGGCAAGGATAAAAGCGACGGCAAGCAGGCCGATCTTTGCCGAGTATGGGAAACCGCTCTCAATAATGGCGCGTGTAGTTACGCCTCTTTTATGATAGGAGACGCCGAAATCTCCTTTGACGAAATTTAACAGGTAAGTGAGGTACTGGACTCCCAATGGTTTGTCAAGTCCGTATTTTGCTTCAAGCGCAGCCCGCGTCTCATCCGGCAGTCCCCGCGCGCTTGTAAAAGGGCTTCCAGGCAGATTATGCATTATCAAAAACGTAATGGTAATAACGAACCAAATGGTAATAACCGCGGATATAATGCGCCTTAGAGTATATTTCAGCATCTCTGCACATCCTTTGTATTAAGAGTATCTATGTGTTCTCTTATAAGGAGGCCATTCCATTTCGTATGGAAAAACCCTCTCTTTGCGCCGTGCTTTAGATACCTCCCATCTCCGTTTACAGAGCCTGCATGGGATCATAGGAATACGTTAAATACGCTGTATACATTAAAATCTGGTAATACCACTGGTCCTTTTACGAGCTGCGATAAATATATCATGTATAAATATCCACGTCAAGTAAATTAAAGTTAAGGAAATGCTTAGATTTATTTATAAAAAAGGAAAATTATGAATCTGCCGCAAGAAACAGATCAACCGTGCAGAAGCTCTGTGTGATCTTCTTTTAAATATAGTTCGGACCGTTTTGAGATAGTTTTACAGCAGGAGCGGCATGGCCCGTGAACGGATCATGCCGCTTATGTAAGCTTTTCGGGGCTTGAGGTTACTGCCGCATTTTAATTATTCATCTTCCAGTACGGGGACGGTATGTCGGTGATCAATTCGGGGTGCGTTCTGCGCATGACTTCCGCGGTTTCGAGCAGGTGAGTCTTCAGCGTTTCGCCGGCCTCCTCGGGATTTTTTTCTTCGATGGCCCGGATAATTGCCGCATGCCGTGATTTAATGAGTTCGATCCATCCCTTTTCCATCAGCATGTCGGGGTGGACGAGGATGTTGTTGCGTTCGACAAGGCTGTTGATGCTCTCATTCAACCTTGAAAGTATCGGGTTGTGCGCAGATTCCGTCACGAGATGGTGCAGGAGCGCCTCCCATTTCCCATTCTGGGCCTGCTCTTCCGGCGTTACATAGGGGCAGGCGATAAAGCTTTCATAACATTCGCGGAGCTTTCTGATGTCGTTATCCGTCCGGCGCATCGCGGCGATCTTTGCCGCCGGCACCTCGATAATGAGGCGTACCTCTAATTGGTATGACACGAAATCCGCCGGGAGCATCTGCAGGCTTTTCAGGGAGTCGTGCATCCCAAAGCTGTCAAGGCTTTTTATAAAGGTGCCCTGGCGTTCGCGCACCTCGAGAGATCCCTCGGCCACCATCGATATTACCGCCTCACGCAGGACGTTTCTGCTGACGTCGAGCATCTGCGCCAACTCCCGTTCGGAAGGGAGCTTGTCTCCCTCGTTGAAGGGGCCGGACGACACCAGCTCTCTGAGTTTATCCTGGACTATTTTTTTCTTGCTCTCCTTTTTTTCAAAAGGTATGCCGATTTTCATGAGGGTTCCTCCAGCGCGAAAAATTTTTATTTACCCTTCTGAGCGTTAATGTGGTAAAGGTCTCCATAGGCAACAGCACTAGGTAGTATAATACCAACTATAGACCAGAGGCAATACCAGGAATTTTACCTAACGGGAGAAACTTGATGAACTCACGAAACAGAGGTTTGATGAATATACACATCGCGGTATTGTTGTTCGGCCTTACCGCTCTTTTTGGCAGGTATGTTAGTTTGCCGGCTCCATATATCGTACTGGGACGTGTTTTTTTCGCCTCATTGTCTATGGGGATCTATTTTTTGATAAAGGGGCATAATATCTGCCTGTCCAAAAAGGCTGATTATATCGTCATTTGCTCGATCGGAGCTCTGCTGGCGTTTCACTGGACGGCCTTTTATACTTCCGTGCAGGTCTCTACGGTGGCGATCGCGCTGATTACCTTTTCCGCCTATCCGATCTTCGTAACTTTTTTTGAGCCGCTGATGTTTCGCGAAAGGCTGAAAAAAGCCGACGCGTTTTTTGCCCTCATTATGTTTATGGGCGTGCTTATTATAGTGCCCGAACTTAACATTGAAAATAATTTGACCGTCGGGTTGTTGTGGGGACTGGCGGGCAGCGTCAGCTTTGCCGTGATGTCGCTGCTGAACCGCAAGTTTGCCTCCAGTTACGACGGCAGCGTGATCGCCTTTTACGAGCAGGGCGTCGCGGCGCTGGTGCTGATGCCGATGATCTTCTTTCACCGCCCTGCCGTTGACGCGCGGGACTGGGGGCTTCTCATCCTCTTGGGCGTTGTCTTTACCGGAGTCGCCCATTCTCTGTTCATCGGGGGGATGAAGCATATACGCGCGCAGACAGCCGGAGTGATCGCGAGCCTTGAGACGGTCTACGGCATACTCTCGGCCGCGCTGGTCCTTGGAGAGGTCCCGTCTGCCCGCGAACTTGCCGGCGGCGCGCTCATTCTCGGCATGGCGGTATGTTCTACCCTTAAATCGTCAAAAGAGGGATAAGGACGGCGGCGGCGCGCGCCCTGCGCAGAAGATAATTTCATATATTTCCGCTTCTTGACAATACCTTTGATTGCCTTATAATTTTTATTATAAAATACTGGTTGGTCCTCTGGTATTACCAAAAAATTGGGTGATCATATGGCGGTCAAGGGGAGAATCTTCAATATAGCGCATTACGCGGTGCATGACGGTCCGGGGATACGGACGACGGTATTCCTCAAAGGTTGTCCGGCGCGCTGTCTGTGGTGCTGCAGCCCTCAGTCGCAGAGTTTTGAGATAGAGCGCTCTGCCGGCGGAGAAAAGATATTCGGCCGCGACGTTACAGCCGCGGAGCTTTTTGCGGAGGTACGGCGCGACGCGCCGTTCTGGCGGCGCTCAGGCGGCGGCGTCACGCTCTCTGGCGGCGAGGTGATGGCCCAGCCTGATTTTGCCGTGGAGTTCCTCGACATTTGCCGCGCCCATAATGTTCACACGGCGATCGAAAGCTGCCTCTTAGCCTCTTATGATGCGGCGATGCGTATTGCGGAGAGGACTGACTTCATACAGTTCGACCTCAAGGCTATGGATACTAAACTGCATAAGCGGCTGACCTCGCGGGGAAATGAGGATATTCTCGAAAACGCCATGGCCGTCCTGCGCGGCGGCATACCGGTGCTGGTCAGGTTCCCGCTCGTCCCGGGGCTGAATGACGCGGAGGAAAATATCCGAGCCATGGGGTCTTTTCTTGAAAGTGGTAGAGAGGGCGTCTCCCTTGAGGTATTGAGGTATCACAGAATGGGCGTCGGCCTCTACGAGGAACTGGGCCGAAGTTATCCGCTGGAGGATGTCGATCCGCCAACAGACGAAGAATACGCGAGGGTCAAAGAAATTTTAAACAATTATAGGATCAGAGTTTTATAAAAACGGAGGATGGATCACGATGGTCAGAGAAGAGAGCTTGAAGCGTATCAACGGAATGAAGGAGCGCATGATAACAAATTGTCCGACGGAGCTTCTGCCGGAGCGCGCGCTGCTCGTCACCGAGGCCTACAAACGCTACGCGTCCGAGCCGCCCGTCCTTAAACGGGCCTACGCGCTGAAGCATATTCTGGAAAACATGACGCTTTTCATTGACGACGAGGAGCTTTTCGTCGGTCATAATTCGCCCAGGCCGCGTTCGCCGATCGCCTGCCCGGAACTCGGCGCGCGCTGGATACTCTCGGATCTGGATAATTTCGCGACGCGCCCCGCCGACGCGATAGGCGTTACCGAAGAAAATAAGCGTATACTGCGCGAGTGCCTGGAAGGCTGGCAGGATGCGTCGCTTGACTCGGTGACCGCGGCCCTCGTTCCCGCCGAGGCGAAAGAGGCGATCGCCGAGGCGATGATCACCGTCGGGGCGCAGGGGACGGCGCACGGCAATATCGCGGTGAATAACAAGAAGCTGCTTGAAAAGGGGCTTCGCGGCATCATATATGAGATAGAGGCCAAGCTTGCCTCGTTTAAGCCGCAGTGCGCGGCCGACGGCAATAAGGTCGCTTTCTGGCGCGCGGCAAAGATCTCCTGCGAAGCGGTGATCGCTTTTGCCCGCCGCTATTCCGGCGAGGCTCTGAAACGTGCTGCGGAATGTCCTGATCCCGCGCGCCGCGAGGAATTGTATCGGATCGCGGAGACGCTCAAGAGGGTCCCTGAATTTCCCGCCTCAAACTTCCGCGAGGCGCTTCAGTCCGTCTGGCTGATCTACGTGGCGACCCAGATCGAGGCCGATCCCCACGCGATGCTGCTCGGGCGCTTCGACCAGTACATGTATCCGTACTATAAGAAAGATATCGCGGATGGGCGGCTCACCGATGAAGAGGCCGTGGAACTGCTGGCCCACATCTGGATAAAGTGTACCGCGATCATCAAGCTGATGGATTCGGTGACGACCCGTACCTTCGCCGGCTTCCCGCTCTTCCAGAATATAACGCTCGGCGGGCAGGGGCCGCGCGGCGAGGACGCCTGCAACGAGCTGACGACTCTGATAATGGAGGCCGCGGCGATCGCGCGCGTGCCTCAGCCGTCGCTCTCCTTCCGTTATCACAACAAGGTCGATCCCGACGCGCTGCTGAAAGCCTGCGAGACGGTCAAGCTGGGACTCGGCTATCCCGCGGTCATGAACGACAACTGCATCATACCAAAGCATCTGATACGCGGCGCGACGCTCGAAGAGGCGCGCGGCTACTGCATGAACTGTGTTGAATCAGACATCGAGGGGGCCTGTGATTCACGCTCCAACGGCGGTTACGTCAATCTGCCGAAGGCATTTCTGCTCGCGCTGAACGACGGCGCCGATCCGGCGACGGGACGGCAGGTCGGGCCGCATACCGGCAAGCTCGCCGGCTTCGCGAACTTTGGCGGGCTGATGCGCGCCTTTGAGTCGCAGGTCGCCTATTTTGTCGAACTCATCGTCCGTTCTTACGACCTCATTGACGGCGCGCACGCCGTGCACGCGCCGGAGCCGTTCACCTCCGCGCTGCTCGACGACTGCGTCGAAACGGGGCTTACGCGGCAGGAGGGCGGCGTGCGCTACAACTTCTCCGGTATCTTCGGCGTCGGCCTGGCTTCGACCGCGGACGCGATGGCCGCCGTCAGGCGCGTAGTCTTCGACGACAAGAGCGCCACGCCGGAGGAATTGCTCTCCGCCATCAAAAACGACTTCGCCGGCGCGGCCAAACTTAAAAAGCTATGCGAAGAGGCGCCGAAGTTTGGCAACGATGATGATTACGCCGATCTTATCGCGCGCGAGACGTCGCATATATTCTGTAAAGAGGTGGTGCAGTATCCCTGCATGCGCGGCGGCTTCTACATCCCGGAACTGCATTCGGTCTCTACGCACGTCTACTTTGGCGAGCTGACGGGGGCCACTCCCGACGGACGCCCCGCGGGCACGCCGTTTTCGGACGGAGCCTCGCCGGTCGGCGGCCGCGACAGAAATGGGCCGACCGCCGCGGTCCGCTCGATGAGCAAACTCGATCACATGGAGGTCCTGCAAGGGGTGCTCTACAACCAGAAATTCTCCCCCTCAGTTCTCAGCGCGCCCAATTCGGCGGCGCTGCTCGCCGATTATGTCCGCGCCTGGTGCGACCTCGGGGGACATCACATACAGTTCAATATCGTATCTTCGGATGACCTAAAGGAGGCGCAGCGCCGTCCGGACGACTACCGCGACCTCATCGTGCGCGTCGCGGGCTACAGCGCCTACTTCGCGGAATTAAACGCCAACACGCAGAACGAAATAATCGCGCGAACAGAATATGAAGAGATGAATTAAGGAGGAGACAGGCATGGAAAGACATCCGCAATACCTGGATCGTATCGACAGACTGAAAGAAAAAGTGTTCGAGACCTACCCGGAGATAGATTTGGAAGACGCGAAGCTGCTCACCCAGAGCTTTCTTGAGACCCAGGGGGAGGCGCTGGTGACGCGCAAAGCAAAGGCCTTCCTCAAACAGTGCCGTGAAAAGAGCGTCAAAATATGGGACGACGAACTCATCGTCGGCAACGCTGGCAGCAAAATACGCGGGGGCATCCTCTCCGCCGACGTCTGCTGGTCCGTCCTCGACCGCGAGCTTGAGACCATCAACACGCGCAAATACGACAAATTCAGGCTGCCGCCCGAAGACAAGAAAGATTTTGAAGAGATCATCCGCCCCTACTGGAAGGGACGCTCCAACTACGAAGAATGGCTCGCGCGCATCCCTGAAGACGTAGCGGCGCTTCGCGACAACGGCGCGCTCTACATCGACAAAAAAGCCGTCCGCGGCTGGGGCGAAGTCACCGCCGGCTACGAATGGTTCATCAAAAACGGCATAGAGGGGCTGCGCGAAAAAATACTCGAACGCAAATCCCAGCTCGACGCGACAGTCCCCGGAGACTACGAAAAAGAAGTCTACCTCGACGCCCTGCTCATAGTCTGCGAAGGCATGGAGACCTTGGCCGCGCGCTACGCGGCGGAGGCCGACCGCCTGGCGGCGCTGGAGAAAAAGGCCGAACGCGCCGCCGAACTGCGCGAAATAGCCGAAACCTGCCGCCGCGTCCCCGCGCATCCGGCGCGCACCTTCCGCGAAGCCATGCAGTCATTCTACTTCTACCAGATCTGCATCTTCATGGAACAAAACGCCGCCGCCTACAATCCCGGACGCATGGACCAATACCTCTACCCCTACTACAAAGCCGACCTCGAAGCGGGACGCCTCACGCCAGAAGAGGCGCAGGAACTATTCGACTGCCTGTGGGTCAAATTCTCCGAACCCTGCCTCTTCCAGGACGAAAAATCGGCGGAATACTCCTCAGGCTACCCCATGTTCCAGAACCTCTGCGCCGGCGGCGTCGACAAAATGGGGCGCGACGCCGTAAACGACCTCTCCTACATGATAATCCAGGCCACCATGGACACGAAACTCTACCAGCCCTCGCTCTCCGTGCGCTACAACATGGCGAAAAACCCCAACTCCTTCCTGCGCAAAATCGTTGAACTGATGGCGATGGGCACCGGATTCCCCGCCTTCCACAACGACGAAGTCGGCATCCGTATGCTCATGAACAAAGGCATCCCCCTGCGCGAAGCGCTCGACTGGAACCCCGGCGGCTGCGTCGAGACCAACCTGGCCGGCAAACTGCGCGCCTACTCCGCCCTGGCCGACATCAACCTCGGCAGCGTAATGGAATTCGTCCTCCTCAACGGCAAATGCCGCAAAACGGGAAAACTCGCGGGAGCGCAGACCGGCGATCCCCTGACATTCGCGTCCTTCGACGACCTCCTGAACGCCGTCAAACAACAGCTCCGTTACGTCATAAAAGTCGTCGTCAAAGCCAGCCACATCATCGACGACATCTGCCTAGAACGCCCGGTGCCAGCCCTCTCCCTCAGCTTTGAAGAATGCGTCGAAAACGCCAAAGACTACGCCTGGGGAGGCGCCAAATACAACACCGGCAACGGCATAATCTGCATCGGCGTCTCCGACCTCATAAACAGCGTCGCCGCCGTCAAACACCTCGTATATGACACAAAAAGCGTCACCATGAAACAGCTCCTCGACGCCCTCGCCGGTGACTTCCAGGACGCGCCGGAAATACACAAAGCCTGCAAAGAGGCCCCCAAATACGGCAACGACGATCCCCGCGCAGACGGCCTCGCGGCGGAACTCTTCGCCTACATCGCCGACGAGATCGAAAGCTACCGCAGCAAATTCGGAGTCATGACCCCCGGCATCCTGCCCGTCTCCGGCAACACCCCCTTCGGCGTCGAAGTGGGAGCCCTGCCATCGGGCCGCCGCGCGGGAAAACCTCTGGCCGACGGCGTCAGCCCCAACGGCGGCACAGACACCAACGGTCCGACCGCGGTACTCAAATCCGTCGCCAACATCCCGCACGACCGCTTCGTCCAGGGTACACTCCTCAACATGAAACTCGACCCGCAGATGATAAACAGCGAAAACGGCATCAACCAGATCATGGCGCTCCTCAAAAGCCTCTGCACCCTCGGAGTCTACCACGTACAATTCAACGTCGTAGACCAGAAAAAACTTATAGAGGCCCAGGCGCACCCGGAAGACTACCGCAGCCTGCTCGTGCGGGTCGCGGGCTACACCGCCTTCTTCGTCGAACTCGGCAAAGAAGTGCAGGACGACATCATCGCGCGCACCGTACAGACAGAAAACGGCGTCTCCTGCGGCTAAAACAATGGAAAAAGGAAACGTGGCCGGAACCGTCCTGCGCATAGAAAAAAGCTCCATCCACGACGGAGACGGACTGAGGACCGTACTCTTCCTCAAAGGCTGCCCCCTGCGCTGCCTCTGGTGCTCCACGCCGGAATCGCAGCGCGGGGCCCCCGAACGGGGCCTCGCGCGCGAAAAATGCACCCTTTGCGGGCGCTGCGTACAAGCGTGCCCGCACGGAGCGCTGAGCAAAAAAGACAATAAAATAACCCATGCCAGAGACAAATGCGCCGGCTGCCTCAAATGCGCCGCCATCTGTCCCGAATCGGCCATAACCCCCTACGGAAAAACCATGACGGCGGCGGAGGCGGTCAAAGAAATCGCCAAAGATGAAATATTCTACTTTCACTCCGGAGGGGGCCTCACCGTCAGCGGGGGAGAGCCGCTCGAACAAAGCGGCTTCGTCCTGGAGATACTTCGCGGCTGCCGCGAACGCGGCATAGACTGCGCCCTTGAAACAAGCTTCTTCGCGGCGTGGGAAAAAATAGAGCCGCTGCTGCCTTACATCAGCCTGCTCCATGTGGACATAAAACACCCCGACGCGGAAAAACACAAAAAACTGATCGGAGTCGACAACCGGCTGATACTGGAAAACATCGGACGCGCCGACGCCTTCCCGCACAACTTCGGCATCGTCGTGCGCACGCCGCTCGTCCCCGGCATAAACGACGCGGACGAAGACATAGCCAAACTCGCGGGAATAGTGAAAAGGCTCAAAAAGCTGCGATTCATGGAATTCCTCGCCTATCACCGCTTGGGAACGGAGACTTACAAAAGACTGGAGATACCTTATCCGCTTGCGGAGATAAACACGCCCGACGATTCTTATATGCGGCGCAAGGCCGCGATATTCAAAACCGCCGCGGGCGTTGAGGTGAGGATAAATGGCAGGATATTCGAATAAAGCAGATGCCCGCCTCGGTGTGAAGGCGGGCATCTTTTGACATACATGTAATCGTACTGAATCCTATTTATCCATGCGCAGCCTTTCGACGAAGCGCGCGATGCGTGCCATCGCCTCTTTCAGCTCTTCGATGGAATAGGCGTAGGATATCCTTACGTGCCTGTCGCCGCAGGCTCCGAAGGCCGAGCCGGGAACGACGGCGACATTTTCCGCTTCCAGCAGCTTTGTGCAGAACTCTTCCGAGCCCATGCCGAACTCGGAGATGTCGGGAAAGACGTAAAAGGCCCCGTAGGGTTCGAAGCAGGGGAGTCCCATCTCGCGGAAGGCCTCCATGAGGAAGCGGCGGCGCTGATTGTATGATTCCGCCATCGTGCAGATGTCCCTGTCTCCGTTTTTGAGCGCCGATATCGCGGCGTACTGGCTCATCGTCGGCGCGGACATGATGCCGAACTGGTGTATTTTCAGCATATATTCCATGATATGCGCCGGGCCGCAGGCAAAGCCCAAACGCCAGCCCGTCATCGCGTATGACTTGGAGAAGCCGTTGATCACGATCGTGCGTTCGAGCATTCCCGGCAGCGAGGCGATGCTGACGTGCCGGTCTTTGTATGAGAGTTCGCTGTATATCTCGTCGGAGATGACGAGCAGGTCGTGCTTGACGATGATCGGCACGAGCTTTTCAAGATCTTCCCGCTCCATGATCGCTCCCGTGGGATTGTTCGGGTAGGAGATGAGCAGAGCCTTGGTCTTCGGCGTGATTGCCGCTTCGAGCTGTTCCGGCTGGAGGCGGAACTCCGTTGCGGCCGAGAGTTCGATCGAAACAGGCACTCCGTCGGAGAGCAGGATGCAGGGTTCGTAGGAGACGAAGCAGGGTTCCGGATAAATGACCTCGTCGCCGGGGTTCAGTATCGCGCGCAGCGCGATGTCGATCGCTTCGCTGCCGCCGACTGTGAGGATCATCTCGTGTTTTGGGTCGTATGTCAGGTCGTACTTGCGCTTCATGAAGCGGCCTATCTCTTCGCGCAGCTCGATGAGTCCGGCGTTCGAGGTATAGAAGGTCCGCCCCTTGTGCAGCGAATAGATGCCCTCTTCGCGGATATGCCAGGGCGTGTCGAAGTCAGGTTCGCCGACGCCGAGCGAGATGACGTCCGGTATCTCGTTGGCGATGTCGAACAGGCGGCGGATGCCGGAGGGCTTGATTTTCTTTATTTTGTCGCAGATGAAATCTCTCACGGCGTGACCACCATCCTCATATCTTTTTTCGGAGCCGCGAGCAGTATCCCGTGGTCCTTGTAGCGTACGAGCACGATGTGCGTCGCCGTGCTCTGCACCTCTTCGATCACCGCCAGGCGTGACGATACGAAGTTGGCGATCTCCTTCATCGTCGCCTTTTTGAGGATCACCGAGAAGTCATAGCCGCCCGACATGAGGTAGAGGGACTCGACCTCCGGGTACTGATATATTTTCTCGGCGATGCGGTCAAAGCCCTCGCCGCGCTGCGGTGTAACTTTAAGTTCGATCAGGGCGGAGATCTTATCGTCGTCGGTCTTGTCCCAGTCGACGAGCGCGTGATAGCCGCAGATGGTGCGCTCCCTCTCCATTATTTCGATCTCGTTCTTTACCTCTATCACATCCATGCCGAGCATGACGGCGATATCCTTCGCCGTGTATCTGGCGTTCTGCTCAAGAAGCCGAAGTATCTCTTCCCTATGCCTGCTGTCCATCCCAAAATCCTCCGAAAATAAAATTTAACAAAAGCAACAGCGAGGTATCGCCATGAAAGGCCGAAGTCCGGGCTGCGCCTGCGTGCGATATGGATGGCGGCTTTGTTTTTGCCTCTCCAAACTACGCAATATAAGAGATAATTTTGAGTCTTTTGGCCGTAAGAGTCAAGCGCGGATTTAAAAAACCGCGCCGCCGTCAATTATCAAGAACGGCTGGCGTTCCGCCCGTGCCGTTGAGCAGCGTCGCGCTGTTTAACAACACCTCGAGGGCGATCGGCATCGCCTCTTCGTCGAAGTCGAAGCGGTTGTTGTGGTGTCCCGCGGCGGTCGACGCGCCGATCCCCACGTAGGCGGCGAGGCCGCCGTGTTCCTGGACGCGCCGCATGAGCCAGCAGGCGTCGTCGCTTCCGGCCATCGATCTGTATTCCTCCCGCAGAGTTACGCCCTCGGCTCCTTCCGCGGCACTCATTATCAGCGCGGCGAGCTTCCGGTCGCTCTCGGCCGTTATCGTCTCACCCTGTTTGGAGATGGAGACGTCGACGTCGTACATCTGGGCGGCGCCGTAGATCACCTCTTTAGCCTTCGCGTAGACATAGGCCGCCAGCTCCGCGCTCTCTCCGCGCGTCTCTATCTTCATGTGGGCGTTGGGCGGAACGACGTTGCGTCCCTCGCCGGCGTTGAGGACGCCGACATTGACGCGCGTGGCGCCGCCGGAATGGGGCGATATGGCGTGCATGTTGACCGCCGCGGCCGCGGCCGCGAGCAGCGCGTTTTTCCCGCGCTCCGGTTCTCCCCCCGCGTGGGCGCCGACGCCGCGGAAGTCTGCGTCGAACTTGGTGGAGCAGAGGAAGCCTCCCGTGCCGCCGGAGACGCTGCCGGTGGGCTTTCCAAGGCCGAGGTGCATGGCGATAAAGTAATCCGCGTCGTCGGCGACGCCCGCCATGGCCATCGCGTAACCGCCCCGCACCCCTTCCTCCGCCGGCTGGAAGAGGAGCCGTATCTTTCCGCGCAGGCCGTCTTTTTTCCGCATAAGCATCTCCGCGAGGGCAAGCCCAACCGCGGCGTGTCCGTCGTGCCCGCAGGCGTGCATCCAGCCGGGGTTCACGGATGAGAAGCCCTCACGCTCGGGAAGGTGCTCCGCGTCGTGCGCCTCTTCAGTCTCGACGCAGTCTATGTCGAACCGGAAGACTGTGACGGGGCCCTTTCTGCCGGTGTCGAGCGTGGCCGCGAGTCCGGTGTAAGCTCCGATTTTGGCCAATGTCTTCTTGTCCGCACCCTGCGAAATGGCGCGCGTCCGCTCCTTTTGGGGAACGACGTTATAACCCATGACCTCGTCAGGATCGATAAAATCTTTAGCGAAGCGCACCTTCCATCCGATCTTTTCAAGGATCTCCGCCGCTATCGCGGTCGTTCTGAATTCCGCCCAGCCGCTTTCGGGATATTTGTGGAAGTCGCGGCGGCGCGCCCTCATTTCGTCTTTTATATTCTGCGGTATTGCCATTGTGTCTCTACCGTGCGAGCTCCTTTTCCCATTCTTCCGCTTTGAAGCCGATCAGCACTTTATCCTCCGTGACGGCGATCGGACGTTTGACGAGCATGCCGTCCGCCGCCAGCAGCGTTATCTGTTCGTCTTCGGACAATTCCGGCAGCCTCTTGCTGAGGCCGAGCTCTTTATAGGAGCTGCCGCTGGTATTGAAGAATTTTTTCAGCGCCTGCGCCGAAAGCTTCCGCCAGCTATTTATCTCCCCGGCGGAAGGGTTTTCGGTCTTGATGTTGCGTTCCGTGTATTCGACGCCGTGCTCCTCGAGCCAGTTTTTGGCTTTCCGGCAGGTCGTGCACTGCGGATAACAGAGTAATAGCATGAGATCATCTCCAATTGTTCATAATATTTAAATTATAATATAACCCGGCTGTTTTTTTGATCGAGACGCAGCGTTTCGTAGGCGATTTTGCCGATATGTGCTGCCCGCGGATGGCAAAAAGAGGCTCCCATAGGGGAGCCCCTGGAAGTTTTTAAAGAAGGATGCCGTCTATTTGAGAGACTCGAGCTTTGCCGCCGCCCTGTCGAGGCAGGCGTCCGAGAAATATTCGATGTTTCCCGCGTCGCACAGCGCCGCGATCTCAGGGGCGAGCGGTATCTCGCCCAGAAAATCTATCCCGTATTTTGCCGCCGTCTCGGCGGTCCTGCCCTCTCCGAATATCTTTATCTTTTTGCCGCAGTCGGGGCATTCGATGTAGCTCATGTTCTCAATGATGCCGAGGATGGGGATATCCATCTCTTTCGCCATGCGCAGCGCTTTTTCCACGATCATCGAGACCAGTTCCTGCGGTGATGAGACGATGATTATCCCGTCCACGGGCAATGACTGGAATACTGTAAGCGGCACGTCGCCCGTTCCCGGAGGCATGTCCACAAAGAGAAAATCTTCGTAACTCCAGATGACGTCGCTCCAGAACTGCTTGACGACGCCGGCGATGGCCGGGCCGCGCCAGATGACCGGCGTAGCCTTATCCTCAACGAGAAGGTTGACCGACATCATGTCGATGCCGCCCTTTGACTGCTGCGGCAGTAGCCCCGATTCGTTGGCGGAGGCAAGCGTTTCCACGCCAAACATCTTAGGTATCGAGGGCCCCGTTATGTCCGCGTCGAGTATGCCGCACTGATTGCCCCTCTTCTGCATCGCGGAAGCCAGAAGCGAAGTGACGAGCGATTTCCCGACTCCGCCTTTGCCGCTGACGATGCCGATCACCCTTCTGACATTGCTCAGCGGGTTTGCCGGCACGCTGAAATCCGGTTTCTCCGCCTCCGCACACTTCTGCTCGCAGCTGCCGCAGTCGTGTGAACAGCTTTCCTGAGTCATATTGCGCATCTCCTTTAGCGATTTTTGGAAGAGCCGCCACCGTCCCGCATCTTCCAGCGAGGGAGGCCGCCTCTTTTTTCTACTGAATATTAGTGATAAACGGGAAAAATGTCAAATATAGTCAGAAAACGGAGAAGGCAGCCGCGCCTATTTACCGGGCCGCTCTAAAAGGGGCTCCTTTGAACGACAAAAAAGCGCGGCTTTGCGCCGCGCTTTCATGGTAATGATTATCTTTGCCGGGGTACGGTTACTCTTTGACGCCTACCATTACGTCCGATGCCTTCACAATGGCGGACACGGCCTTGCCGGGCGCGAGCGCGAGCTTCTTCGCGCTGGCCATGGTGATGATCGAGGTGACCTCTTCGCCGCCCTCGAGCGTAACTTCGACTTCACAGTTGACGGCTCCTTCGATCACGGCTTTAACTACGCCCTTGAGCTGGTTGCGGGCCGAGAGTCTGAGTCCGCCGCCGCATTCGCCGATCATGACGTTTGAAGCCTTAATGACCGCGTAGGCCTCGCCGCCCTCTTTGAGGCCGAGGTTCTCGCAGCTGGTGCTTGTTATGATCGAAGTCAGCATCGTGCCCTTTTCGAGGCGAAGCGAAACTTCGTTATTGACCGCGCCCTGCTTGACGGATGCCACGGTCGCCTTTAATTGATTGCGTGCACTTAAGAACATTTGTTGTTCCTCCTTGTCGTTATATCGAATCATATCGATATTATTATATCGGAAAACTGCTTTTGTGCAACATTTTGTTTTAGAAAATTATTTTATCCGGGTGGCTCTCGTCGAGTTGAGGATCGCGAGCAGCGCGACGCCGACGTCGGCGAAAACAGCCTCCCATAGCCCCGCGAGCCCGGCGACGCCGAATATGAGGAATATCCCCTTCACGCCGAGAGCCATAACGACATTTTCCCAGACGATGGCGCGCGTCTTCTTCGCGATGCGCAGGAGGTCGGCCACCTTTGCCGGAGAGTCGTCCAGTATAACGGCGTCGGCTACCTCTACGGCCACCTGAGATCCGAAGCCTCCCATCGCGATGCCGGTTTCCGAGGTTACGAGCACGGGGCCGTCGTTGACGCCGTCTCCGACGTAGATCGTCTTCTTTGTGTCGCCGCGGCAGATATCCTTCAGCGCGTCGACCTTGTCGCCTGGCAGCAGATCTGCCTTGTATCCGTCGAGTTTTAGCTCCTTCGCTACGCTCTCCGCCGTATCCTCGCGGTCGCCCGTCAGCATATAGACGCCCTTGATGCCGAGCCTGCGCAGCTCCGCAACGGTCGCGGCCGCCTCCGGGCGGATGGAGTCGGCCACGGCCATCGAACCCATGTATCTGCCGTTTTTCATTACGTGCACTATGGTGCCGTGTTCGTCTATCTCCGGTACGGCAACGCCGAAATCTTCAAGCAGCGCGGCGTTGCCGGAGGCGACCGTATCCTCTCCGAGGCGGCAGACCATTCCCTTGCCGGGTATCTGCGTGATCGAAGCCCCCGGGGGAACGGCCCGTTCGCCGGCGGCGGCCATGATCGACTTCGCCACGGGGTGAGTGGAGCCGTTTTCCGCCAGCGCCGCCGTCTCTAGCAGCTCCGTTTCGCTCACACCTGGGGCCGGCAGGATCTTTGCGAGCTTGAAGCGCCCGTATGTGAGCGTGCCGGTCTTGTCAAATATGGCGATGTCGACGCTGCCGACGGCGTCAAATACATTGGCTCCTTTTACAAGAATGCCGTTTTTGGAGGCCGCGCCGATGCCCCCGAAGTAGCCCAGCGGTATCGAAATGACGAGCGCGCAGGGGCAGGAGATGACGAGCAGGACGAGCCCGCGGTAGATCCATTCATGCCACGTGCCGTATCCCGTGAGCGGGGGCAGCGTCATCACCGCGGCGGCGAGAAAGAATACCGCGGGGGTGTACCATTTGGAGAACCTTGTGATGAAGCGCTCAGTCGGCGATTTGCGCTCCACGGCGTTCTGCACCATCTCAAGCATCCGCGCGATCGTAGAATCCTCGAACGGCCCCGCCGCCTCGACGAGCAGCAGCCCGTCAAGCGACAATGTGCCTCCGTGCACCTCGCCGCCCGGGGATGCCGTGGTGGGCATCGATTCCCCGGTGATCGCCGAGGCGTCTATCTGCGAGACGCCGCTTATCACATGGCCGTCTATCGGGATTATTTCTCCGGGAAGCACCTGCACGACGTCTCCCTTTACGATTTCCTTAGGGTCCCGTTCAACGATCCTGCCGCCCGCGACGATGCGCGCCGTCAGCGGTTTTTGCGCGAGCAGGGCCTTTATCGAGCGGCGGGAGTTGGAGGAGGCGCGTTCCTGAAAGGCCTCGCCGAGCCGGTAAAAGAGCATCACCCCGACCGCCTCCGACATTTCGCCGATGGCGACGGCGGCGAGCGTCGCGCCTCCCATCAACGTGAACTCGTTGAAGACGTCTCCCTTGAAGAGGGCTTTGAGGGCTGTTTTCAGAACGGGAACGCCGGTCGCGAGATAGAGGGCGATAAAGACGGCGCTGAAAAGCCATTCCGGCATTATCTCCGGCGCGAGCTCCTCCAGCACGAGCGCGGCCAGAAATATCGCTCCCGCCGCGGCGAGGAATGTTATCTCGCGGCGGAACGACGCCCGCTGTTCCCTCTCATCAACCTCGTTCTCGCTGAATATGTCGTCAAGCGCATGGCATGAGGCGCAGCCGCAGCCGCTGTCGTGCCCGTGGACATGATGGGCCGTGTTTTCATGGCGGCCGCCGCACTCAGGGTCCCGGCAGTCATGCCCGCAGCATTCGTGGTCGTGTTCGTGATGATGTTCGTGGTTCATACTCTGTCCCCGTCTCCTGTGAAAAGGGCCGCCTCCCGGCGGCCCCGCGGATTTTATGCAAATTCTATCGTATCTCCGGCCTTGACCTTGCCGCCTTTTATCACCTTGGTGAAGATGCCCTTTTTCGGCATTATGCACTCGCCGGTCTGCTTGAAGACTTCGCAGTGAGAGTGGCATTCCTTGCCGATCTGCGATACCTCGAGCAGCGTCTCGCCGACCTTGAGCATATCGCCGATCTTGAGCTGTCCCAGGTCGAAGCCCTCGGTGGTAAGGTTCTCGGCGAAGCTGCCCGGCACGAGATTCGGCAGCTTTGCCATCATCGTGCGGATATCTTCCATCGAGATCAGGCTCACCTGGCGGTGCATGAAGCCCGCGTGGGCGTCGCCCTCCAGGCCGATCCCCTCGATGAGTCTGCCTTCGCCGATCTCATGCTTTATCATGCCCTTTTGCGGGGCGCTGCATACCGCGATTATCCTGCCTTTTTTATTCTGCAACACGGTGATCCTCGCCTACAAAACGCTCTTCTTCCTCTTCCTCGTGTCCGCCGCAGGCGCCGCCGCAAGCCGTGCAGTTGCCCGGGAACGAGAGCCCCTCGGGCAGCTTTCCGTCCCGGCGCAGATAATAGTCGGCCACCGCCGCCTGGATGCCTTCCTGCGCGAGCAGGGAACAGTGAAGCTTGACGGGAGGCAGTCCGCCGAGAGCCTCCGCGACGTCTTTGTTGTTTATCTTCAGGGCCTCGGCGATCGTCTTGCCCTTCGCGAGTTCCGTCACCATCGAGCTGGTGGCGATCGCCGCCGCGCAGCCGAAGGTCTCGAACCTGATATCCTCTATCACCTCGGTCCCGGGGTCGATCTTCAGATAAATCTTCATTACGTCTCCGCAGGTGGGATTGCCGACCTCGCCGATCGCGTTCGCGTCGTCTAGTTTGCCTGCGTTGCGCGGATTCATGAAATAATCTACCACTTTCTGGTTGTACATGACCTCATCTCCTATCCGGGTTACTTTTTATAAAAGGGAGACATCGCGCGGAGCTTCTCCACGATCGCGGGGAATTTCTCAAGCACATAGTCGATATCTTCTTTTGTAGTATCATGGCTCATCGTCAGGCGTACCGAACCGTGGGCCGTGGTGTGGTCAAGCCCCAGCGCGAGCAGCACGTAGCTCGGCTCAAGGCTGCCGGAGGTGCAGGCGGAACCGCTTGAGGCGGCGATCCCAGCCGCGTCGAGCAGCAGCAGCATCCCCTCGCCCTCGATATACTTGATCGTAAAACTGGTATGGAAGGGCAGCCTGTCGTCGCCCACAGCCCCCGTAAGATGTGACTCCGGTATCCTCGAAAGGACGCCGTCGATGAAATAATCGCGCAGCCGCGCAAGCTTCTTGTCGTCGCCGCGCGCGAGGCGCTCCTTTGCGATCTCCGCCGCCACGCCGAAGCCGACGATCCCCGGAACGTTTTCCGTGCCGGAGCGGAGGCCGAACTCCTGGCCGCCGCCGTGGAGGGTCGGTATCAGCTTGATGCCTTTGCGGACATAGAGAGCGCCGAGCCCCTTAGGGCCGTACATCTTATGCGCCGCCATCGTCATCATGTCGACCGGAAGCTGCTGGATGTCGATCATGATATGTCCCGCCGCCTGTACGCCGTCGACGTGGAACATCACGCCGCGGCGGCGGCATACCTCGCCGAGCTCTTTTACCGGCTGGATCGTGCCGATCTCGTTGTTGGCGAACATGATCGTCGCCAGTATCGTCTCGGGGCGGATCGCCGCTTCCAGGTCGGCGGGGGAGACCATCCCTTTATCGTCGACGGGGAGTATCGTATATTCAAAGCCCATCTTTCCCAGCCATTTAACGGTGTCGAGGATGGCGTGATGCTCGACGGCGCTGGTTATGATATGGTTTCCCCGCCCCTTTTCCTTCAGCGCCCAGGCCGCGCCTTTGATAGCCAGGTTGTCGGCTTCGCTGCCCGCGCCGGTGAAAATGATATCGGAGGGCTTCGCGTTGATCAGCGCCGCCACCTGCGCGCGCGCGTTATCCACCGCCGCGCGTGCCTCGCGTCCGAACTTGTGAAGGCTGTTGGGGTTGCCGTATTTCTCCGAGAAGTAGGGGAGCATCGCCTCCGTTACTCTTGGGTCCACCTTTGTCGTTGCCGAATTGTCGAGATATACTTCGCGTGGTGCCATGCCTGTTCACCTCATAAAGTTTAATTTTTAATTCTCTTGCCGCACCAGCAGTCGGGCCGGTGGCAGCTATTGTCTGACTGATTGACAAGGTCCTGAAAGGTCGTACCGTCATAGACGACCTCAAGGGCCTCCCTTGCCTTGTCCCAGAGCGGCCGGAAGACGCAGTCCTCATAAAGCGAGCAGTCGTCCTCCATGCGCGTTCCGCACTCCACCGGGCCCAGCGGCCCCTGAATGAAGCGTATCACCTCGCCCACCGTGATCGCATCGGCAGGCTTCGCAAGAAAATATCCGCCGTCCTTGCCGCGCGCGGAATCGACGACGCCGGCGCTCTTCAGGCTGCTCAGAATATTCTCGAGAAAGCGGACGGGGATATTCTGAGCCTCGGCGACCGCGCCGATCTTGCACGGCCCCTCCTGCTGCCGTCGCGCGAGCTCGTATATCGCTCTCAAAGCGTATTGACATTTTTGTGTGATCGCCATAATCCTCACCTTCTCTACCAACTTAGTGTAGATTACAGCGCGCCGATATATTTGTCAAGAGAGGTCGGCAAGATTTTGTAAAAGTTTGCGGATAAAATAGTATTCCTCCGGCGGGCGTCAAGCGCAGCGCCGGGAAAAACCCATGCAATGAGAGAGGGATAATCCGGCGGAGGCTGCCGCCGTAATGCCGCTATGCCTTATAATAATGGCTATAACTTTTGAAGGGGCTGTTTCAATGAAACTTGTAACGATCAGGAGCAGGGGGACGGAAGCCGCCGCGGTGATGATCGAACGCGGTTTTGTGAGGATAGATACTCTCAACGAGGAAAAACGTTCCAGCTGGCCGGAGACGCTGGGGGAGCTTGTCGGAAGCGGGCAGGCGGAGCTGCTGAACCGCTGGTATCTCGCGGGCGGCAGGACGGTCCTTGAGAATATGAGCCGCAGGCTGATAGTGACGCCAGATGAGGCGGAGATCACAGGCGAGGTCTATCAGACGGCGGACGAGGAGTAGGGCGGGGGATAGGCCCGCCCGCCGCATAAAGAACGGGAGGCCCGCCGTCCGGCAGGGGCCTCCCGTTTTAATTTTGACCGGCGGCTTCCTAGAACCCGGCGCCGTCGGCGGTGAACATGTTTTCGTATGCGCCGGGGATCTGAAGTTTCTTACGCAGCTGTATCTTCGGCATTCCTACGACGACGAGGCCGGAGGACGGGTCCACATGATACCGCTCGGTGTCGGCTACGGGGTCGAAGCCTATCGAGGTGCCGTTGGGGATGACGTTGTGCGCGTCAACGATCACGCGGCGCAGGCGGCAGTTTTCCCCGATATGGACGTTCTGCCCGATGATCGTCTCTTCGATGACGGAGCCGGAGTTGATCACGCAGTTGCGCGACAGCACGCTTTTGCGTACGTACGCGCCGAGCACGCGGCTCGCTTCGGCGCGCAGGCAGCCGTCGACGGAGCAGGAGTGATCGTTAGCCGGGTAGGTGAATCCGGGCGGATCGGAGTAGGAGACGGTCCTGATGGGCCATTGCTGGTTGTAGAGCGAGAGCGCCGATGGGTGGCGCAGCAGGTCCATGTGGGCCTCCCAGTAGGCTTTGATGCTTCCCACGTCTTTCCAGTAGGGGCGGTCGTCGCCGGGCAGCTTGTTGGTCGAGAAATCATAGGCCATCAGTTTGTAGCCCTTGAAGAGCATCGGCAGGATGTCCCGTCCGAAATCATGGCTGCTGTCCTTGCGCTCGTTGTCCGAGAGCACCGATTCTTCGAGTATCTCGCGCTCAAAGATGTAGTTTCCCATAGAGACGAAGCTGTAGCCGGGACGTCCGGGAATCTCCGGCGGGACGGCCGGTTTTTCTACGAAATCTATGATGCGCCCCTCCGCGTCGGTGGCGATGCAGCCGAACTGACTTGCCTCCGATGAGGGGACGACATAGGCCGCCACCGTAATGTCGGCGTTATTATCCATGTGATAGGCCAGCATCTGTTCCACATCCATCTTGTAGACGTGGTCCGCCGCGAAGATGCAGACGCGGTCGGCGTCGAAGAGCGTCACAAGGTGCATGTTCTGGAAGATGGCGTCCGCCGTGCCCTCGTACCAGCGTTCGCCGTCCCACATCTGGGCGGGGACGACGTTGACGAAGAAGTCGCGTCCGCGCAGCGCGCTGCCGAACTGCCACCCTTTGCCGATGTGTTCATGGAGGGACTGGCTCTTGAACTGTATGAGGCAATATATCGAAAAGAGCCCGCTGTTCACCATGTTTGAAAGTGCGAAATCTATTATGCGGTATTTTGCGGCGAAGGGTACGGCGGGCTTCGCCCTGTACCTCGTCAGAGGCATCAGTCGTTCTCCCTTTCCTCCCGCAAGGACCATTCCGAGTACGCGTCCGTATTTTCCGTGAATCATTGAAGAAGGCCTCCTTTTCAAAGGATTACTGCTATGAAACTGGGTTTTGCCGTTAACGCTTACCTTATTGCCTGTTATTATAGACTATTTAAATGTAAACGTCTATTAATCAGAACTGATGATATTCCTGTACAGCGCCGCGTATTCCTTCGCCGACGAGTTCCAGGAAAAGTCCTCCTTCATCGCGTTTCTTACGATCCTGCTCCACCGTTCGGGCTCATCTTTCGCCGCGAGGGCGCGATTCAGCGCCTCCTCGAGCTCCGCGATGCTGTAGTCGGTAAAGAGGAAGCCGGTGCCGTCCGGCGAACTGTCCGCGTCGATGACGGTGTCTGCGAGGCCGCCGGTGGCGCGCGCGACCGGGATGGTGCCGTAGGCGAAGGCGATGAGCTGCGAAAGGCCGCAGGGCTCGAATAGCGACGGCATCAGCAGGATGTCTCCGGCGGCGTACGCGAGGTGGGCGCTCTCTTCGCTGAAGGCGGTCACCGTTCGCACCGAAGAGGAATGGCTGGTCTCGAAGTCGGAGAGCTTCCTGTTGTAGAATTCGTTGCCCGAGCCGATGATGAGGGCGAATATTTTATCGGGCATAAAACGCTCCAATGCCTCAAGCATGATGTCGACGCCCTTCTGTTCCGTGAGGCGTCCGACGAAGATGATCAGCGGCCGTCCGTCGTCCTCCCAGCCGAAGCCCTCCATCAGCGCGCGGCGGCAGCTTTTCTTGCCGTCCCGGTGGCTGACGTCGTAATGCGCCGGCAGCAGCGGGTCCGTGTGAGGATTCCAGACGTCGTAGTCGATGCCGTTCAGTATCCCGCGCAGCTTGCTCTTGTTCGTCGACATCACGCCGTCGAGGCCGAAGCCGCCGTCATGCGTCTGGATGTCCCATGAATAGCTGGGGCTCACCGTCGTCACCGCCTCCGAGGTGTTTATCGCCCCCTTCATAAGGTTGACGAGCCCGTAGAACTCAAGCGACGCCGGGTCAAGCGCCGAGAAAGAGTCTGGAAGGAATCCCCACCCGTTGAGGCATTCCTGCTGGAAGAGGCCCTGATGCGCCATGTTGTGTATCGTGTAGACGCTGTCGAAGTCGCCGGCCATGGAAGAGTAGTGCCGGTGCCAGCGCAGGGCACTGGGGATTATCGCCGTCGGCCAGTCATGGGCGTGGATGATCTGCGGTTTCCAGCGCGCGGCGCGGGAGAGTTCAAAGGCCGCGTAGGAGAGGAAGATCATCGGCTCGGCGGTGGCCGCGCTCATCTCTTCAGGATAGATGTTTTCGTTCGCGAACAGCTCGTCGTTTTCCAGAATGTAAATGGGAAGCCCGTCGATAGAGGCGCGCCAGAGCTTTGCGGAGAGGGAGCGCCAGTTAAGGGCCGCGGAGACGGTCCCCAGCGGGCGGCTGGGCAGCGCGGAGAGCTCCCGTGCCCTGTCCAGCACGCCGGGCCAGGCCGGCATCAGCACGCGCGCGTCGATATCGTTTTTACGAAGCGCCTTTGGCAGCGCTCCGGCCACGTCGCCGAGCCCGCCCTTTTTTGCGAGGGGGGCGCACTCGGGCGACACGTGCAGGATCTTTAGTACAAATTCATGTTCCTTTTCCATTTTAATGTCCGCGGAATACGGTACCATAAGCCTTTTCACAATATTCGTGCACCACCCTATGCGTATTAAAGTAGCTTGCGTTCACAGCTATTGCGAATTTCATCATGCCTATCCACCGTTTGCGGTCGGTGTAATAGGCGGGAATGATCTTCTCTTCCAGCTTATTATAGAGGTCCACGGCGTCTTCCGCCTCATTATACTCCACCATTCCGTTCTCCGTAGGCTCCGGCCCGATCGCCCATCCGGTCCTGCCCTCGATGCAGCCCTCTATCCACCAGCCGTCGAGGACGGAGAAGTTCATGACGCCGTTATGGACGCACTTCATGCCGCTCGTGCCGGAGGCTTCGCGCGGACGTATCGGTGTGTTGAGCCAGATGTCGACGCCGGAGGTGATGAACTTCGCGGGGCCCATGTTGTAATTTTCGATGAAGACCACCGGAAGCTCCGCGCCGAGCTCCTTCGCGATCCTGTTTATCTTTTGAAGGATGTCCTTTCCCGGTTCGTCGTGCGGATGCGCCTTGCCGGAGAAGACGAACTGCACCTTGCCCTTGCCGATCTCCACCAAACGCCGGATATCGCTGAATACGAGGTCAGCCCTTTTGTAGGTCGCGGCGCGGCGCGCGAAGCCGATCGTCAGCACGTCGGGGTCGAGCTGCTGTCCCGTCTCTTCGAGCACGAAAGCAAGCAGCTTCATCTTTGCCGCCTGATGGGCCTTCCATATCTCCTCATCCGGGATATGCAGGGCCTGCATCAGCCGCGAGGGGTCGTTTCGCCAGCCGGGGATGCGGGCGTCATAAAGGTTTGCGAAACTCGGCGAGGTCCAGGTCGTCGAGTGGACGCCGTTGGTTATCCAGTCGATCGACTCGTTGCCGAACATCGCGCGGCTGACGAGCGCATGTTTGTGCGACACGCCGTTGACATAGCGGGAGAGCTTGAGCGCGAGATCCGTCATCGAAAGGCCGTTGCCGCCGATGTGCTGGCGCAGTATCTGGGCCACGTCGCCGTCCATCACCTCGTCTATGAGGTCGTAGGAGAAGAAATCGTGCCCGGCCGCCACCGGCGTATGCGTGGTGAATATGACCTGGTTCCTCACCTTTTCGATGTCGCCGTAGCCCTGTTCGCGCAGAAGTTCGAGCGTGAGGAAGCCGGCGTGCCCC
Source organism: Cloacibacillus evryensis DSM 19522 (assembly GCF_000585335.1). NCBI lineage: Bacteria > Thermotogati > Synergistota > Synergistia > Synergistales > Synergistaceae > Cloacibacillus > Cloacibacillus evryensis. The sequence goes on from NZ_KK073872.1 coordinate 957,825, forward strand.
TCGTTGAGGTGGAAGGTCGAAATATTACGGTAACCCATGTCGCGCAGCAGGCGCAGACCGCAGATGCCGAGTATCAGCTCCTGGCAGAGGCGGTATTTGTTGTCGCCGCCGTATAGCTCCGCCGTCAGCAGGCGGTCTTCCGGAAGGTTCTCCGGCAGGTCCGTGTCGAGGAAATAGATCGGCAGCGGGTGCTCCGTCTGCCCTATCAGCATATAGCACCAGGCGCCCACAGTAACCGGACGCCCGTTCATCGTGATCGTCACGCGGTTCGGCAGCTGCGTCATGAAGTCACGCGGATTCCACTCGACCGGATATTCGGTCTGCCGTCCCTCCCGGTTGATCTTCTGGGCGAAATAACCCTTTTTGTAAAGCAGCGTCATCGCCACCATCGGCACCCCGAGGTCCGAGGCGCTCTTTAAAATATCGCCCGCGAGCACGCCGAGCCCGCCCGAATAGGTCGGTATCTCCGGCATGAGCGCGATCTCCATCGAGAAATAGGCTGTATTCCTGAAAGCCGGGTCGTGTTCAAGCGTCGCCAGCAGCGAGTTTGCAAGGTTCGTTCCGTAATTCATTCCGTTCATCTTCTCCGATCCGTCTGTATTCTGTTCGCCTTTTGTTTTCATGTCCGACTGTTCCCTCATGCGCGGCATGATGTCGCGTATCGCTACCGCCGCGGCGGTGGGGCGTTCCCTCGTGTTGCCGCGCGCCTTTCTGAGGTCTTCGAGCAGCGGCCTGATGAAATCCCTGCCCGAGGATTCCTCCGCGATCTGAGCGGCGCGGAGGGCGTATGATATGACCTGCCTCGTTTCGACGCCGGCGACGTCGTTGAAGAACCAGGCGCACGAGGTGTAGGCGAACATGCGCATACGTTCCATCTCGATCAGGCCGGCGATCCTCTCCGATACCTTTTCCGACAGATCGCCGAATCTCTCCGTGACGAAGGCCCTCCTTCGTTCCGCCCTCTCCTCCGCGCTGGGCGCGAGCCCGCATTTATAGAGGTCGACGGCCTCGTTGCGCAGCTTCCAGGGATCGCCGTAGACTGAGATCTTTTCCTCAAAAAGTTCGTCGGTTTTGGCGGCGAGGTTGTCGAACGCCTCCCGCAGCGGTCCCCGCCATTTCTGGTTCCAGCCCGGTTCTCCTCCCGTGTGGCAGCCGCAGTCGCTCTGCCACCGTTCGACGCCATGCGCGCAGGACCAGGAGGTATTTTCTTCGATTATGCAGCTCGCCGTGGGCGGATGTTCGGCGAGGAATCCTTCTATAGATGGCAGGTTTATCCTCTCGTCCAGCTCCATCTGTTCGAACATTCGCGCGAGGGCCATCTCTCCGAATTTGTGATGATGCCCGTAACTCTCTCCGTCGGTCGCCGTCACGAGCAGGCGGTCCTCGCCCTCCGCCGCGGAGCGCACGGCGGCGTCTTTGAAAAGGTCACCGTTGTTCAGCAGCCCGCCGAAGGCGATGCCCTGCGCCAATCCGGCGTGATAGAAAATTATCGTGATAGAGCGGCCGGAGGGCAATTCACAGCGGTACGGGCGCGTGACGTCGAGGTTTGCCCCTCGCGAGGTCAGTATGGGGCTGCCGTCGACGATCACCGCCTTGCACTGGTGCGGGGCGAGTATCGTAAACTCCACGCCGCAGGCCGCAAGCGTCTCCAGCGTGGGAATATCGACGGCCGTCTCCGGCAGCCACATGCCCTTTGGCGCGCGCCCGAAACGGTATTTGAAATCCTCGGTTCCCCAGACCGTCTGCGTCAGCCGGTCACGCTCCGAGGCGAGCGGCATTATTACATGGTTGTAGGCCTGGGCGATCGCCCTTGATTGTGATTCTATCAGTGTCTTATTGAGAGACGGAGAATGTGCCTCTATCCATCGGTGAAGCGTGGGGCCAAAATTGAAGCTCAGTTTTGCGTAATTGTTGATCTCCGTTTTTATGCGTCCGTCCGTTCCAAGTATCCTTGCGCAGCTGTTTGGCAGATAGCACTCGGAACAGACGCGTTCGTTCCAATCGTGCGCCGGACTGGCGGTTGGGTCCCGCGGGATCGTTCCCGTCCATGGGTCTTCACGCGGAGGCTGATAAAAATGTCCGTGAATCGCGATGTTTATCAAATGCGAGCCTCCTCAAAAAATTTAATTGCCATAAAGCCATGGCATGATATGATTATACTATCAAGAGCTGGAATTAGTCATAAGCGAATGTAAATAGACTAAAACTATCTAAAAGAGGAGGAAGCCAGATGCTTGAAGATCTTTCTGCGCACGTACTGGACATTTCCGAAAACAGCACGATGGCCGGAGCCGACGAGGTGGAAATAACCATAAACGAAGATGAAAGAGAAGATCTGCTCCTCTTTTCGGTAAAAGACAACGGACGCGGCATGAGTCCGGAGTTTGTCGCGAAGGTGACCGACCCGTTCACGACGACGCGGACGACGCGGCGCGTCGGCATGGGGCTGCCCTTTCTGCGCCAGTCCGCGGAGCTCTGCGGCGGGGCGCTGGTGATCGACTCCGCCGTCGGCGTGGGGACGACCATCACCGCGACGTTCCGTTACGGCAGCGTCGACCGCCCTCCGCTCGGAGATATGCCGGCGACGGTCATGACCCTCGTCATGGGTTCGCCGAACGTCCATTGGAAATACAGGCACATCATTAACGGGCGCGAATTCCTGCTGGACACCGATGAAATAATCGAAGCGCTGGATGGCGACCGTGAGATGCTCGCGTCGCCGGATGTCGGCCTCTGGCTGCGCGACAACATCCGCGAAGAGCTCGCGGCGCTGAGGGGCTGAGACAAAACCGGCGGAAAAATAGGGCGCTGCGCTTAATTCGTTATCATTTTCCGCCGTACCACTTGTTTTTTTCTATTTCGGGGTTATAATTTTAATCAAGAAATAACAGCAATCCCATTTACCCTGCTGGGTTCGTGTGATGTGGGTTGAGTCTTGAGCCAACAACTAAACCCGTTTGGATCGTCTTCCGAAGGCGGCGGAGATACGCAAGTATCGACCAGGTTAAGCGGATACGGTCCTATATCCTTGATTAGGATCGGGTCAAGACCTCCCATACACGGCCACGCGGGGTCTTTTTTATCATCCGGCGCGTCCGCGCAAGAAAATATATTTGCAGCATCCGAAGGCCGGTGTCGTGCAGGGCGGCCTGCCCGGCAAAGCAAGCGCGTCAACAAAGGCCGGGGAAAGGGTAAACGGCGGTTTAGCTTGTCATGCCGGGCCTGGTACTCCGTCGCCCCGGGCTTGACCCGGGGCCTAGTGTCTTGATGTTTTTGCTCCACCGGCGCATGTAAAACCAACGCCCATGGACTCCGGCTCGGAGGCCGGAGCGACGGAAGAGCATAACACAAAACCGCAATTCATTTCCTATTTTGCTGTTGACGCGTTTGCCTGTGTGTGGTAAATGAGGGCGCGGCGTGTTATAACCCGACTTTTACAGAAAATCTAGAAGTCCACAAATCGACCCATCAATAAACCCAGTCCCGGAGCGGAAAATTACAATTCTGTTTCGGGTTTTCTTTATTCTATTTACGTTATGCTATTGTTGTGCTATACTATATTTGTATTGTTCTTCATTCTTTTTCTGGAGAAGAGGCGATTTGTCATGATCCGCAAGGACAGCAGAGTATATAAGAGCGGCGCAGTCAAAACTCAGGTTCGCGTGGTCGAGGGCTACAGACCTGGGCCAGGATGTCCTCCAAAGCAGCGTACTCTAAAGAATTTTGGCTATTTGGAGGATCAGGAGGATCCTGTGGCTTTTATGGCTATGGTTCGCGAGTATGACGAAAACTGCAAGAATGAGCCGGTGACACGGCTTGAGGTTCCTTCTACGCTTAAGATGTATTCACTGTCCAACCGCGTAAGGAATTATGGCTGCAGGTTCCTCGAGGCACTATATAACAGTCTTGAGATTGACGGCTTTATTGAACGGTATGCTGCATACTCTGGATATAAGGGCAATATTCCTTTGGCTGAGATATTTAAGTTTTTTGTGTTGACTCGCATTTTGGCTCCTGATTCCAAAAGGGGAAGCTGTCAGATGAAGGAGGAATTCTACGGCCTGTCATGCGATTTTTCTTTGCAGGACGCATACCGAGCTCTCGACGTGTTCGGAGATATGTCGCAGGATCTCCAACTTTGGCTGAATAATGAGGTGAAGCGCAGCATAGGGCGCGATATGTCTTATGCCTTTTATGATGTTACCAATTTCTTTTTCGATATAGATTTCCCTGACGATGAAGGAGGATACCGCAGGCGCGGGGTTTCTAAGGAACATAGGGTGGATCCTATAATCCAGATGGGGCTATTTCTTGATGAGAAGGGTCTGCCTGCATGTATGTCTTTGTTTCCGGGGAATAGGAGCGACTGTATGACGCTTAAGCCTGTGATGGCAGAGGTGCGCGGGAACTATGGTCTGAAGAGGCTTGTCGTTGTCGCAGATAAGGGATTGAACACTTCAAAGAATATCGACATGATCTGCAATAACGGCGACGGTTATGTCGTGTCTCAGGTGCTGCGCGGCAAGAAGGGCAGCCGCTACCATGAAGCGATGTTCGATGACGGCGGATATATACAGAATGCAGACGGCAGTTACCGTTACAAACTCTTTACAGAGGAGTACACAGGCAAGGACAACGACGGACACTCAGTTGAAAGATGCCGCAAGGTTCTTATTTACTGGAGTCGGGCAGATGCAGAAATGGCTCGCCGCAAGCGTGTGGAAAAATTGCTGCGTGCTGAGAACGCAACAAAAAATAACGCTTATTCTATTCAGCACGGATGCCTCGAATATACAAAAGAAGAGATTCGCGACGGTCACGACGGGCATATAGTAAAAAACGTCAGAAAGAGACTCAAACTGGACGAAGAAAAGGCCGAGGCAGATTCCCGTTTCGACGGTTATTTCTGCATCATCACAAGCGAGATGGAATATGATGCCTCAAAGATACGCGAGGTCTACGGCGGTCTTTGGCGCATCGAGCAGTCTTTTAGGGTAATGAAGTCAGGTCTCGAAGCAAGGCCAGTCTTTGTAAGCACGCAGAAGCATATCCTGGCTCATTTCACTATCTGTTTTACAGCTCTGCTGATAGTGAGGCTGCTGCAGCTAAAAATGGGGGAAGACGCCATCTCCGCCGAACGAATAGCGGCGGCACTTGGAGCGGCGAATTGCCAGGTCCTGCGCGGAGGCATTGTGCATCTTCTGGATGTAGGCGGCAGCATGGCGTTTAAAAAGCGTATAGGGCGCAATGGTAAACAGGTCGACACACTTGCTTTTTCCTGCGAAGACGAGATTGCGCTTGATTATGCCAAGATACAAAAGGCATTTTGCGTTGATTTCTACGATGCTTATCCAAAGCAGGAAGTCTTTAACAGATTTCTTAAGGGGATAAAATAGCATAACAGAGCCTTTTGCTCAGATAAGAGAAAAATATCGGTTGTAGCAACGGCTCGGATGGTTTTGACTCTGGTGTGATGTAAAAGTCGGGTCGAAACTGTTGATTCGTCTGCCCTGTCGCCTCGCGGGCAAAAATAAAAAAAATTGCGGGCGATTGGGTTATAATATATCTATGTCTGATTCTGTCCATTGGCGGAAGAGATAACGGCCGATATCTTTGGGAATTTATCGTATAGAGTTTAGGAGGACGACATGTGCATAAAGGAGCCTTTTTGGAGCCCCGCCGGGGCTTCAGGATTTTTATTGGATTGGGACGGCGTAATCGCCGAGACTAAGCTTGATTTTTCCGGCATCCGTGAGAAATATTACGGCGGCCGGCGCGCGATGCTGCTTGAGGAGGCCTTTACTCTGGAGCCGGAGGCGCGCGAGGCGATGTTCAAAGAGCTGGCTGAACTTGAGATGGCCGGAGCCGAAGGCGCTGTACCCGTTCCGGGAGCCTTCGAGCTGATAGAGTGGCTGAATAAAAACAACGTCCCCTACTGTATTCTTTCGCGCAACCTCACGGAGGTGATCCGGCGCGGGGCGGAGGTGATCGGCCTCGACCTGCCGCCGCGGACCTGGGGAAGGGACAACATGGAGTGGGTCAAGCCCGACCCGCGCGCCCTGCTCGCGGCTGCCGGCGCGATCGGCGCGGACCCGCGCCGTTGCGTTTACGTGGGCGATTTCCTATATGACCTTCAGGGGGCGCGGCGCGCCGGAATGCGCGCGGTGCTGGTACAGCGGGACGAGCCGCGGTGGAGCTGCTGGGCCGATGTGGTCTACCCGCTGCTGACCGGACTCGTCGAGGCGCTGCATTCGCCGGAGCCGGTAGTGCCGTGGGAATATCGGGAGATATACGCCAAAAAGGGCGAACGCTGGCTCCACAACGCCGCCTCCTTCATATTTTCCGTGCCCGGCGACCCCTCGCCGACGACCGACTGTTGGCTCGCCCGCGCCGCCTCGCTGGGGGTGGGAGGGTTTTACGTCGACCCGGAAAAGATCTTTACGCCGGACGATTGGAAAAAGAATCCCTCCTTCGACACCTCGGCGATGGGGCTGAAATGGTCAGAAGTCGTAAGCGGCTTCCTGGCGCCGCGTTATCCTCTGGCAAGGGTCGTCACGGAGTGCGAAGCGCCGCTTAACGCGCCGAAGAACTCGCTCGACATAATGCGTTTCATCGAACGTAAAAAGATATAACGATGGCGGAGACCAGCCTTTTCGAAACCGGCGGAGAGGAAAATATCAGCTTTGAGGTGCCTCTTGCAGAGCGTATGAGGCCGCGCACCCTCGACGAATACGCGGGGCAGGGGCACATACTGGCTCCGGGAAGGGCCCTGCGCAGTATGCTTGACGGAGGCAAAGCCCCCAGCTGCATACTCTACGGGCCGCCGGGAGTGGGAAAGACCACGCTGGTCCGCCTCATCGCCCGCGTCACCGGGAGGACGCTGCTTGAGATAAACGCCGTCAGCGCGAAGGTGGAGACGCTGCGCGACCTGCTTGAGCGCGCGCGGGGAGAAAAAAAGCTCTCCGGACGCTCCGCGATCGCCTTCGTCGATGAAATATATCACTTTAACAGCAAACAGCAGAACGTTCTGCTCCCGGCCGTCGAGACCGGCGATCTCATCCTTATCGGCACGACGACGGAAAACCCCTGGTTCGAGATAAACAAGACGCTGCTCTCACGAATGGTCGTCTATACCCTTGAACCGTTAAAGAACGAGGATATCTGCGGGCTGCTCAGGCGCGCGCTGGACGATACGGAACGCGGCCTCGGCCGCTTCGGCGTGCGCGCTGAGACGGAAACAATCGAACGGATCGCCGCGCTCGCCGGAGGCGACGCGCGGCAGGCGCTGACTCGGCTGGAGGCCTCCGTAACGGCGGCGGCGATGGGCGGCGGCTCGCTGCTTACCGACGAGATCGTCGCCGAGAGCACCGGCGCCGCCACGCAGCGTTACGACAGAAATTCCAACGATCACTACGCCGTCATCTCCGCGCTGATAAAGAGCATGCGTGGCTCCGACCCCGACGCCGCGCTTTATTGGCTCGCGCGGATGCTTGAGGGCGGCGATGATGTCCGTTTCATCACGCGCCGCCTCTGCATATTCGCCGCGGAGGACGTCGGCCTCGCGGACCCGATGGCGCTTGTCGTCACGCAGAACGCCGCCGCCGCCGTCGACCGCGTCGGCATGCCTGAGGCGAACCTGATCCTCGGCGAGGCCGTCATCTATCTCGCCTCCGCGCCGAAGAGCAACAGCGCCTACCTCGCGATCAAAGCGGCGCAGCAGAATGTCCGCGAGGGGAAAATAATGGAGGTCCCGAGCCACCTGCGCAACGACGGTGAGGGATATGTCTATCCGCATGACAGCCCGAACCACTGGGTGCCGCAGGCCTACATGCCGGAGGTGCGCCGCTTCTACTTCCCCGGCAAACTGGGCGCGGAGGCCAGGATAGAGGATCGCCTTAAACGCCTGTGGAAGCGCTTCTCAACGGAGGCGGAGGAAAAGCAGGATAAAGAGAAATAGCCTGACGGAGACAGGCTGTCCCACAGCGACATAAAACGCCCGCATCACACAAAGATGCGGGCGCAGCTTTTGCACGGTATCGTTTAGCGGCGAAATCATTTTTTCGCGTCGGCATCTACCTTTAGCGAGAGCAGGTATATGACGTCGGAGAGCCTGTTGAGAAACTGATACGCCTTTTCCTCTAGTTTGCCGTCGCGAAAGAGTGGGGTCGCTGTGCGCTCGGCGCGGCGCGCGATAGTACGGGCCAGATGCAGCGCCGAGCCGCAGCGGGTGTCGCCGGGGCGCACGAAGGTCATGCCGCCCTCGGGCAGAGCCTCCGTAATGCGGGCCGCCATGTTCTCTATGATCGCGGGGTCGGGGGCGGGGTAGTCGCATTTGGCGTAATATGCCATAGCCCCGAAAAGATAATCCTCGATAAAATAGATGTCCCGCGCCGTCTTCTCATCCTCGCAGAAGGCGCGCGCCATTCCCAGCGCCGCCTGGCACTCGTCGATCGTGCCGTAGAGCTCTACCACGCGGTCGTCCTTTGCGATCCGCTCGCCGTTCGCCAGCGAAGTCGTTCCCTTGTCTCCGCCCTTTGTAATAACGTTGAAGCGCGCCATTTCTAATCCTTACCTCCGTTGTCGTGATGATGGCCGCCGCCGCAGTCGTCGGTACGGACGCCGGCCTCTTCGTCGCCGCAGCCGCTCGCGCAGGAGTCGCAGTCTCCGCAGTGACAGCCGCATTCATGCTGTGATTTGAAGGCCACGCGCAGCGTCGCCTCCATGAAAAACTCCTCCGGCAGGGCCTGGCATACATCGCCGCCGAAACTGGTAAAGGTGCGGCAGGGGAATTCCTGTCCGCCCGGCGTTTTGCATTCAGCGCAGGGAGTAAAGTCAAGCTCGAGCATCAGCAGATTTTCTATGGGCGTTTCCGGCGTTCCCGCCTCTTCGCATTCTATCGTCACCATGTTCGCAGTCATCAGGTTATCCTGTGTAAGCTCGTCCATGATGACCTTGCGCAGTTTGAGCTTGAAGCCGAGCGGAATCAGCTTCGGAGCCATGCGCGAGCCGAATTTAACCAAGTTGTCCCACGTTTCGGTCCACGGCGCGGGGTCAATATCTTTCATTGTATAATGTGCCAGAGTGATGGTCTTCACGTCAAGGCCTCCTGATTGCATATTTTCATATATTATATTATATTCCCGCCGCGCACGGATAAAAATATCTGTTTTTTACGTCTGCGGCGTGGCGGGAGGTTTGCGGTAAAAGTTTTAGCGCGTGCCGATTAAATTTCCGGTTGCCCTGAACGCCGTCATGTTATAAAATGACTGAGTCCTAAGCCGGAGTGGCGGAATGGCAGACGCAGCGGACTCAAAATCCGCCGCTCGCAAGGGCGTAGGGGTTCGAGTCCCCTCTCCGGCACCAGTACTATCAACGATTCCCGCGATACGTTGGCGTGAATCGTTTTTATTAAGCAGAGTACGTACTCTTTTGTCAGGAGGTGGATCCGCTTGAACGCAGGTTATCAGACAATGGGCTGCACCGCTGTAGATTGTATCTACTCGGGGATAAGGAAGAAAATTATTTCCAAGGAACTGCAAAAGGGGCAGCGGCTGGCGGAGACAGTCATTGCCAAAGAGTTCAACGTCAGCAGGACCCCCGTGCGGGAGGCAATACGCCGCTTGGCAAATGACGGGCTCGTAAACATAGTACCCGGCTGGGGGGCCCACCTTGTTTCGCCGACAAAGGAAGAGGTCATCGACACCAGCATGATGCGCCAGGTACTGGAAGAGATCGCTATCAGGAAAGCCGTCCAAGCCGTCACCCCCGTTTATATCTATAAGCTGCAGGAACAGATCCTCCTTGAGCAGAAAGCGGCGGCGGAGTGCGACGTTGATGCGTACATCGCCGCAAACAACAATTTTCACTTGGTTATCGCGGAAGCTTCGGGGAGCAAAACGCTTTTTGAGCTGTTGGAGCATGTGCTTGCCAAAGTAGTAACACATTTACTCTTCTTTGACGATTCCCTGTTTAAATTTGATACTAACCCCACTCTTAACCAGCACAAGGAGATCGTGAGGGCATTGGAGTCCGGGGACGTGGATTTGTGTGTCAAATTAATAAAGCAGGATATCTATCCCTGGTCATCTGAACTATAGACATTTTTTGCCAGTCAGATCGATTATTCATAATCTCTTATTTATCACTTTCCCGCTTGAATAAATTTTGCTGTTTCTGGGTGTTCCCGCGGGGAACATCCAAATTTTTTCCCCGTCATCAATACTGGGCCGTTTTTGTGCCCGCCTGACGGCGCTGTTTTTATCGCTTTCACAACGTTTGCCGTAAATTACCTTAGCGTTATCAAGAGAAATGCAGCGGTTCCCTCCGGCGGAGGTTTGCCGCGGGTTTCCAATGCCATGCGGAAATGAAAAACGGCGTCGCGCGTTAACGGGGGCCGCTCGCTGACCTTGCCAATATATTGACAAGGACAGAAAAAAGGTATATAACAATTGTGTACTACATGATGAACACGTCCTACACAATCGTATGTCGGAAATAGTATAGTTGGAGGAATGAAAAATGTATGAATCGTTTGAAAAAAGAAGTGTAAAATCCAAGCAGCTTTTCGATCGGGCAATGAAAGTTTTTGTCGAAGGCGCCAATTCTCCCTCTCGTGGAATCGCCACCTGCAAACCTTACCCGATCTATGTCCGGGATGGAAAGGGGGGAAGGCTGTTTGACGCGGACGGAAACTCATACATAGATCTGATGCTCGGCTTCAGCGCCAATATTATGGGGCATGGGCATCCTAAAATTGTCGAAGCCGTAACACGGGCGATTCAGGGCGGTTCACATTTTGCCGCCTGCACGGAAATCGAGGTGAAGTGCGGCGAGAAATTCCTCAGCATGATAAAGAACGCGGATAAAGTCCGCTTTGGCAATACCGGTACGGAAGCGGTCATGATGGCGGTCAGGCTCGCCCGCGCGGTAACTGGGAAGAAAAAGATCCTCAAGTTTGAAGGACAGTATCACGGCTGGTATGACGGCCTTTTGGCAAATTGCCACACTCGCCCGGTAGATACTATGGGGGCGAAGATGGACCCGGTGAAGATGGTCGAAGGGTCCGGTATTCCGCAGGAACACATCGAAAATCTTGTTATATGCCCGTGGAATGATCTTGAAATCCTTGAGAAAATGGTTAAATGTCACAAACACGAGCTTGCGGCGATAATTACGGAACCCATTATGGCAAACGTAGGCGTCATCCTTCCCAAGAAGGGCTACCTGGAAGGGCTTCAGCGGATAGCGAAGGAAAACGATGTTTTATTCATATTGGACGAAGTCGTGACCGGCTTCCGCTATGGAAACGGCTGTTATCAGGATATGGCGGGTTTGAATCCTGACATTTCCACTTTCGGCAAGGCTCTCGGCGCCGGATTGCCTGTTTCGGCCATTGCGGGAAGAGAGGGATACATGCAGGAGATGCAGTGGGGGAAGGCGCTCAGCTACGGCACCTTCAATTCAGCAAGGCTGCCGATGGAAGTATCCTACGTGAACATGACGGAAATGACAAAGGACGATTGCGCCGGATATAGACATATTCATGAACTGGGGGAAATGCTCATCAACGGTTCAAGGCAGATCATCAAGGACCTAGGCATCCCGGTTATCGTACAGGGATACGGGCCTATGCTTCAGTATTATTTCACTGAAAAAGAGGCTATAAATGATGTCAGAGACTACGCCGAGTTTGCCGATAAGGAGAAGTACCAGACATTTGCCAGAAAGCTGCTTTGCAGGGGGCTTTATGTTACGTCGTCAAACGGATTGCACCACTGTCCCTGCCTGCAGCACACGAAGGAAGATTTTGCGGAGGCTCTTAATATAATAGAAGATACGTTCAAGGAGATGAAATCGGAAGGGATTCTCTAGCGGCTGAAACCAGCGCCGGTACGCAGCCTTTTGAAAAATACCACATATCCCCCCGGGGAAGCGCAGATCATCAGGAAGCTATGCAGGGCTGAGATATATGCGCTTCCTTTTTTTATGAGCCGGTGAAGTGATTCCAGTGCCGCCATTTTTAAGGCCTTCCGTTTGTCATGGAAGGCCCTCTTTTTGTTTGATGGAGACTCCGCCTTGCCGCGATATCAGCCGTAATTCATCAGCATTGCCGAGGTGCCGCCGCCCAGAAGCAGCGCGGACTCAACAAGTCCCTGGAAGAATGGTCCTCATGAAACCTGTCTTCATTGTGTTGCCGCTCCTACATTTTTAATTCTGTTGAGCGGCGCCGCTTCATCGAATGAATGAAAGGGTAAAGAATATATGGCTGTAAACTAAACAAAGGGAGAGACGATCGCCTCTCCCTATTGCTGCTTTTATAACGCTTTTGCTGCCTCAAGCCGGGAATAGCGATATCAACGCCGTGTCACTCCTTAGCCAGCTTGCCTCTGGCTGCTTCGCGGGCCGCTTTTTCAGGATCGAGGAAATCTGTCTCGAACTCTCTGACCTTTTTGAAGATGACCGGCGAGAGCAGCGTCAAGGCGATGACGTTGACATAGACCGGTATCGCGGACTGGATATCAAGGACCATCCAGGCAACTGCCGGGACCGTGCCGTGTGAAAAGAAAAACATCGTGGCGCCGAGCCCGAAGAGCGGGCCGGTGCAGGTGATGAATTTGACGATCTTCCTGCGGGTTTCGGCGGGCTTGTCTCGTACCATAAAGCCGACGAGAGCTTCAAGGTAGGCATACCAGCCTGTTGAAGTAGTAAGCGAGAAGATAAATATAAAGATTGCCAGAGCCATCCCGCCGACGGGCCCATATACATGACTGAGCGCTTTCCCGACGGAACCCGCACCGCCCTCGCCCGCCTGCCACACGCCTGTTATAACGACCATCAAACCGGTGATCGTGCAGACGATTATTGTATCTACGAACACCTCGAATGCGCCCCAAAGCCCCTGGCGCGCCGGATGGTCGACATCGGCGGCGGCGTGGATGATAGGGGCGCTGCCCCAACCGGCTTCATTGCTGTAAACGCTTCTGGCAACGCCGACCTGTAATGTCATGATGATACTGGCTCCGGCAAACCCGCCGACCGCCGCCGTGGGATTGAAGGCATAGTAGAAAATGGATTTGAATGCCTCAATGGTGGCGGGGATGTCTTTCAGGATAAGGAAGAACGCCACGCCAAAATATGCCACGACCATAAACGGCACCGCGCTCTCGGCAAACTTGATTATACGCTTTATGCCGCCGAGAATGATGATGAACTGAAGTATCACGTAGATGAAGGAAAAAATGATCGCGCCCGTTGCGGAGAGGTTGAATCCGGCCTGGACGGATTCCGCTACCACATAAGGCCCGGGAGTGAAGTAGAAAGCGGAGAGCATCGCCACCGTAAAGACGACGGAAAGGACCTTGCACCACTTCCAGCCCTTCTCTTCGACAAGGCCCTTCTGAATGTAATATGCAGCGCTCCCGCGCGAAATACCGGTATTGTCTTTCTGTTTATAGGTTTGAGTAAGGACGATCTCGCTCATTTTTGTCGCCATGCCGACAAGAGCGCACATCCACATCCAGAATATGGCGCCTGGGCCGCCTATCGCGATGGCGCTGGCGACTCCGGCTATGTTGCCATTGCCGACGGTGCTTCCGAGAGCCGTGGCAAAAGCGCCGAAGGACGAGACGTTGTTGCTGCTCTCTTTTTTTACCGTATCTTTTTTACGGAAGAGAGTTCCGATCGTGTTGCGCATAATATCCCCAAAACGGCGAAACTGGAAGAAACGAAGGCCGATGGTAAGATAGAGCCCCAACACAAGGAACATCACGGCAAAATACTTATTCCATAATATCGTCCATGCCACGTATTCAAGCAGATGCTCTATTTGATCCCCGATATTCATAAAAATACACCTCCTGATTATTTGTCGAACTGATGGAGCAAAAACAAATAACACTGTGAAACAAACTAAATAGGAGCGGGTATGCCGTACCCGCTCCTGTTAAAGCGAGTATGTCAGGTAAGGGGGTATGTATCTGTATTTATGATTATTGTAATTTGGTAAATTTTGTTGTTTGGCGGCGGGCCGAATGTGAAATGCCCGATAGGTTTCATTTATGTGCAAGGCTCCCATTCTATTATGCCGCTCAAGCCGTGGCGTTTATAGTCTCTATTTAGTCTCTTTAGGAAGCCTTGCACAGAATGTTTTAAACTTCAAAGGATCGTGAGGCGTTATTTGTTCTCCCAGAGCTTTGCGTTCTTTTCGATTTCGACCTTCTCTTTATAGAATATGCCAAGTTTACGCTGCTCTTCCAAAACCCAATCGTAGAATTCGTCGTCCCTGGCGAGCTGCTCGCAGTTGAGGATGCCCTTGCCTGTAAGTTTGCCGTCAGCGATCGCGCGCGCGAAGATGGCGCATGTCGTGGCCGTCGTCCAGGCCATTGACGTGTAGCCTGTCTCAGGGATTTCCCTTTGGGCGATCTCAAATGTATAGGTCACTCGATCATTGCCCTTAATGCCTTTTGTAACGATCCTAAGGATGGACATGTCTTCTTCACCCGGCAGTCTCTGGTATTTCTTACCGAAGATATCCATGAGGATGTCGCGGGGGACCTGATCGACCTTACCGAGCCGGCGTTCTTCCTCGTCAAAGAGGTCGAGCTCATTGAGGAAGCGCATCTGAGCGGCAATCCCGGGCCAGCGGACAGTGTACGCAGCCATCTCAGGCACATCCTTGAAGCAGCGGAAAAGCCCGCCGAGTCCGTCGCTGGTGAAACACTCAAGGTCCTTATAGTCCTCGATCTCGAAAGGCATCACTTCGCTGAGGGCGGGTATGCGCTTTGCTTCGCCGCCGCGAACGACTGTCGCCGGCTGGTTGAACTGGTTGATATTGTCATAAAGCGACCATGTTGTGAAGTAATTGAAGGGAGGACGGGGATTTATGGGAAGGCCGCCGCCGACATAGAGGTACATTTCCTCGCACTTGTCCAGCCGATAATACCCCCGGCCGGCAAAAAAGCTGCTCATTCCGGGTTCAAAGCCAACCATAGAAATGCCAAGCCCGCCTGTGCGGAGGCCTATCTCATGATAAGGAGCGTCGGAACGGCCGTTCATAGCGGAAACGCTGGCGATCTTTTTCCCAAGTTCTATAGCAAGTTTGGTCACTTTATAACCGATGGTTCCGGGCATAGCCGCGGTGATGATATCGCAGTCCTCAGAAGCCTTGCTTACAACTTCCTTATCGAGAGCAGATCCCTTTACTACCTCAACGGAAGGATAAAGTTTTTTTGTTTCTTCCAGATTCTCGTCGCTCATGTCAAGCACGCGGACATCAAAATAAGGAAGCAGATTGTGAACTACGCAACGACCAACCATACCTGCGCCAATATGAAGTGCCTTTTTCTTTGCTGCCATGTTTCTTCCTCCTCACAGATTTTTTAATAGCGTCAATCAATAAAAATATTGCTACCTGTAGTACATGTACTTCATGATCTACACGACCGTATAATACACACCATTCTTTTCCTTGTCAAGCGGCTTCAATAATCTTGCAGGGCAAACGCCCCCGGCCTTTTGATGGAGAAAACGGGCGGAAGGGCTGCCTGAAAAAACCAGCCGGCGAAGCAGTGCGGGCGCGCTTGCGCGGCCGCTCCATCGCCGTCTTTTTCTTTCGGTACTCTCTGATAAAAAGTGCTGCGGGAACGCCGCGATGTGTTAAAATGTCCTGACTGCGGCAAAGGGCGTTTTATGAGGAATAGGATTTTGCTCGTATCGAGCGGCGAGGCGGGGACAGATAAATGTTGCTGAACAAAAAGTACGAGATAGATATGTGCAGCGGAGCGATTTTGCCGAAGATGCTTCTTTTCGCGATCCCGCTGATGTGCTCAAGTATATTGCAGCTGCTTTTCAACGCGGCGGATATCATCGTGGTCGGACGTTACGCGGGCGATAATTCTCTTGCCGCGGTAGGTTCCAACACACCTCTTATCGGGCTTTTGACAAATCTTTTTATCGGACTTTCGATAGGGACGAATGTGCTCGCGGCGCGCTATTACGGCGCGAAAGCGGAGGAGGACCTTGCCAAGACCGTCCACACCTCGATGGTGCTCGGGATCGTCAGCGGCCTTTTTCTGTCGGTCGCCGGCATCGCGGGGGCGCGGAGGATACTCATCTGGATGCAGACCCCTGAGGAGGTGCTCGGCCTCGCGACGCTGTATCTGGTCATCTATTTTCTCGGGATGACCGCGATGATGGTCTATAATTTTGGCAGCGCGATCCTGCGGGCCGTGGGGGACACGCGCCGGCCGCTCTATTATCTGGTGGCCGCCGGTATTATCAACGTGATCCTGAATCTCTTTTTTGTCATCAACCTGCGCCTGGACGTCGCCGGCGTGGCGATCGCGACGGTGATATCGCAGTGCGTTTCGGCGCTGCTCGTAGTGCGCTGTCTGCTTCGCGAGGGCGGCGGCATCCGGCTGGTACCCTCGATGATGAGGATAGACAGGGCTAAGCTGGCGCAGATTTTGAAGATCGGCCTTCCCGCGGGAATCCAGGGGGTCCTGTTTTCTCTCTCGAACGTCGTTATCCAGTCTTCGATCAACTCCTTCGGCGCGGTGGTGATGGCGGGTAACTCCGCCGCCGCGAATATTGAACTTTTCGTCTATTTCGCGATGAACGCCTTTTATCAGGCGATCATCTCATTTACGAGCCAGAATTACGGAGCCGGGCGCATCAAACGCATTTATAAGGTCCTCCTGCGCGGCCAGGCCTGTATCGTCGTGATCGGCGGATTGCTCGGCGTGCTCGTCGTCATCTTCGGACGGACGCTGCTCGGCGTATATTCATCGAGCGGCGCGGTGATCGACGCGGGCATGCAGCGGCTGTGGATACTGTGCAGCACCTATGTGCTCTGCGGCATGATGGACGGCATGGTGGGAACGCTGCGCGGCCTCGGTTATTCGGTGCTGCCGACCGTCGTAACGCTGCTCGGCGCCTGCGGGCTGCGTCTGGTGTGGATCGCCACATTGTTCCAGGCGGAGGCTTTCCATACCGTCACGACGGTCTATCTTTCATATCCGGTCTCGTGGGCTGTGACCTTCGGCGTCCACGTCCTCTGTTTCCGGTGGATCATGACCAAGCGGCTGCTGGTTAGGAAGCTCTAGGGAACCGCTGATTATCCCTTTTATATGTCCTTCGTCGTCCTATTTAGCATTTTATCATAATGATTTTGTTGCAGGGTAGTAGTTTACTATCGAATTTAAATATCGGTTTTTTATGTTTTTCTCTAAGCGTTTGACGCGGCTCACCGTAATGCTGGAAAGAAATATAAGGCCAAAGATGTTTTTCTTAACTTCCGTCTATTGCAAACGCGCATATTATGGTAAAATCTCCTTGCACCCCCCGATCTGCCAAAGACGGAAAACTTATGAGGAGGTTTTTGCATGCGCAAACTATTCGCAGTACTGGCAATTATGCTTTTGGCTCTCCCAGCTTTCGCCGCCGACACGATCAAAATCGGTGAGATCGCCACGGTCACCGGAGACTTCGCCGCCTACGGCGTCGCCGAAGTCGAGTCTGTCAAGATGGCTGTCAGCGAGATCAACGCAAAGGGCGGAGTTCTCGGTAAGAAGCTCGAAGTAGTAATGTACGACTGCCGCACGCGCAACGAAGACATGGTAAACGCGGCCCGCCGCCTCGTCCAGCAGGACAAGGTCGTCGCGGTCATCGGCCCCAGCGGCTCCGGCCTCTGCATCGCGGCCTCCCCGGTGTTCAATCAGGGCAAAGTCGCCCACATCGGAACTCTTCCGACAAACCCGAATGTAACGGTCGACGAAAAGGGCAAAGTAAAGCCCTATAACTTCCGTATATGCTTCCTCGATCCCTATCAGGGAAAGATCCTCGCCGTATTCGCGGCTAAAGACCTCAAGGCTAAAAAGGCCGCGATCCTTTACGACGTGTCAAGCGATTACTCACACGGGCTCCGCGAGTTCTTCACGAAGAGCTTCAAGGCCGCCGGCGGCACGATCGTTGCCGACGAGGGACACCGTGGTGAAGACGTCGACTTCCGCGCCCAGCTGACGAAGATCAAGCAGTCGAACCCCGACGTGCTCGTTCTGCCGACGATGGGCAAGTGCACCCCCCTCTCCGTCAAGCAGGCTCGTGAAATGGGCATCAGCGTTCCCATCATCGGCGGCGACGGCTACGGCGACTTCATGTGGGAGATCACCGGCAAAGAGGCGATGAGGAATACCTTCTGGGTGAGCCACGTCGCCAAGGAAGACCCCGCGCTGAAGGATTTCTTCGCGAAGTATAAGAAGCAGACCGCGACGGAATGCCAGGAGTTCATGAACGCGGTCATGGCCTATGATTCGGTCTACTGGCTCGCGGACGCCATCAAGCGCGCGAACAGCACCGATCCCGTCAAGGTGCGCGACGCTCTTGAAAAGACAAAGAATCTTCAGCTGATGCATACGAAGCTGACGATGGACGAATTCCACAACCCGAAGGACAAGGATGGATTCATCCTCGAGGCGAAGGACGGCAAGGCCGTATTCTACAAGAAGATCAGACCGAACGACTAAAATAACTTTCGCATCATACGGAGCACGGCGGGCCATCGGCCCCCGTGCTCTTTTTTGTTATCGCTGAATATGAGGGGAGGGGGATGTTTAAGTAGAAATACCGCCCGCCGCGGCTATAGCGCCGGTGGCCGCCCGAAAATATTTCTGTTATTATGGGGGCACAGGTTAGCTTAAAGCTTGAAGGAGGCCCTCCCGATGGATAATATCAACGCACTCATTCTCTTTGTATCTCTTATATTGCTTTTTTGCATAGCGTTCAGCCGCTTTCTTACAAAGGCTGGCATTCCCGTGCTCGTCTTCTTTATCTTCGCGGGAATGATCATGGGGTCCGACGGCGTCGGGGGCATATACTTCGATAACGCCGTCGTCGCCAGCACCATCGGGAACTTCGCCATATGCTATATCCTCTTTGCCGGCGGTATGGCGACGAGCTGGAAGTCCGCCAAAGAAGTGCTGGCGCCGGGGGTGCTGCTCTCCACCGTAGGCGTCCTTATAACGGCCGTGTTCGTCGCCGTCGCCGCCTATTTCCTCGTGGGTCTCACATGGCTTCAGGGGCTGCTGCTGGGAGCGGTGGTATCCTGTACCGACGCCGCCTCCGTGTTCTCCATTCTGCGCTCAAACAACCTCAACCTCAAAGCGCCGCTCGCGCCGCTGCTTGAACTTGAGAGCGGCAGCAACGACCCCACCGCGTACATGCTGACGATCGCGATAATCAGCCTCATGACGGCGCCTGACAACGGTTTCCTCAGCTTCGCCATGATGTTCGTGGTGCAGTTCTCCGTCGGCGGCGCGCTTGGCTTTGCCTTCGGTTTTGCCGGCGCGTGGGTGACGAACCGCATAAAGCTCAACAGCGACGGTCTGTATCCCGTCGTTGCGGCGACGATAGCCGCCCTTATATATTCGGCGGTGCAAATAATGCACGGGAATGGGTTCCTCGGGATATATGTCGCCGGCATGGTGATGGGAAATGTAAAGCTGGCTCACAAGGTTTCGCTGGTCCGTTTCTTTGACGGGTTTTCCTGGCTGATGCAGATACTGGTTTTCGTCACGCTCGGCCTGCTCGTCTTTCCCTCGCAGCTGCCATCCGTATGGCTGCCGGCGATAACGATATCGGTCATGCTGATGTTCGTCATTCGCCCCGCGGCCGTCTTCCTTACGCTGCTGCCCTTCAAATATCCCAGAAATGCGCGGCTCCTGATCTCGTGGGTCGGCCTGCGCGGCGCCTCGTCGATCGTTTTTGCCTCCTACGCGCTCTCCAATTCGCTCCCCAATGCGGACGTGATTTTTAACATGGTCTTTTTTATATCGCTGACCTCCGTGATCCTTCAGGGGTCTCTTCTTGCGCCGGTGGCCTCGTTGCTCGACCAGCTTGACCGCGAGGACAAGACCCTTGTCTCCCGCGGCTTCACCGACTATGAAGAGGAGCTGCAGGGGACCCTTTACGAGCTGCGCGCGGTCAAGGGATCGCCGGCCGTCGGAATGGCGGTGCAGGAGATGAAGTTCCCCGAGAGCGTGCGCATCATGCTCATAAGCCGCGGCAGCGGCACCCTCACCCCGACGGGGAAGACCCGGATCAAGGAGGGCGATATGCTGATGGTGACGGCGGAAAACACCGGCGTCCTGCTCGCGCTTAAGGAACGTCTCGGCCTCGCTTAGCGGTTAGCGCGCGGAAACGGATCGCCGGCCTGAAGTCCTATCCTTCAGGCCGGCGATTTTATCCTTTATGATGACAGGGCTAGATCCCCATCTCCCTCTTGACCTCGGCGAAGGCTGTTATCGCCCTGTCGAGATCCTCCTTCGTGTGCGCCGCGGAGACCTGTGTGCGCACCCTTGCCTTGCCCTGCGGGACTACGGGGTAGAAGAAGCCCGTCACGTATATGCCCTTTTCAAGCAGCCGTGAGGCGAATTCCGAGGCTGCCTTCGCGTCATAGAGCATGATCGGCACGATCGGATGCGTCCCGGGGAGGATGTCGAAGCCCAGCGCCGCCATCTCTTCGCGGAAATATTTGGTGTTGGCGTGTACCCGGTCGCGGTATCCGGTCGACTCCTCAAGCATCTTTATAACTTCTAGCGAGGCGCCGCAGATCGCGGGGGCTACGGTGTTCGAGAAGAGATAGGGGCGGCTGCGCTGGCGCAGCATCTCCACAATTTCGGCCTTAGAGCTCACATAACCGCCGGAGGCTCCGCCGAGAGCCTTGCCGAGAGTGCCGGTGATGATGTCTACGCGTCCCATGACGCCGCAGTATTCGTGCGTGCCGCGCCCGCGTTCGCCCATAAAGCCGACTGCGTGGCTGTCGTCGACCATCACGAGGGCGTCATATTCGTCGGCGAGGTCGCAAATGCCTTTAAGGTCGGCGATATAGCCGTCCATCGAGAATACGCCGTCGGTGACGATGAGTTTGATGTCTGCTCCCGCCGTTTTCGCCGCCTCCAACTGTTCGCGGAGCGACGCCATGTCGTTGTTCTTATAGCGGAACTTCTTCGCCTTGCAGAGGCGCACGCCGTCGATGATGCTGGCGTGGTTCAGCTCGTCGCTGATGATCGCGTCCTTGTCGGAGAGCAGCGGCTCGAATACGCCCCCGTTCGCGTCGAAGCAGGAGGAATAGAGAATAGTATCATCCATGCCGAGGAAGCGGCTGACGGCAGCTTCGAGGTCCTTGTGTATCTGCTGTGTGCCGCAGATGAAACGAACCGAGGCCAGGCCGTAGCCCCAGCGGTCGTAGGCCGCCTTCGCCGCTTCGATGACGCGCGCGTTGTCGGCGAGTCCCAGGTAGTTGTTGGCGCACATGTTGACGACGCCGCCCTTGGCGGTGGTGTCGATCACGTCGCGCTGCGGGGTCGTGATTATACGTTCGTTCTTATAGAGGCCGTCCGCCTTTATCTTTTCTATTTCAGCCGCTATTTTGCCGATCGCAGTTTTCATGTTTCGTATATACCGCCTTTCCTGAATGTTAAAAGCTCTTGGACAACCCCAGGCCAATTTTATTGCCGGGGGGTTGTTCGCCGCTTAAAGTTTCTGCCAGTCAAGGACGACCTTGCCCGACTGCCCGCTGTTCATCGCCTCAAAGCCCTTTTCAAAGTCGCGCACGTCGAAGCGGTGGGTGATGACCTCGCTGATGTTGAGCCCGCTCTGGAGCATCGTCGTCATCTTATACCATGTCTCGTACATCTCGCGTCCGTAGATGCCCTTTATCGTCAGCCCGTTGAAGATGACCTTGTCCCAGTCGATCACGGTGCCAGGCTTTACCAGGCCGAGCAGCGCGATCTTGCCGCTGTTGTGCATCGCGTTGACCATGCCGGAAAAGGCCTGCGGGCTGCCGGACATCTCAAGTCCGACGTCGAAGCCCTCTTTCATGCCGAGCTCGCGCATCACGTCGCGGAGGTCTTCCCTGTCGGCGCGTACCGTGCGCGTCGCGCCAAGCCTCTTCGCGAGGTCGAGCCGGTAGTCGTTGAGGTCGCTGACGACGACGTTGCGCGCGCCTACGTGGCGGCATATCGCGGCGGCCATCATGCCGATGGGGCCCGCTCCCGTGATAAGCACGTCCTCGCCGATAAGGTCGAACTGTAGCGCCGTGTGCGTGGCGTTGCCGAGAGGATCGAAGCAGGAGATTATATCGTCTGGGATCTCAGGGGCGCAGCGCCAGACGTTCGTCGTCGGTATCGAGAGATACTGCGCGAAAGCTCCGTCCCTGTTCACGCCTACGCCGATCGTGTGCGGGCAGTAATGGCGGCGACCGGCTAGGCAGTTACGGCACTCGCCGCAGACAATATGGCCCTCGCCGGAGACTCGCTCTCCAACCTTCCAGCCGCGCACATGGCTGCCGAGCTCGACGATCTCGCCGACATACTCGTGCCCGATAGTCATCGGAGTTTTAATGGTCTTCTGCGACCATTCGTCCCAGTTATAAATGTGGAGGTCCGTGCCGCAGATCGATGTCTTCTTTATTTTTATCAAAACATCGTTGGGCCCCGGCTGAGGAATGTCGACTTCGCGCATCCACAGGCCGACACCCGGTTTTTCTTTGACAAGAGCAAGCATTTTTCCCTTCATCTTCGTCACTCCTTCAAGCTGTTTTCGTCGTTTATTCATGTAACGGTATAATCAAAAGCTTTTTATTGGGCGTGGTTATTGAATTATCACTAATATACCCTAAACGCATGGAAAATTCAAATAGACAGAACGATTCTATTGCTGATTTATTGCAACTGCACAGTCCGCGGCGAAAGACGCGCCGGTGAACGCCGGAACGCTGAATCGCAGTTTATCCACCGCCGGGTGTTTTCTGCTTCGCTTGAATCGATGCTGGACAAATTTGCCATGTAAGTGTTATTATCTTACGTTGGCTAGAATAATCGCTGGTTGAAAAATTCAATGGCGCAGAACAGTTAGGACGTATACTAAACCGAGAGGAACATATAAAATGCAGGACTCTTCAAAGATAAGAAATATAGCTATCATCGCTCATATCGACCACGGCAAGACAACGTTAATAGACGGCATCTTCAAGGCGGCGCACCTCTTCCGCGATAATCAGGTAATGGAGGAGCGCGTGATGGACGCGGGAAATCTGGAGCGCGAACGCGGCATCACGATCAAGGCCAAACACTGCACGGTCGAATGGGAAGGCTACAAGATAAACATCGTCGACACCCCCGGGCACGCCGATTTTTCGGGAGAGGTCGAAAGAGTCCTCTCGATGGTCGATTCCGTCCTGCTGCTCGTCGACGCGAACGAAGGGCCGATGCCGCAGACGCGTTATGTCCTCATGCGCGCGCTGAAACTCGGACTCAGGCCGATCGTGATCGTCAACAAGGTGGACCGCCCGAACGCCGAACCCGACTCGGCGCTCGACAAGACCTTTGACCTGTTTATTGAGCTTGGCGCGACGGAAGAGCAGTGCGACTTCGCGGTGCTCTATGGCTCCGGCCTTCAGGGCTGGTTCGTGGACGATCTCGGCAAACACGAGGATAACTCAAAGGCCGGAATGAACGACCTCTTTAAGACGATAATCGAGAGGGTCCCGGCGCCGCGCGCGGAGATGGACAAGCCCTTCCTCATGCAGGTCTGCACGCTCTCATGGAGCGAATATCTGGGCCGCATCGGCTGCGGGCGCATCCTTCAGGGCACGCTGAAGAAAGGGGACCGGATACTGCGCACGCACACGCGCTGGACCGATTACGATCAGACGAGCTGGGAGGTCGTATCCACCGACACCTCGACCTGTGCGCACCTCTATGTCACAAAGGGGCTGGACCGCGCCGAAGTTTCGGAGGTCGGCGCGGGCGACATCGTCTGGTTCACGGGGCCCGAGAATATCGACCTCGGCGATACGATGAGCGCTCCTGACCTTTCTAATCCCGCGATCGCGCCTCTTGACATCGAAGAGCCTACGGTCTCGATGCTTTTCCTTGTAAACACGAGCCCCTTCGCCAATCAGGACGGCAACGCGATCACGCTGCGCCAGCTCAAGGCGCGCATAGAGCGTGAAACCAAGACCGACCCCGCCCTGCGCATGGAAGACCTCGGCCGTCCTGACGGCATCAAGGTCTCGGGGCGCGGCGAGCTTCACCTCGGCATCCTTATCGAAGAGATACGCCGCGAGGGATCGGAGATCTGCGTCTCGCGTCCTGAGGTCATCACCCAGCACGATTCAAGGGGGCGCACTCTCGAGCCGATGGAGGAACTTATCATCGACGTGCCGGAGGAATATCAGGGCGTCGTTATCCAGAAGCTCGCGCAGCGCAAGGGCGAGCTTAAAAATATGGAAAACAGCGGCACCGGCGTTCTGCGCCTGGAATTTTCTATCCCTACGCGCGGCCTTATCGGCTACCGCGGGGAATTTCTCACCGACACGCGCGGCCTGGGCATCCTCGCTTCGCGCTTCGTCGGCTATGGCGAATGGATGGGCGAGATAAACGCGCGCTCGCGCGGTTCGCTCGTCTCGATGGATACCGGCCCCGCCACAAGCTACGCGCTTGACAACCTTCAGGAGCGCGGCACCCTCTTTATCAAACCGGGCGACCCGATCTACAACGGACAGGTCGTGGGCGAAGCCTCGCGCCTCAAAGACATTCCCTGCAATCCCGCCAAACGTAAACAGCAGAACAACATGCGTTCCGCGACCAAGGATATGAAGACGGTGCTCGACGTCCCGCGCACGGTGACGATCGATACGGCGCTTGAGTGGATCGCCGACGACGAGCTGGTCGAGGTGACGCCGCTTTCGGTGCGTATACGCAAGATGATCCTCGACGCCGACCAGCGCAAGAAGGCCCGTATGCAGGCGGGGATAAGCGATTCGGACGAGGATTAAAATGATACGGGAGCTGATCCCCTACCGCGATTTTGAACGCGACGAGGTCTTTGCCTGCGTTACGGGGCTCATCAAGAGCGCCGGACAGATAGACGATTCCTCTCTTGCCGAAAGCGCCTCATGGTATTGCGACTGCGTCGCGAAGATGGCCGCGGCGGCGGAGAAGGCCGGCATCGCGGGGAACCTTTGGCAGACGTGGCTCGCGATGCTTGTCGCGGAAAACGAAAACCCCTTCTCTCTCGCGCACGAGCGCCGCGAACCGCTTGACGGCACGATGCGCTCGCTTGCGATGAGGGACTTTGAGACGTTATACGACTACATGCACTATGACCTCAGAGCCGTTGAGGCCGAGCTTGGCCTTGGCGCTTCCGGCTGCCTTGACGGTTTTGTGCCGATGGAGGCCGGACCGGTCTCCTTTGGGCGTATCGCCGGCGCGGTGGTCGGAGGTCTCGCGGAGGCGATGGCAAAGGCTGATTCTCCCGCCGGCCTTTATGAGGCGGCGGCGGCCTTTTACCGTGAGCACGGAGTCGGCAAATTCGGCATTTACGGAGGCTTCCGCTGGGACGCGCACTCGCGTGAGATCGTTCCCGCGATACCGCTTGAGGATATCGCCCTCTCCGACCTCGTCGGCTATGAAGAGCAGAAAAAGGCGGTGGTGGACAACACCGCGGCCTTTCTCGAAGGGCGTCCCGCGAACAACGTGCTTCTCTACGGCGAGGGCGGGACCGGAAAATCTTCAACGATAAAGGCTCTGCTCAACGAGTACGCCCCGCGCGGCCTGCGGATGATCGAGGTATACAAGCACCAGATAAACGACCTTGAGACTATCCTCGAGGAGATAAAACTGCGCAACTATAAGTTCATTCTCTTTATGGACGACCTCTCTTTTGAACAGTTTGAGGTAGAATACAAATTTCTCAAGGCCTTCATCGAGGGCGGTATTGAAAAGCGTCCCGACAACGTCCTTATCTACGCCACCTCAAACCGCCGCCACCTCATGAAAGAGACCTGGGGCGACCGCCTGGACAAAGACGACGACATGCACGAATCGGAGACGATGCAGGAAAAGATGTCGCTCGTTGACCGCTTCGGGCTGCTGATACGCTATTTTTCGCCCGAACAGGGTGAATACCTGCACATCGTCCGCAGCCTGGCCGTGGAATATGGCGTGGAATTACCGGACGAAGAGCTGGAACGCGGCGCGATCCGCTGGGAGCTCAAGCACGGCGGCTTCTCCGGCAGAAGCGCGCGCCAATATGTGGAATTCCTGGCCGGCAGAAAATAAGTTCGGATTTAAGGTTATTTTATATCAGTCATTTGAAGGCAGCCTGAGTTTGGCTGCCTCTTTTATTCCAAGCTGAAGCAGGACGGACTGCGCCACGAAGAAGACGTTCGTCATAAGTTCGGAAAGCTGCCGCGAAAAATCGCGCCGCCGCCCTTCGCGCAGGCTCACCGCCATATCCGAGGATAGCCGCGGAAAGACGTCGAGCACGATACCCTGAATTTCTATCAGCCGCAGAGGATAGAGCCACACCAGCCGCCCCTTGATCTGGGAATATATCTCCTTTATCACAGTATTTTTCGACGATTTGCAGATAATGGCTATCGCCGCGCCCAAGGTGAAAAACTCCATGCCGCGCCGCGCGTCGTTCTCGATGGCGTCGGTCAGCTCCTTTACGCAATCCTCGGTGAAAGAGGGGAATGCCTCGTAAGAGACGTCCTCTATCGTGATCGCGAGTATGTGCAGGAGGCTGAGGCCGGAGACAAAGCGGCTTTTGAACAGGCCAACGTCGATCTTTACGGCGCGGCGCGCCCTCTCCGAGCCGTATATCCTGGTTCCCTTCCGCTTTACCGTCTCCGTCACGCCGATACTGTTCAAAAGCTTGATCGTCCGGCGGACCGTTATCTCGGAAAGCCCCATCGAGGCTGCCAGCTCGGGGATCGGCGGCAGCCATCTGCCGGAGAATTCCCCTGTGTTTATCCGGTAAAGCAGATCGACGGCAGCCGAATAGAGATGCCGCTCCTGCTCCATATAGACCTGCCAGCGGAAGGGGATCTTGCCGGTCGCGTTTTCGAGCCCCACGGAGTCGAGGTATATATTCATATCCTTATTGCATGAATCTATGAGTTGATGAAAAAGCGCATCGGTCCTCGCATAGTCAGCCGCTCCCGCCGCGTTCACGATATCGTAAAAGAGCTTTGCCGGAATACGTTCCGTCCAGGGATGCTTGTTGTTTTTTATAAGCAGATGCACGTCCCCTCCGGAAAAGGCGGCGTAGACGAAATTGTCAAGCTCGCAGATAAGATGCAGCAATACAGGATTGCCGAGCAGCCTGATGAAGAAAGCCGTAAATTCAAAGATGGCGCCGGAATTGTTGTTCTCGATTTCATCGATGATCAGCGCAAGCTTCGCTTGCCCCTCCTGATCGAGATAACGCGCGCCGAGGGAGAGCGAGGGAGGAAGGAAATAGTTCATCGCCGCGTACATGTCCGCGACCGCGTTTATGCGGTCGTAAAGTTCGCTCCTGTTTAGCCCGCATTTTCCGTTCCAGCATACGGTCCCGGTCCGGCCCGGAGACAACTCTATATAACCGTCATTCTTTAAGGCTTGCAGCGCTTTTCTTGCCGTACTGAAAGAAACGTCAAAGATTTCCGATATCTCCAACGCCGCCGGAAGAGGCTCTCCGCTTTGGTATTGACCGCCTTCTATCTGAGTGCGGTAAAATCTATAAATCAGGCGATATAATCCTTGAGTGTCGTTCATTTTGTTCCCTCTTTCGTCATGTATATAGTTTACCATACCTCATTTATGAAAATTTTAAATAGCTGTACTTGATAAAAAATAGATATATATGATAGCATAATAGACATAGTTGTTATTTGGGAATGCTCGTCGATAAAATCTGACCGGTAAGATTACCGCGGATCAGGTATGGACAAAGGAGGGATTTTGAATGCTGACGAAAACGTTGAAAGTCGAGACCGACAACCATTTGAATATCATGGAATCGGTAAAGAAGCTCGCCGCGTCCTCGGGGCAGCCGCTCATAGTGATAGACGGAGAGGGAACGCTCCTCTATATAAACGTACTTGGCAAAGAAGTTCTAAAGAAGAAGGGGCGCTCCCGAATGATGCGGAAGATTTTTTCTTTTTTCAGCTTTGTCTCCTATCTTGCCTACAACGACAACTATTATGAGATGGAGAGGATCGCCGATTTTCGGACGAAAGAGAACTCTCTGCATATCTGCCGAATACGCGCCTGATGGCTTAGTTGGCGGGCGCGGCCTATGCGGAGGGTTGATGTAAACTGCCGTATAGGTCAAAGTTCATAAATTTAGTTTCGATTATTATTTAGCAATCTCCAAGAAACAGTAAATCGCGCCGATATGCCTGTGGAAAATTGTATTTTCCCCTCTTTTCAAAGTTCAGAAAAAATGCTAAACTTGTTATGTCAACGATAAAAATGAACAAATATACTCAAACGGTTCAAAAATAATCATGAGGAGGAAAAGAAAATGCTCAGCACACAGCAGATCATCGACAAGACAAACAAACTCGGCGCGCATAACTATCATCCGAAAGACGTAGTCATCGTCGAAGGTGAGGGCGTGATAGTACGCGATCCGGAGGGACGCGAATATTTCGACATGCTTTCAGCCTATTCGGCCCTTAATTTCGGGCACCGCCATCCGGAGATCGTGGCGGCCGCCAAGGAACAGCTTGACAAAGTGACGCTCACCTCGCGCGCCTTCCATAACGCCGTTCTTTGCGACTTCTATGAAAAACTCTGCGGACTGACGGGCAAAGAGATGATCCTCCCCATGAATACGGGAGCCGAAGCCGTCGAGACGGCCCTTAAGACCGCCCGCCGCTGGGGCGCCGAGGTGAAGGGCGTGGAGAACGGAAAGCAGGAGATAATCGTCTGCGAGAACAACTTCCACGGCCGCACGATCGCCATCGTCAGCTTCTCGACCGACCCTGACGCGCGTATCAACTACGGTCCCTACTGCGAGGGCTTCAAGATCATCAAATACGGCGACGCCAAGGCACTCGAAGAGGCGATCACGCCCAACACCGTAGCCTTCATGGCGGAGCCGATACAGGGCGAAGCCGGCATCATCACGCCTCCGAAAGGGTACCTCAAAGAGGTGCGTGATATCTGCACGAAGCACAACATTCTCTTCATCGCCGACGAGGTCCAGACGGGCTTTGCGCGTACCGGCAGGATGTTCGCCTGCAACTTTGAAGATGTCGAACCGGATATTTATATTCTCGGGAAAGCGCTCGGCGGCGGCGTGATGCCGATATCGGCGGTGGCCGCCAACAAAGACGTCCTCGGCGTATTCACCCCCGGGACCCACGGCTCCACCTTCGGCGGCAACCCGCTCGCCTGCGCCGTATCGATCAAGGCAATGGAGATACTTGTGAGAGACGATTACTCAAAGCAGGCAGAGGAGAAGGGCGACTACTTCATGCGGAGGCTTCGCGAGATAGACAACCCCGAGATCATCGACGTGCGCGGCTCAGGGCTCCTCATCGGCGTTGAGTTCTCGGTCCCAGCCGCTCCCTACGTCAAGAAACTTATCGCCAACGGCGTACTGGCGAAGGAGACCCACGAGCGCACGATCCGTTTCGCGCCGCCGATCGTCATCACTTACGAACAGATAGACAGGGCGATAGAGGGCATCAAAAAAGCCTTCGCGAAATAACGATATATCCGCCTTTGAGATAACGGCAAAGGACCTTCGGCAAAAGAAGGTCCTTTGTTTTGTCCTCGGCAGGTGCTAAAATTAACCGCAGATTATGATTATTGGTGGTGTGTTTATGGCAGTGGATCTGACACTTGGTTTTATCGGCACCGGCGGCATAACTTCTTTTCTTGTGCGCGGGCTTTGTTCCGCGCCGGAATTTACAGGGAGGGTCATTCTTTCGGTGCATAAAAACCGCGGGAAGGCGGAGGAGCTGAAAGAGCTTTTCCCGGAGCGGATAACGATATGCGAGTCCAACCAGGAGGTCGCCGATTCGTCCGACGTCGTCTTCATCGCGGTGCTTCCGCAGCAGCATGAGGCGGTCGCGGGAGCGGTGAAATTCAAACCCGAACACCGCGTCGTCCATATCACGGGCGGCGTCAAACTTGAAGATTCGCGCAGCCTCTACGCCCCCGCGGCGAGGGCGGTGCGGGCGATCCCCCTGCCCTTTGCCGCTATGAGGATGGGCCCCGTGCTCTTCTACGGTGATGACCCCGTCTGCCGCGAACTGCTGGCGATGCTCGGCTCGATCGTCGAGGTGCGGGCGGAGAGCGAGCTTGAGGTGCTTGGCCCGGTGACTGGCATGATGGTGCCGTATTACGCCCTGATCGCCGAATATGTGAAATGGGGGACGGCAAAGGGGCTTTTGTTCAAGACCGCGCTCGACTACGCCGGCTACATGAATGAGGCGCTGTCTTCATTTATGCGCACGCACTGCACGGAGGACGTCGAAACATTCCTGATCGACAATTCTACGCCGGGGGGAGTCAACGAACTCGGCCTGAAGCTGCTTCGCGAGGGCGACGCCTATTCTTCCTGGTCAAAGACGCTCGACGCGCTCTACGTCCGTTACAATTCAATGGGCAAAAACGGCGTGGCCGGCGATACGCGGTAGCGCCGCCGGATTTCCAAGAGGAGAGTTCATTTGTGTATAAATAAAGAGACCGTAGCTAAAAAAGGCGCCTTTGCCGCTGTTTTTCTCGGCACGCTGATGATCGTGCTCGCCATCGGAGCCGCCTATGTGAACAACAAGTTCAAGATGGAATGTGCCCAGATGGAGCAGCTCGTCGTCATCAAATCCAATAAAGTGAACGACGTCCTCTGCAAACTGCTGTACAAAACGCAGGTCCTCTCCGCGCTTGTGATACAGAACAACGGCGGGATAAGGGACTTCGAGAAAGTGGCCGCCACCATCGTAGACGACCCCGCGATCAGGAACGTCATCCTGGCCCCGGGCGGCGTCGTGAAAAAGGTCTATCCGCTCAAGGGCAATGAGGGCGTGATCGGCCTTGACTATTTTTCCGCAGGCAAGGGCAACATTGAGGCGCTGCAGGCTAAGAACGGGAAGCGCCTCGTACTCGGCGGCCCCTTTGACCTCGTGCAGGGGGGACAGGCCCTTGTCGGCAGGCTTCCAGTCTATACCGGCAGGGATAGCGTCGAGGAGAAGTTCTGGGGCCTCGTCTCCGTCACTCTTAACTACCCGGAGGCGCTGAACGGCGCGGAACTTGACCAGTTGAAGGCCCAGGGCTTTGCTTTCGAGATATGGCGGATAAACCCCGACGACGGAAAAAGGCAGGTCATCGCCCACAGCAGCTATCTGTACGACAAAGGCGCGAATTACGTTGAAAAACCGCTCACCATCCTCAACGCGGAGTGGTACTTCCGGCTCTCGCCGATAAGGCGCTTCTACCAGTACCCGGAGACGTGGATGTTCTTCTTCGCGGGGCTGCTCGTGAGCTGGCTTATCGCCTCCCTCGTGGGGCATAATCACGACCTTAAAAAGATCAAAGTGGAACTGGAAGAGCTGACGGGCATGGACCTTCTCACCGGCACGCTGAACCGCCGCGGGCTTTTCAAAGAGCTGGGCGCGCTCATGGGCGTGCCGGGCACCGAGTTTATCCTCTGCTACATCGACCTCGATAAATTTAAAGAAGTGAATGATTCCTACGGACACATGGTGGGGGACAGAGTCCTTAAACACGTCGCCGCCGTTATCGGCCGCCGTATTGACGCGGGCAGCATTTTTGCGCGGATCGGCGGCGATGAGTTCGTCCTGATCTTTAAGGATACCGACGACCGCGAAATGGTCAAAGCCTTCTTTGATAAGATCGCCGGTGAGCTGCTTGATTCATTAAATATAGCTCCCAACGGAGACAGGCTCGATATAACATTCAGCATGGGAATGGCGGCATATCCCTCGCAGGCAAAAGATATCGACGGATTGATAGGCGTCGCCGACCGCGCGATGTATAAAGATAAAAAACAGGGATAAAGGATAGCGCGCGGAGCGGCTCCGACGCTCATCTTGCGGCCGGTCCCGCGGGACCGGTTTCGTCCCTTTTCCGTCTCCTAGACGCGTGTCTCGACCGGAGTCAGCGCCTCGTTGGGGCAGAGCCCGTAACACAGGCCGCAGCCGGTACACCTTTCAAGCTCGATGCGTACACCGCCGCGCGAAAGCGTTATCGCCTGATAACCGGCGTCGCGGCAGCTGACGGCGCATTTGCCGCAGCAGCTGCATTTCATAATGTCCAGGTAGGGCTTAAATAGACGCCCCCTGTCTATGTCGGCGTGGTGGACGATGCTGCCCAGCGCCCTGCCGCGAAAGGCGTCTATATCCTTGAAGCCCATACGCTCCATATAGGCGGACAGTCCGTTGCAGAGCCCGCCGATAATGCCGTAGCCCTGCTCCATGACCGCGGAACATATTTGCAGGGTGGAGGCTCCGGCGAGGATGAACTCGGCGGCCTCGCGCCAGTCATAGATCCCGCCGCTGCCGGATACCGGTATCTTCACGGCACGCGCGATCTCCAGCACGGAACGCAGCGCGATCGGTTTTATCATATGCCCCGAAAGGCCGCCCGCGGTGCCGACGCCGCCGGCGTTCATGCGCGGGCGGAAAGTCTCAAGATCTATGCCGGGCATCGAGCTTATAGTATTGATGGCGCAGATCGCGTCGGCCCCGCACTCCTCCGAGAGCGCCGCGGCGTAGACGATGTCCGATAGCGCGGTGAGCTTCGTGATGAGCGGCAGCCTGGTCGCCTCTTTTACCCAGCCGATTATCTCCCTGATCTTCGCGGGATTGCCGCCGATGCTGACGCCGCTGCCGATCTCGCTGCACCCGTGGGGGCAGGAAAAATTGAGCTCTATCGCGTCTGCGCCCGCAAGCTCGCAGTCCGCCGCGGCGCGCTGCCACTTCTCCTTGATCGGCGCGTGTCCGTAGAGGATGCTTGCGATGACGGCGCGGTCAGGCCACCGTTTTTTCAAAAAAGAGATGTCTTCGCAGGATTCCTCGTTTGTCTTCTGAGAAGTCAGTTCGATATTCATATATCCGAAAACCACGTTTTTGAAAACGCCGCCGCTCCCGCGGATGGGGAAGATGCGCGGCGAGACGTCCCTTATCTCGCTGCCCTCCTCGCCCGTGTACTGTGTCAGCGTCTTGATCACCGCGCCGCCCCAGCCGGCCTGAAAGGCGCGGTCGATCATATCGCGGTCGCGCGCCGGCGGCGCGGAGGCGAGCATAAATGGATTTGGCATTTCTACTCCGAGGAAATTGGTGCGAAGATTCTCTCTCATGGATCAATCCTCCAGATCAGCTTGTCCGTTGCAACTGGCAAAACGTAATACATGTGATTATAGCGTACTCCGCCCGGAATGGGGAGATAAAAGGGGCCGCCGCGCGCGGGCTTTTGGTCTTCCCGGGTTAAACCCTTTGACGCCGCTGGATTCCCGACAGGGCCGTTGATGAACATACTAAGTTCGATAACGGAAATCAAAGATTTCCTATCTCACTTATCGGGAATGACGGGGCTCCTTTATCGTCTCCCCGCAAATCTTCTGTGCGGGGTCCAGAAAATACGGAGCAAATGGAAGACGGAGCTGGACGGATAAGCGCGCCGCGAGAAAAAACACACGCCAACGCCGCAGGGCAAACGCATCAACAGGTCAACAAAGGGTGAATTGGCGTTTATAAACGATTACGTGGAAAGATAAATAGCGATTTATACTTTAAAAGCCTCCCTCGCCGAGGGAGGTGGGCCGGCGCGCGATTTTGCGCCGGGTCGGAAGGAGTGTTGCGCTGTGTGGCGCATGTTTTCCGCGCCACACAGTGCCCGCGGCGCAAGCCGCGGAAGAGGCGAAAGATGATAGAATCAAGAGCGAAACAAAAATCAAGGTCAAGACTCCTCCACCCGCCTGCGGCGGGAGCCCCCTCGGAGAGGGAGCCAAAGGCCTTAGATAAACCCCAGTTTACCATTTACCTGACCTTTCTTGATGCGTTTGCACGCCGTTTGCCCGCCGACGCCGCAGGGCAAACGCATCAACATTCTGAGATTAACTTGATCATATAATCATTATCCCATCCAGCCTTAAGGCGTTTTCCCCTAAGGCTGGTTTTGCCGGATTTGTCTTGTTTCAGTAAATTAATTGCACAATGCCTGATGATTGCCATATTTGCGGCACTGTTTTTTTGTCTGTTGCGCATCGCGTCTTCGTTGAATATCACATCAAGAACCCAATGGAGACTGTTTTCGATACCCCAGTGTGAACGTACTGACCGTCCTATTTCTGCCGCGTCAGCCGGCAGACTGCTTATGTAGTATCTTCGTTCCACAGAACTCTGAGTGCCGGATTCTCTTGTGGATTCCACCATGATTATGCTCTTGAGCCCCTTCCATTTATCAAATTCCGCAATGTCTATTTTCTCATTGTTTTCTATTGCAGCGACGTTCCTTTTTTCTATACGACCGTGGCTTTTTCAATCGTCGCATATGATGTGTGAGTTACTCCGGCGTAATCTGTTTTCTCTTCGCATTTGAAAAGATGTTCCGCCATTTCCAGCGTGCCGCCCTGATTGCCTTTCAAGGCCAGCAGGTAATTCCCTTTCATAGAGACAATCTTATCTGCTATTGCTTTCTGGCATCCCATGGCGTCTATTGTTATAGTGCAGTTTTTGATATCAAGCATATCCAGAAGGGTCGGAATTGCTGTAATTTCGTTTGACTTAGCTTCCGTTGCTGTTTGGGCTAAAACATTCCATTATCTGAGGACCACGCACTTACCATATGCAGGCAATCGCGGTGCTCTGTATTTTTGAAGGACCTTCTGGATGTCTTGCCGTCGATGGCAATGACGCCTTTTAAACGTTCGGACAATGACCTGGCCCAGTTCGCAAAACACTCCGAAAACTGCTTCGGGTCCAAGGCTGACATTACCCTGTTCATTGTGTCGTGGGAAGGGATTCCATTTGGTAAATCAAGAAACGATTCAAAGAAATCCTGTTTGCACTTTGCAAAAAGTTCAATGTCGTTAAAGCCTTCCGCACCGCAGATGACCCCGCACAGCACAATAGTAAGAATGTCGGTCAGGTTGTGCCTGATGTGGTTCTCCGCACGATTGTCAGTGAGAATAGCGAAGTGTTGGCTGATGCTTGTTTGCATGTTCATTAAAACACTCCATAAATTATTTATTGTAGTTTAGCATATTAATGATTTATTTGATTAGGGATAATACATTTTCATATGATACGTTTCGGTTTATGGTTGCTGGTGATATCGTTTTTTTGTACAAAGTTTTTGACCTTTATTGATGCGTTTGCCCTGGCCGACGCCGGGATAAAGATGCGCATACGCGATTTTTGTGCTAAAATGTCCCAAGCGATACTGACCCGACTTTAAAACAGAAGACGAAACATTATCAGGGTATCCGTAAAGGAGAATGAGAATGACGAATCACGCCAGCGGCGACCGCAATATCGCCGCGTTGAAAGAAAGTGCCCCCCCCCCCCAGAAGTAAAGTCAAGTTTAGGATCTCCCTCTCTCTCATATTCAAACTCTTTATTTCATTTACATACGTTCACATCCATATCCATATCCGTTTGCCCCGCGCGAAAAACATCCGACTGCCCAAAAGCCGCTCCCTCTGACAGCGCGGAAGCGCGCCGCCAGACCCGCCAACATCCATACAGACGACCCTCCGGCATCAAGCCTGCCAACGCCGCCGGCCTGTTTGTCCGCGCCCCGAGCCCGCCGAAATAACCTTCCGTCCCGCCGCGCCGTGCCATCGCGGCGAAACAGGCAAAAGCTGACGAACCGGAACATATATTTAAATACCTATATCTGAAGAAGGGAAACCATAATAATGAACATCAAAAAAGCGGCCGCGTCCATACTCGCGGCGGCCATAGCCGCGGCGTCGTCGTTCTCGCCCCTCCCGGCGCGGGCGCAGGAAGTCGCCGTCGTAGACGTCGTGCGCGTCGTAGACGCCAGCGTCCCCGGCAAAGCCGGACAGCGCTACATTGACGGCCTCAAAAAAGAACTCGACGCCGAACTGGAAAACTTCAAAAAAAGCCTCGGCGAAATAAAAGAGGACGACCCGCGCCTCGCGCGGAAACAGGCCCAGCTCTCTGCGCGCTACCAGAGCGAATTTTCGCGCGTCACCGGCCTGCTCACGGCGGAACTCCGCCGCGTGACGGCCGAGTGGCTGAATGGCAACAAACAGGGGGCGACCGTCGTCATCCCCGCCGGCACGACGCTCGC
Source organism: Cloacibacillus evryensis DSM 19522 (assembly GCF_000585335.1). Classification (NCBI taxonomy): domain Bacteria; kingdom Thermotogati; phylum Synergistota; class Synergistia; order Synergistales; family Synergistaceae; genus Cloacibacillus; species Cloacibacillus evryensis. Next base: position 993,941 of record NZ_KK073872.1, read on the forward strand.
CGCCGCGCCGGAAAGCGACGTCAACGCGGAGATACTGCGCCGCCTCAACACGGTCGCCATAGATTTCAGCCTGAAAGAAACGGGAAAAGGAGACCGCGTGAAATGAAAAAATACGGACAGGCAAAACAGATCGCCTTCTGGCTGCTGCTCGCCGCGCTCGCGCTCGCTCCCTTCGCGGGAACGGCGGCGGCGAGCTACACAGCGGGCGGCGGCGAGGTCGAAGACGGCGTGTTCTATGCCATCGCCATCGGCACAATCGACAGCCGCCCGCCGGAAGTGACGGGCGAATACGCGATAGCCATCGGCGCGAGTACGAAGGCGGATGGCGCTTGCGGCACCGCCGTTGGATACTTTGCATCGGCGATAGGATTATATAGTTCCGCCTATGGACAATTCGTGTCTGCGAAGGGGGAAGGCAGTGTCGCCACCGGATGCGAGGCGCAGGCGACCGGACTCTACAGTGCCGCCACCGGATTCGAGGCGGAGGCGTCCGGAATCCGTAGTTCCGCCTATGGAGCCAAAGCGCAGGCGATGGGTACTGGCAGCCTCGCCGCCGGAAGCGATGCGTACGCGGGAGGCGCAAACGGCACCGCCGTTGGGTTCTCAGCATCGGCGGGAGGAGAGAATAGTTCCGCCTATGGAATGGGCGCGTATGCGCAGGGTACTGACAGCCTCGCCGCCGGAAACGGTGCGGGCGCGGTAGACGCAAACACCACCGCTGTTGGGGCCTCCGCGGTAGCGAAATTTGAGGGCAGTACCGCCATCGGATACAAGGCGAATGCAACCATTGCCGGTAGCGTGGCGCTGGGAGCTGGTTCCTACGCCAATAGGACCACCACCGCGACCGGCGTCTACGTCCCCGCCGGCGCGTCCGGCGGCGGCATAACCGCGACGGTAAAAGGCACTGACAAAGGAGTAGTCTCTATCGGCGACGCTACCGACGTCAAGGGGCACGTAGCTTTCACCCGCCAGCTCACAGCATTGGCCGCGGGCATAGAGGACACCGACGCCGTCAACGTCGCCCAGCTAAAGGCGCTGGACAGTGTCGCCGTCAAATACGACAACGACACGAAAACTGCCGTCATCCTGAACAGCGGCGGAGCCGCCGTCAAGCTGTCCAACGTTGCGGATGCGGAGCTCTCTGACGCGAGCACGCAGGCGGTAACAGGAAAACAGCTCTACGCGGCAAACCAAACTATCGCGACGAACCGGACGAACATAGAGACGAACAAGGCGAGCATCGAGACGAACAAGGCGAGCATCGCGACAAACGAGACGAAAATAGCGTCCAACACGACGAACATCACGGCCAACGCCGCCCAGCTAAAGGCGCTGGACGATGTCGCCGTCAAATACGACGACACGAAAACTGCCGTCACCCTGAACAGCGGCGGAGCCGCCGTCAAGCTGTCCAACGTCGCTGATGCGGTTCTCGACAACACGAGCACGCAGGCGGTAACAGGAAAACAGCTCTACGCGGCAAACCAAACTATCGCGACGAACCGGACGAACATAGAGACGAACAAGGCGAGCATCGCGACAAACGAGACGAAAATAGCGTCCAACACGACGAACATCACCACCAACACGACCGGCATCAAGGAAAACAAAACAGCGATAACCGCGGTCAGCGGCGACGTGGCAACGAAGTACACGGCGCTTGACGGACGCATCGCCGCTAACACGAACGAGATAGCGGCGGTCAGCGGCGACGTGGCAACCAAATACACCACGCTTGACGGCAGGATAGCGGCCAACGAAGCTAGCATCAATACCGTCAGCGGAGACGTGGCGGCGAAATACACGGACCTCGGCGGACGCATCACCGCTAACACGAACGAGATAGCGGCGGTCAGCGGGGACGTGGCAACCAAATACACCACGCTTGACGGCAGGATAACGGCCAACGAAACGAACATCGCCACGCTCGACACGAGAGTGACCTCGCACGACACGCGCATAGCGACGAACGAGACGAACATCGCGGCGAACACGACGAGCATCGGCACGCTCGACACGAGAGTGACCTCGCACGACACGCGCATAGCGACGAACGAGACGAACATAGCGTCCAACACGACGAACATCGGCACGCTCGACACGAGAGTGACCTCGCATGACGCGCGCATAGCGACGAACGAGACGAACATAGCGGCGAACACGACGAGCATCGGCACGCTCGACACGAGAGTGACCTCGCATGACGCGCGCATAGCGACGAACGAGACGAACATAGCGGCAAACACGACGAGCATCGGCACGCTCGACACGCGAGTGACCTCGCATGACGCGCGCATAGCGACGAACGAGACGAACATAGCGTCCAACACGACGAGCATCGGCACGCTCGACACGCGAGTGACCTCGCACGACGCGCGCATAGCGACGAACGCCGATGCCATCACGACGAACAAGTTAAGCATCGACACAGTAAGCGGCGATGTGAGAATGCTCGACGGCAGAGTGAAGGCCAACACCGCAAGCATCAATACCGTCAGCGCCGACGTTGCGGGCCTTAGAGGCGAGATCACCGCCTCCGGCGTCAAATACGACGACGATTCTAAAGAAGTCCTCACCTTAAACAAAGGCGGAGCCGCCGTCAGACTGTCCAACGTCGCGGATGCGGAACTCTCTGACGCGAGCACTCAAGCGGTAACAGGAAAACAGCTCTACGAGACAAACCAAACCATAAACACAGTAAGCGGAGACGTGGCGGCGAAATACACCGTGCTTGACGGCAGGGTAGCGGCTAACGAAACGAGCATCAATACCGTCAGCGGAGACGTGGCGGCCCTCAGAGGCGAGATCGCCGCCTCCGGCATCCATTACGACGACCCGTCCAACAGCGTCGTCACCTTAAACAAAGGCGGAAACGCCGTCAGACTGACCAACATCGCCGCCGGGACCGCCGACAGCGACGCCGTCAACTACGGACAGCTCAAAGCCCTCGGCGGAAAAGTCGAGACCTTCGGCGAAACACTCGCCGAAAGGATCGGCGGCACTTACGACCCAGTCACAGGCGAATTCACCGTCACCTACCCTGACGGCCCCACGCCGGCGAACCCCGCCGCCCAGGCGTCGGCATCGTCGGCGGCATCGGCGCCGTCGCCGGCCTCCGCGCAAAACGCAGCCCAGGCCGCAGCCCAGGCCGCCAGCACCCCGCACCTCAGCGAGACGCTGCAAAACATGTGGGACGCCATCGGCGCCGTGCAGGCCGGCAACGTAAAAGCGGGAGACAACATCGTCGTGGATGGAACAAAAGTCTCCGTCTCCAAGACCCCCGAATTTGAGAGAGTCAAAGTCGGAAACATCGACATCCGCGAAGAAGGCATCGACATGGGCGGCAAACCTATCACGGGACTTGCCAAAGGCGAAATATACGACGGCAGCGGAGACGCCGTCACCGGCGGCCAGCTCTGGAACGCCTACCGCCGCATCGAGACGATAGACGAGCGGGTCCAGGTCGTAGGCGCGCACGCGGCGGCCCTGTCCGCCATGCACCCCGTAGCCTACAACCCCTACGAACCGACCACCCTCTCAGCGGGAGTCGGCTACTACCGCAGCGAATACTCGATGGCGGTGGGCATATTCCACTACGCACGTGAAAACGTCCTGCTCAACGCAGGCATCGCCTTCAACTCTGACGGCGATACGATGGGGCGCGCCGGCATCAGCTTCGCGCTCGGCAAAAGCGGCAGGAAACAGCCGTCGATGATCAAAGACGTAGCCGCGATGCAGCGCCAGATGATGGAAATGCAGCAGGTGCTGACACAGCTCAAAGAAGAAAACGAGAAAAACAAAGATACCATCAAAGAGCTCAAAGACGCTCTTAAAGATAAGAAATAACCGAGTATTGCCGGGCGGCGTCCGCCGCCCGGCAAGCGATACGCAAAAGGAGTGAGGCGGATTGCGGCCAGCCGGCGCTGAAAGTTTTTTTTACGACGTCATACACAGCGAAAGAATACGCGGCATGTGCCTTGATATAGCATCACTGCCGGAATCGGAGCGAGGGCCGGCGATCCGCGCGCTAGGCTACGATTTCAGCCCGAAAGAGCTGGACTCCGCCGTATGCCGCGCCTATTATAAGATGCGGCCGGAAGCGCGCGCCATCCTCGGCCCCGGCGACCTGCGCGATATAGTGATGAAGAAGTGGGGCAAACCTATGTAGGCCGGGCGGCGGAGCAAAAACATAAAGCCACTGGATTCCGGCTCGGAGGCCGGAATGACAAAACAACAAATATAGAGCCGCTGGATGCCGGGTCGAGCCCGGCATGACAAGGCGGCGGGCGGCGGAGCGTCGGAGCTGGAATGACAGGGTACAGATTCAGCGCTCCGCCCTTTCCGTCTCTCCGGGTCGGAGGCCGGCATGACAAGGAAGACGGAATCTGGGCCCCGGGTCGAGTCCGGGGTGACTGGCGGCAAACATAACGTCGCTGGATGCTGGGGCGAGCCCGGCATGACGGGTGACTGGCGGCGGGCGGCCCTATGCGGCCTTTTAGATAGCGCCGTTGTCTATTCTTTGGGGAGGGGAAGTGCGACAGTGAGCTCCGAGTTGAAGCAGAGCGCGACCTCTTCCCCTCTTTCGTACCTTGCCGCGCCCGGGAAGTAGTTTTCCATCACCGAGACCGGCGCGCCGTTTTCCAGTTCCACCACGTATTCCATGCGGTCGCCGCTGAATACGGCGCTCGTCACTTTGCCGGAGAGCAGTCCCTCTCCGCCCGCCCTGAGGGTCACGGCCTCCGGGCGCAGTATCAGGGATATGCCGTCCCCCGCGGAATACGCGGCGTCGGAGATGAGCTTTACCGGGAGGCGGCGTTCGCCGATCCTCATAGTGCCGCGCTCCGCGCCCTCCCGCGCGTCGAGCGTGCCGGAGATCGCGTTCGCCTGGCCGATGAAGTCCGCGACGAAGAGCGTACGCGGATGGGTGTATATGTCAAAGGGCGATCCGATCTGCTCGACTTTGCCGCGGTTCATGACCATGATGCGGTCCGCCATCGTCAGCGCCTCCTTCTGGTCGTGCGTAACGTAGAGGCAGGTGATGTCGAGCTGTTTCTGGATACTGCGGATCTCCGTCCTCATGTGGAGGCGGAGTTTCGCGTCGAGGTTTGAGAGAGGTTCGTCCATCAGCAGCACTTTCGGGCGCATGACGAGGACGCGCGCCAGCGCGACGCGCTGCTGCTCGCCGCCCGAGAGCTGGTTGGGGTATCGTCTCTCCGTGCCTTTAAGGCCGACCATTTCAAGCGCTTCTCCGACCTTCCCGGCGATATCGGCGGAGCTCTCGGAGCGCATTTTCAGTCCGTAACCGACGTTGTCTCCGATCGTCATGTGCGGGAAGAGCGCGTAGTTCTGAAAGACGAAGCCGATCTCCCTTTTGTTGACCATCACTTCCGTGACGTCCGCGCCGTCTATGAGGATGCGCCCCGAGGTGGGGGCCTCAAAGCCGGCCACCATGCGCAGGGTCGTCGTTTTGCCGCAGCCGGAGGGGCCGAGGAAGGTTACGAGTTCGCCGCCCGCCACTTCGAGGTCAACTCTTTCGACGGCGTCGAATTTTACGCCGTCTTTGATGAAGGTTTTTGTTATATTTTTAAGATGCAGATCTACAGCCATTACAGATTTCCTCCCTGCCCTCTGTAGTTATAGCCGGCGCCCCGCACTAGGAGCGTCAGCATCCCGTTGAAAATGAACACGAGCAGGATGAGCACGACCGAGAAGGCGCAGGCGTTCCCGAACTGCAGCTCCGTCATGCACTCCAATATTCTTGCGGTCAGCAGCGACCAGCTCACGGAGACGAGGAAGATCGTCGCGCTGATCGCCGTCATCGAATGGATGAAAAGGTATTTCATCCCCGCGAGCAGCGCCGGGACGACGAGAGGCAGCGTCACGTTTTTAAAGGTGCCGATCGACGATGCGCCGAGGCTCAGCGACGCCTCTTCCAGCGAGGGGTCTATCTGGTGCAGCGAGGCGATGACGGAGCGTATTCCCGCCGAGTCGTAGCGGAATACGTATGCCGCCACGAGAATGGACATCGTTCCTGTCAGCACGAGCGGCTGGCTGTTGAAGGCGATGATGTAGGCGATGCCGACGACCGTTCCCGGCAGCGCGAAGTTCAGCAGGGAGACGACCTCCATCAGGCCGTTGCCCCAGAAGCTTTTGCGCTGTGTGATGTAGGCTATCGATACCGCGAGTAGTCCGCCGAGAGGCGTCGCGATGCAGGCGATTATCAGCGTGTCCAGCATCGCTTTGCGCCCGTGGTTGAATACGTAGGCGAAGCTCTCCCAGGTAAAACTGTTGTCAAGCCCCCAGGCTTTTGTAAACGCTCCCATCACGATCAGCGCGTAGAGGAAGAGGATGAAGGAGATGACCGCGGCGCATATCGCGAGCACCGCCGCCTCGCCCGCCGTGCCGATACCCTTGATCTTCGTCTGCGCGCCCGATTTGCCGCTCACCGTAACGTAGCTTTTGCGGCTCACCCAGAAGCGCTGCAGTACGAAGACGAGCAGCGCCGGGACGAGCAGCGCGAAGGAGAGCGCCGCGCCGCCCTTGAGGTCGTACATGCCCGTTATTTGCAGATATGCCTGCGTCGGCAGCACCGGGAACTGGTGTCCGGCGAGCACGAGCGGCGTCGCGAAGTCGGCGAGCGAGCAGGCGAAAAGCAGCAGGATCGAGTTGGCGATGGCCGGCATCGTCAAGGGGAAGGTCACCGTGCGGAAGACGCGGAACGGCGAGCCTCCGAGGGATAGCCCCGCGTCCTCCAGGTTGGGATCTATACAGGCCAGCACGGAGGTTATCGTGAGGAAGGCGACGGGAAAGTACGTGAGAGATTCCGAGATCCAGGTCCCCCAGAAGCCGTATATGTTGAAATCGGGGATGCCGAAAAATTTCAGGATTATGCCGTTCGGCCCCAGCGAGAGAGTCAGCGCTATGCTGCTCGTGAAGGGCGGCGAGATCAGCGGCAGCACTGTTACGGCGGAGATGAACCATCTGAGCGGCGCGGAGAGGTTTATCCTTGTAACGGCCAGGGCGAATACGAAGCCGAGAAAGGTGCCCATCACGGCGACGGCGACCGCCAGCCAGATGCTGTTGACGAAGGCGAGGCGGTCGTAGCCGTTTGAAAATACGAGCATGAGGTTGGCGAGCGAAAGCCGTCCGTCAACGATAAAGGTCGTGATCAGCAGCTTGACGAATGGATAAACGACAAAAAACCCCAATGCGAGCCAAAGCGCGGCGACTACCGGCAGCAGCGCGGGGTCGCGTCTCATTGAAGAGGATGACGCCATGTTTTCGTACTCCTTTGCTATGAAAAGGGCTGCGCGGGAGTAAGCTCACGCGCAGCCCTAAAATTGAAAATTAACGGATGACTTCGTTGATCCAGCGCTCGACGTAAGACTTGCGCTTGTCGCCCTTGTGTTCGGCCCCGACCTTAAGGAGCTTCTCCTTTGACATATCAAGCGCGGGGTTGGTGATCTTCACGCCTTTCACGACGGGAATGTAGTTGATCTTCTGATCGACGAAGAACTGTCCCAGCTTGGGGCTCGTCGCCCAGTCGATGAATTTTTTCGCTTCCTGGGGGTTCTTCGCGCCGGCTATCATTCCGGTCGCCTCTATGCCGAAGGTGACGCCCTCTTTCGGGTAGGTGATGATCACGGGATATCCCTGCTGCTGGATGTCGAGCGCGTCAACGAGGTAGAAGATCCCGCTTGCCGCCTGTCCCTGCGCTATCGGCATCGCGCCGCCGGCGCCGCTCTTTGTATAGAGCTGGACGTTTTTGTGCAGCTTCTTCTGATAGTCGAAGGCTCCGTCCACGCCGTAGACTCCGATCAGGCTGTAGATACGCTCCGTCGCCGTTCCCGACGTGCGGGCGTCGGCCATCTGCAGGCCGTTTTTGTAGGCGGGGTTCAGGAGATCCTGCCATGATCCGGGGGCTTTAAGGTTGTTCTTCTTGAGGAAGTCGGTGTTGGTAAGGAAACAGAGCGGGATGAGGCCGATCCCGGTCCAATGGTTGCCGGGGTCCCTGTATTCCGCCGGGGTCAGTTTCTGCTCTTTCGGCACATAGACGGCGAATACGTTGTCCTTCTGTCCCGCCGTATAGATATCCGCGGGGCCGCCGAGGAGGATGTCGACCTGCGGGTTGTTCTTTTCCGCCACGAGGCGGGCGAGGGCCTCGCCTGATGAGAAGCGGATGAAGTTTACCTTGATGCCGGTGTCCTTCGTGAACTGCTCGAAGACCTTTGAGGCATACTTTTCGGGCATGACCGTATAGGCGTTGAGCGTTGCCGCCATCGCGCCGGTGCAGGCGACCATGACGAGAGCCACGGCCATGAGAAGAGATACTGCCTTACGACTGCTGTACATAAAACCACTCCCAGTGATATTGATTGCCCAATGAGGGCCAAACGCGGCGAAAGCGCAATGCTGCACTTTCGTTACGTCTGAAATGATACCATTATTCGGTTAAAATAAAAGTGTAAAAGTTTGAAGTATTGCGCGAAGAGAAGCCTCAGGCGTCCATCCGCCGCGGCGGAAGACGGAAAAAACAGAAGAGGGCAAAAGGCGGCGCTTTGGAGTCGCCCGCCCCTGCCGGACGGCTCCAAAGACGGCCGCGAGCCGCCCTGCTTTTATCATTCATACTTTAATACGGCCTTCTCCCCGCGGTTCTTTTCAAGGATCATCGAGCGGATCAGGTAGGCGCGGCTGATGCAGCCGACGAAAAAGCCGTTTTCATCCGTGACCGGGCAGATCTTGAAATGACGGCGGATCATCTCGGCGGCGACGGTGAAGTCGCTGTCATCCTTTTTGAAGCAGACGACGTTTTTTTGCATGATCTCCGTCACCAGCTTATAGCGGATGGCGGCGAAGCGCTTTGCGAACTGCCCGTAGTCCGGCAGGAAAGCGGCGTTTTTCAGCGTGGTCATATATCCGGGCAGACACTTTTTGATGATGTCCTCCTCGCTTACGAAGCCGCGGACCCTGCCGTCGGCGGAGAGCACCGGCACTCCCGTGCGGCAGTGGCGGAGGATCATCTCGATCGCCCTCTCTATTGTATCGCTCTCATGCAGCACGACTTTTTCTTTATTCATCAATTCGCCGATCTTCAATCTCATTCCTCCTGTCGGAATTCTTCACCCAATGTCATTATTATACTACGGCACGCTACATCCAAAGGCCGCGTCCTATCCAAAGCAGGGCGGCGGAAGAGATCAACAGCGAGATAAAGACGATCCGGAGGCCGATCCTTGAAAAGGCCGCGAAAGGTATCTCTATGCCCTCCCTTGCCGCGAAATCGGCGACGACGGCGTTGGCCGCCGCGCCGAAGTAGGTACCGTTCCCGCCCAGGCAGGCTCCCAGCGCCAGCGCCCAGTAAAGCGGCTCCGGGGCGACGCCGGCAGCCTGCCCCATCGAACCGATGATATGTACGAATATCGCGGTGAAGGCGATGTTATTGATGAAGGCGCAGACGAGCCCCGATATCCACAGCGTCGCCATGAGCATCAGCAGCGGATTGCCGGCAAACAAGAGGGTCAGCAGCTTGGAGGCCTCCTCCAGGACGCCGTTGGCCTTCAGCCCTCCCGCCATGATAAATAGGGAAAGGAAGTATATTATCGTCGGCCACTCGACGTCGTTATGGAGTATCGTTCCCTCGTCAAGCAGCGATATTGCCAGCAGGGCTCCCGCCGCGGTCAGGGCGACCACCGACGCGTCGAGGTGGAAGATGCGGTGCGTGGTGAATCCTATGAGCACCAGCACGATGATGACCACGGATTTGATCATCAGCGGCCTGTTGACGATGAGCTTCGATTCGTCGACTTCGCTGAGGCGCTCCGCGGCGTCCGGGTCGGACTTCAGCTCGCTCTTGTAGTAAAAAGCGACATACGCCGTCGTCGCGCAGAGGATGACGGCGGCGACCGGCGCGAGGATGACGATGAAGTCGTTGAACGAGAAACCGGCGACGGAGGCGATTATCATATTCGGCGGGTCGCCGATGAGCGTGGCCGTCCCGCCGATGTTTGAGGCGAATAGCTCCATCAGAAGCAGCGGCAGAGGATTCATCGAGATAAGTTCGCAGAGCGAAAGCACTACCGGAGTCACCAGCAGCACCGTCGTAACATTGTCGAGAAACGCGGAGAGCACCGCCGTCAGCAGCGACAATATCCAGAATATAAGAATCGGCCTGCCGCCCGTTACCTTTATCGCCTTGACGGCGAGATATTGGAAGAGGCCGCTCTTTGAAAGAATGCCGACGACGATCATCATGCCGACGAGCAGCCCGACGGTGTTGTGGTCTATCGCTTTGACCGCGTCCTCCGACGAAAGCAGCCCGCTCGCCACCATGACGGATGCGCCGAATAAAGAGGCGGTGGCGGTCTTCATTCTGCCGCTGGCGGCGAGGATTATCACGCCAAGAAAGATGGCAAGCGCCGCCCAAGCCTGTATAGTCATATATCTTACCTCCAAAGAAAATGGCGAATCAACGGAAATGTTTATATTTTTAACAAAAACCGTCTCTTCACTTTTTGCAAAACGGATGGGAATATACGCCTTGGCTCTGAAAATTACAACCCATAAGGTGGAAAGTCGATATATTGCGATAATGTGGAATATTTGTGAAACGGAATAAAAGAAAAAATCCTCTCCCGCTTGACGCAAAAGAGGATTAATTGTAATTAAAAAACTGAAAATTAGCTTCTATTTGTGCTGTCTGCGGCGGTAGATAAATATGTATATCACAATCAATACGGCGCAGGCCGCGATCAGGCAGAGGCTTATCTTCCTCATCTCCTGGTGGATCATCGCCTGATTGCTGCCGAGGAAGTATCCGACAAGCGCGAGGATGACGACCCATATTCCCGAGCCGAGCGCGGTGTAGAATGAAAACTGCGCGAGCGGCATCCGCGCGAGCCCGGCGGGCAGCGAGATGTACTGGCGTATCACGGGCAGCAGCCTCCCCGTGAACGTGCTTATATGTCCGTGACGGGCAAAAAAGACCTCCGCCTTATCAAGTGACTCATGAGTGACGAAGAAATATTTCCCGTATTTTTCAAAGATGGGGCGTCCCCAGCGCACGGCGATCCAGTAATTGAACAGGCCGCCCAAGATGCTGCCCGCGATCCCGCTGAAAATCACGAGGAATATATTCATCTCTCCCTTCCATGCGAGGTAGCCGGCCGGCGGTATCACGACCTCGCTGGGAAACGGAAAGAAGGATGACTCGAGGAACATGAGGCCGACGATCCCCGGATACCCAAGGTGCCCGATGACCTCTACCAGCCACTGTATCAAATCCCCGAAGAGCTGGATTCCGCAGCTTAAAAAAGATGACAGTGCCTCCAATGCAAAACTCCTCTCATTATTTTTTACCACGTAAGAAGATATACGGAAAAGTGATAAAAGTCCATAGCAATTTGAAACCTTTGCCTCTTTGCGCTAAAATGCAACATGGAAGAGAAGCATTTTTATGATCGCAAAGGATGGAGGAGTCATATTGCTTCCGTTACCTAAACTCGCGCTTGTCATAGCCGGTAATTTTTCCGCGGATGAGGAAAGTGCCGACCCTGGTATCCTGCTGGGCTATCTGCCTGAAGACCTCGCACGCTGCTGTGAGATAAAGGAGTGGAGCTGCCAGCCAAGCACGCATTATTCCATGCCGATGACGTTGGCGATGGAGGAGATGTTTGAATCGCTCATCGCCGAGGGCTATACGGGTATAATCACCGTCTGCGGCAGCGGCGTCATGGAAGAGATGGCATACCTCGTCAACCTGCTCTGGCAGCATTCGGAGCCGGTGATTTTTGCCAACCTCATGGTACAGGGGCGCGCCGGCCTCAAAGAGGGGCTTGTGAACCTGCACTGTTCCGTGCTTGCCGCGATCTCGCCCATGGCAAGGGACAAGGGCGTGCTTCTTTGCTCCAGCGGCGAACTCTTCGGAGCTGACGACGTGACGCTTGTTGACCCCGGCTCGCCGGACAGCGCCTTCCAGTCTCAGGAGAGGGGATCGGTCGGAAAGATGCTCAACGGCGAGATCAAATTCTTCAGCGAACCCAGGCGTCCCTCGTTTCTGGCGCGGAGGCCGAAAGAGCTTCCCTGTGTTGAGATAATGTGGGCCTCGCTCGGAGGCGGAGACGGGTTGCTGTCGTTTCTCGCCGCCCACAGAGAGCTCGGCGGCCTGGTGCTCGCCGGCTTCGGGGCCGGCAACGTGCCTCCGTTGTGGGTGCCGCCTATCCGCAATATCCTCAGACGCCGGATACCGGTGGTGATAACCTCCCGCTGCTTCCAGTGCCATGTGCACAAGACGAACGATTTTGAGGGCTCATTTGAAAAACTTACGGAAATGGGGGTAATGTCGGGCGGCAGGCTCAACCCGTTCAAGGCGCGCATCCGTTTATCCCTAGGGATATCCGCGGGGCTCACCGACAACGGCCTCAGCCTTTACATGCTGAACCAGCCTGTCAGCGACGACATCAATACTTTATATAAATGAAAATATATTGCCTGACGCTTGGCTGCGCTAAAAACCGGGTGGACAGCGAATGCCTCGCCGGAGCGCTCGCCGCCGCCGGACATGAGCTCGTGCCGTCGGCGGAAGATGCGGAATGCGCGCTGGTGAACACCTGCGGGTTTATACGCCCGGCGGTGGAGGAGAGTATCGCGGCGATACTCGACCTCGAGGAACTCAAAAAAGATAAAAAACTTCAGAAGATCGGCGTCGTGGGCTGCCTTGTGAACCGCTACGGGGAAGACCTCCCCTCCGAGGTGCCGCTGGTGGATTTCTGGGCCAGAACGGAAGACTGGAAGTTCGTCCTCGAACAGTTGAAGACGCCCGGGGATGACGCGCGCCGCCGCGGAACGCTGCCCCTGTCGTCAAAATACAGCCGCTACCTTAAAATAAGCGAGGGCTGCGGCAATTGCTGCACATACTGTGCCATCCCCGGCATCCGCGGCCCGCTGCGCAGCCTGCCGGTCGAGGTCATCGTAAAAGAGGCGGCGCAGCTTGCGGAAGAGGGAGCGCGCGAACTCTGCGTCGTCGGCCAGGACCTTACCGTTTATGGGACTGACACAGACGGCAGGCCGCGCCTCATAGAGCTGCTGGACGCCCTCGAAAGTTCGCTGCCGCATGATTTGTGGATAAGACTGCTCTACCTGCACCCTTCGCGCGTAGACCGCGCGCTTCTTGAACGCGTCGCCGCGGGGCGGCAGGTCCTGCCCTATCTTGACATTCCCGTCCAGCATGGGGACCCGGAGATACTCGCGGCGATGAACCGCGGCATCGCGCCGGAGACGCTTCGTGGGATATTCCGCACGGCGCGGGAGATAAACCCTGATTTCGCCCTGCGCACGACCTGCATGGTAGGCTTTCCCGGGGAAAAGAAACGGCACTTTGACAACTTGAAAAACTTTGTCAGCGAGGTGCGCTTTGACAGGATGGGAGCTTTTACCTTCTTCCCCGAGGAGGGGACGGTCGCGGCGGCGCTTGAGGAACAGGTCCCCGAGCGGACGAAAAACAGGCGCCTCGGCGAGCTCATGCGTCTTCAGGAGGAGATATCCTTCGGGCGCCAGCGGTGTTTTATCGGCAGGGAACTAAAAGTGCTGGTAGAAAAGATAGAGAGAGAAGAGGGCTACGCCGAAGGGCGCTCCTTCCGCGAGGCTCCGGAGGTCGACGGAGTAATAGAGATACGCAATATCAGAGAAGATCTGAAGGAGGGCGACATCATAACCCTGCGCGTTGCAGAGGCGATGCCGCACGACATGACAGGAGAAGAAATATGATACTTACCCCGGAAATGAAGACATGGTATGGAATGATCGCCACGGTCGGCACCCTCGGACGCTACTCAAAGATGCCGGGCACGCTTGGTTCGATCGCCGGGACCGTGCTGTGGCTGCTCTTTGGCGGCATCCCTATTTGGGCTATCGCGGCGGTGGCGGCCATCGGCTGTTACGCGGCCGATAAATATGAGAAGGCCGCGGGGCGCGAAGATCCCGGCGAGGCCGTTATCGACGAAGTCGTCGGCGTATGGATATCCTCATGGGGGTTTGAACTCACCTACGCGGTGGTGGCTCTTTTCCTCTTCCGCATCGTAGACATAACGAAACCCTTTCCCGTCAAAGAATTTGAAAAACTCCCCGGCGGGATCGGGATAATGGCCGACGATATCGCGGGCGGCGTGATCGTCAACCTGCTCCTGCATTTCATACACTGGCTTATCTTTGCCGGAGGACTTTCAACGATTCTGGAGCTGATAGGGAAATGACGGGAAAACTTGACGTACTTGCAGCCGGGGTCATCAAAAATTTTCGGGATCGCGGACTTTCGCTGTCCCTTGCCGAATCCTGCACAGGCGGGATGATCTCCGCCGCGCTGACCGGCATTCCCGGAGCCTCGGATATTTTCTGGGGATCAGCCGTGACATACATAAACAGCGCGAAAGAGAACATCCTCGGCGTCTCCCCGTCCACGCTTGAGAAACACGGCGCCGTCAGCGAGGAATGCGCGCGCGAAATGGCCGAAGGATCGCGCCGGATATATGGCGCCGACATCGCGATGAGCGTCACCGGCATCGCGGGGCCCGGCGGAGGTTCCGATGAGAAGCCGGTAGGCACCGTCTGGTTCGGCTTCAGTTCGGAAAAAGGCACGGAGGCCTTTTGCTGCCGCTTCGATGGCGGCCGCGACGATATCCGCCGCCGGACCACGGAACGGGTCCTCTCCTGCCTGATCGAAAAATGCGCTGCCGCCGAGGGGCGCGGCGGAGTTTTGAAATAATGGGCGGCTGAATCCCCCCTCTCGCGGGAAGGCTCCTGCGCGTATTCATCTGTATAAAGCTCCCGCAGGGACATACAGATGCCCTTGGTGAATGGCTCGCGGCCAGGAGATCCGCGGAAACGGGGATAAGATGGGTCGCTCCCGAGACTATCCACATAACCCTTAAATTCTGCGGAGAGATACATCCCGATATGACGGAGGCGATCGCGAAACTGCTGAATAAAGAAGATATCGGCGGCCCTGTTGAATTATCGGTATCGGGCGTCGGCGGCTTCCCGAGCCTCAGCGCCCCGAGAGTTGTTTGGACCGGCATCGGCGGGGAGATCGGGAAGTTGAAAAAACTTCAGCAGAAGGCCGAGACCTGTGCCTTTCGCTGCGGCGTGGCAAAAGAATGGCGGAAATTTTCGCCGCACATAACGCTGGGACGCCGCAATGAACACGGACCTCTGCCGGAGGCGGCCGTCAAAGCGATAGAAAAAGATAAAATCGAACTTCCGGCCTGGCGCGTAAAAGAGATCGTCATGATGAAAAGCGAGCTCACCCCGGGCGGACCGATCTACACGCCGCTGAAACACTTTGAGCTCCGCGGCAAACTCTGATATAATCATAAATGAAATCAAAAAGTAAAAATTTAGAATAAATGGAGGCAGAGAGATGGCAAAAAAGGCGGTAACCAAAGAAGACATATTGGCGCAGGCCCTTGGTGAGATAAGGGGAAAATTCGGCGACGGCTCCATCATGCGTCTCGGAGACGAAGTGCAGCACGCGGTTGAGGTCATCCCAAGCGGAATCCTTCCTCTTGACGTCGCTCTCGGCATCGGCGGCGTCCCGCGCGGACGCGTCGTTGAAATATTCGGCCCTGAGGGCGGCGGAAAAACCACCATAGCCCTTCACATACTCGCCGAAGCGCAGAAAGCCGGCGGTATCGCCGCCTTCATAGACGCCGAGCATGCGCTGGACCCGCGTCTGGCGGCGGCGCTCGGCGTGGACACCGCGAACCTTTACCTGTCGCAGCCCGACAGCGGCGAACAGGCTTTTTATATACTGGACACCCTGGTCCGCAGCGGCGCGCTTGACCTCGTCGTTGTAGACTCGGTGGCCGCGCTTACGCCGCAGGCCGAGATAGACGGAAAAATGGGAGAGGGCAGCAATCAGGTCGGGCTTCACGCGCGCCTCATGAGCTACGCGCTGCGCCGCCTCACATCAGCCATCGCGAAGAGCAAGACGACGGTTATCTTCATCAACCAGCTGCGGGCACAGATAAGCTCGGGCTACAGTCAGGGGCCGACGGAGACCACGACCGGC